>NZ_JAWOTI010000022.1:0-81721 GCF_033338775.1 Vibrio sp. Vb1018
TCAGCGAGGTGGCATTATAGAGATTGCGATCACATTGGCAAGCCCTTTTTCTCGTTTTTTTTGATTTTTTTATCGTTCGGATAAATTTGCATCAAAAGCGGTCAAAAGAGCACGTTATTTCTACAGTTCTCTGAATTTATCTGCGAAAAGAGCCACTTTTTCCCAATTGGTGTACTCCACCTCTTTGGTCGTATCAGTTTCGCCACCCGTCATCGACATAATGAACCTAATCATAGTTCTGTCGAACCAGCTGTAACGTGGGTAATAAAGTGCACCAGCAAAAACACCTATTAGCGTTGGTTTCCAAGGCGACTTAATTAGGAACTTGTGAATGTAGGCACTACCTTCAGGTGTATCCTTTCCTTGGTCCTCTTTACGAGCGGTTAGGTTTACGCAGAAAAATGCCACTTTATTTTGCTCCAATTGATTGAGGTTTCGCTCAATAAACTGGTATAGCTTTTTATTAAGATGGCCATAGCGAATAGAGGCGCCTATCAATACTCTGTCGTATTGGCTGAAGTCAATCGTCTCGACATTATGTAAATCCACCAGCTCACAATCGAAGTCTGGAAGTTGTTCATCTATATAGTGGAGAATTTTTTTAGTCTGCCCTTCGCGGGAAGAGTATAGAAATAATGCTTTTGCCACGATTTCCCCTTAGCTACGCCAAAACGTCGGCGTAAGTAGAATAAGTAAGGTAAAGATTTCCAAACGACCAAACAGCATAGAAACTATCAATACCCATTTTGCTTTGTCGTTAACATCACCAAAGTGCAGCGCTACTTCTCCCAAGCCAGGACCGAGGTTGTTCAGAGTCGCAGCCACCGCCGAGAACGCACTGAGCTCATCCATTCCTGTTGCAATCAACCCCAACATACAAACCACAAATACCAATGCGTATGCGGAGAAGAAACCCCAAACCGCATCGACAACACGTTGCGGTAGGGCACTGCCACCTACTTTGATGGTGTAAACCGCGCGTGGATGGACTAAACGTTTTAGTTCACGCGCACCTTGTAAGGTAAGAAGCAGGATACGGATCACTTTCATGCCGCCGCCTGTTGAACCAGCACAACCACCTATAAAGGAAGAGAACAATAACAGCACAGGTAAGAAGAGCGGCCAATCCGCAAAACCTGTTGTCGTAAAGCCCGCTGTTGTGGATATTGATACGGTTTGGAACAGAGCCTGATCGAAAGCATCGTATGTCGATGTGTAAGAGTGATGTTTCAGTAATAATAGAAAGCAAATGATAAATAGCAGCACTTGAATGAACAAGAAGGCACGAAACTCAGGATCTTTCCAGTAATACTTGGGATGTACGCCACCTGATGCAAATGCAGCAAAGTGCAGTGTGTAGTTACATGCAGATATAAGCAGAAAAACCACGGTAATAAGATTAATCGCGTAACTATCAAAGTATCCGATGCTGGCATCGTGGGTAGAGAAGCCACCAATGGCAATGGTTGAAAAGCTGTGACTGATGGCGTCAAATGGCGTCATACCAGCTAACCAAAAAGCCGAAGCACAGGCGATAGTCAGGCTCAGATAGATGTACCAAAGCGCCTTAGCAGTTTCTGCTATGCGCGGCGTCACTTTAGTGTCCTTGACTGGACCTGGGATCTCGGCGCGGTAAAGCTGCATACCACCGATGCCAAGTACTGGCAAAATCGCCACCGCTAATACGATGATTCCCATACCGCCGAACCACTGCAGTAACTGTCGATAGAATAGAATCGCTTTAGGTAACTCATCCAAACCAACAATAACGGTCGCCCCGGTCGTCGTGAGAGCAGAAAACGATTCAAAAAACGCATCTGTCACTGAGACGTTCGGATTGTCAGCAATGAGAAAGGGGATCGAGCCTGCACTGCCAAGTACTGTCCAGAATAAGACGACAATAAGAAAGCCATCTCGAGCTTTAAGCTCGTGCTTATACCTGCGGTTTGGGTACCAACAAACGGCCCCACAAAACAGCAGAACAAAAAATGTCGTGACAAAAGGCACACCAGCACCATCTCGATAGATCAGCGCAACGAGTGCTGGCGCAAGCATAGTGACACTAAAGAGTGCGAGCAGTAGCCCGACGATTCGAATAATTGAACGAAATTGCATGGATAAATTGACTAGCGAAGCTGTCCCTGTTGCTTCCTGTTTTTCATTATTGTCCGTCTAGCGGAGTGACAATTGCCTTTGCCCCGCTTTTATTGATGATTGCTTGGGTAAACGCGCTCACTTCTCGAAGCTCAATTTCCACCACTAATACGACCTGATCGCTGTATTCAGCCTCGACTTCTATCGCACCAAATTGCGGCATGATTGATTGTGCGATAGGCATAAACCCATAGTCTAACGTTAGTCTGAGCTTTGTGGTTATTTTTTTCTCAATAGTTTGAAGCAGCTTGAGCGCTTGTTGAACCCCACCCCCATACGCTTTAACCAAGCCGCCTGTACCTAACTTGATTCCACCAGAGTATCGCGTGACCACAGCCGTGATCTCCCCCACCCCAGATCCAGACAGCTGCGCCAGGATTGGTTTGCCTGCCGTCCCTGAAGGTTCTCCATCATCACTAAAGCCCCACTTCATCGAATCTTCTGGTCGACCAGCAACAAAGCCCCAACAGTTATGTCTAGCATCAGCGTGTTTAGCTTTGATTTGATCAACAAATGCTTTTGCAGCTTCGATACTTGGCGTGTGTGCCAAATAAGTAATGAAGACGCTCTTTTTAATTTCTTCTTCAAATTGAGCGGGCTCTGCTGGAATCAGATAAGGCTTGTCATTCATAGGATTATGGATTCATGTCTATTTGCCTGAAGTCTATCACGAGTGTGATTTACCCGTCGCATAAGATCTGCCACAGCGCACAATGTTAAACACTTGTTTAAAAAATGTATTGAAATTAAACAATCCACGATCCAAACTAACCTTACTGGTCAAACCAGAACAAAAATAAAACGACTTCCTCGATACCTATTTGCCGAGGTACACGGCGTCGTTGAAATAGGTATACAGACAATCCACGATTGTATGTCATGGAGATAGACAATGATTTACCAAGCCGAAACCCTACAGGTAAAGGAAATACAAGATGGTATTGCAGAGCTAAGCTTCTGCTCTCCAAAATCCGTCAACAAACTCGACCTAGCGACATTAGAATCGCTAGATAAAGCTATTGATGCGCTCATTGCCCATCAAGGCCTCAAGGGGTTGTTGCTCACTTCAGATAAAGACGCATTCATTGTAGGCGCAGACATTACCGAGTTTTTAGGTCTGTTTGCTAAAACGGATGCCGAGCTCGACCAATGGCTGCAATTTGCTAATAGCATCTTTAACAAATTAGAAGACTTACCCGTTCCGACCATCTCAGTGATCAAAGGCCACGCTCTTGGTGGCGGTTGTGAATGTGTGCTAGCAACAGACATGCGTATTGGTGACAAAACCACCAGCATCGGCCTACCAGAAACGAAACTGGGAATCATGCCGGGCTTTGGTGGTTGTGTACGCTTACCTCGCGTTATTGGCGCAGACAGCGCAATGGAAATCATCACCCAAGGTAAAGCATGCCGAGCTGATGAAGCATTGAAAATTGGCTTACTCGATGCTGTTGTAGAGACTGATGCTTTATACGAATCAGCACTACAAACTCTTAACTCTGCAATTAATGAGAAACTTGACTGGCAAGCACGCCGAGCACAGAAAACATCTCCGCTAACGCTGAGTAAGCTTGAATCAATGATGAGCTTCACCATGGCGAAGGGTCTGGTGGCACAAAAAGCAGGTCCTCACTACCCTGCCCCAATGACAGCCGTTATCACGATTGAAGAAGGTGCTCGCTTTGCACGTAATGAAGCGTTAGACATTGAACGTAAGCACTTCGTGAAATTGGCTAAAACGGAAGAAGCAAAATCACTCGTTGGCCTATTCCTTAATGATCAATACATCAAAGGCATTGCGAAAAAAGCAGCGAAGTCAGCAAGTAAAGACACGCAACGTGCAGCCGTATTAGGTGCAGGTATCATGGGTGGCGGCATTGCTTACCAATCAGCGCTAAAAGGTGTGCCAGTCTTGATGAAAGACATCGCACAAGCGTCGCTCGACCTAGGCATGACTGAAGCATCTAAGCTGCTGAATAAACGCTTATCTCGCAGTCGCATTGATGGCTTTAAGATGGCGGGTATTTTAGCGTCAATCACACCGAGCTTACATTACGCAGGTATTGAAAACTCTGATGTGATTGTTGAAGCTGTCGTTGAAAACCCGAAAGTAAAAGCAGCAGTTTTGAGTGAAGTTGAGTCCCATGTCGGTGACGACACCGTTATCACCTCAAACACCTCGACGATTCCTATCAACCTATTGGCAAAATCACTAAAACGCCCAGAAAACTTCTGTGGTATGCACTTCTTCAACCCAGTGCATCGTATGCCTCTTGTTGAGATCATCCGTGGTGAGCACACCTCTGATGAAACCATCAATCGTGTTGTGGCGTATGCTGCGAAAATGGGCAAATCACCAATTGTCGTTAATGACTGCCCAGGGTTCTTCGTTAACCGCGTATTGTTCCCATACTTTGGCGGCTTCAGCATGCTACTTCGTGATGGTGCTGACTTTACGAAAATCGACAAAGTCATGGAGCGTAAGTTTGGCTGGCCGATGGGACCGGCGTACTTGCTTGACGTAGTCGGCATTGATACCGCGCACCACGCACAAGCTGTGATGGCAGAGGGTTTCCCTGAGCGTATGGGTAAACAAGGTCGTGATGCGATTGATGCACTGTTCGAAGCAGACAAATATGGTCAGAAAAATGGTAATGGCTTCTACAGCTACACCATAGATAAAAAAGGTAAGCCGAAGAAAACCTTCTCCGAATCGATCTTACCAGTACTTGCTGACGTTTGTGCCGATAAGCAGGACTTTGACGATCAGACCATCATTCAACGTATGATGATTCCAATGATCAACGAAGTGGTGCTGTGCCTACAAGAAGGCATCATCGCGACTCCGCAGGAAGCAGATATGGCATTGGTTTATGGTCTTGGTTTCCCTCCATTCCGCGGTGGCGTATTCCGCTATCTAGACAGCGTGGGTATTGCTGAATACGTTGAAATGGCAAAACAACACGCCGAGCTAGGTGCGATGTACCAAGTACCGCAAATGCTGATTGATATGGCGGCGAAAGGTGAAAGCTTTTACGGTGCACAACAGCAAGGTTCTATCTAAGGAGGGATTCTAAAATGACTAATCAAACAAGAAATGTTGTCGTAGTCGATTGTCTACGTACTCCAATGGGTCGCTCTAAAGGTGGTGCTTTCCGTCATACACGAGCAGAAGATCTATCTGCGCGCCTAATGAAAGGCATTCTTGCGCGTAACCCACAAGTGAACCCAAGCGAGATTGAAGACATCTACTGGGGCTGTGTACAGCAAACACTAGAGCAAGGCTTTAACGTTGCACGTAATGCGGCGCTGCTTGCTGGTCTGCCGATTGAAATTGGCGCCGTGACGGTGAACCGCTTGTGTGGCTCATCAATGCAAGCGCTTCACGACGGTACACGTGCCATCATGACTGGCGATGCTGAAATCTGCCTAATTGGTGGTGTTGAGCACATGGGGCATGTGCCAATGAACCACGGTGTAGACTTTCACCCAAGTATGTCAAAGAACGTAGCAAAAGCTGCGGGTATGATGGGCTTAACGGCTGAAATGCTTGGTAAATTACATGGTATTAGCCGTGAGCAACAAGACGAGTTTGCCGCTCGCTCTCACGCTCGTGCGCACGCAGCAACCGTAGAGGGTCGTTTTAAAAACGAAATTCTACCAATTGAAGGCCACGCAGCAGACGGCACACTGTTCACTCTGGATTACGACGAAGTGATTCGCCCTGAAACATCCGTTGAAGGTCTATCTCAACTTCGCCCAGTGTTCGACCCTGCAAACGGTACAGTAACAGCCGGTACATCATCGGCTCTGTCTGATGGTGCATCAGCGATGTTGATCATGAGTGAAGAGAAAGCCAATGAGCTTGGCTTGAAGATTCGTGCACGTATTAAAGGCATGGCCATTGCGGGCTGCGATCCTTCTATTATGGGTTACGGTCCTGTACCTGCGACGAAAAAAGCGCTCAAGCGTGCCGGTCTTTCAATTGAAGACATGGGTGTGGTTGAGCTAAACGAAGCATTTGCCGCGCAGTCTCTGCCGTGTGCTAAAGACTTAGGCCTGCTTGATGTTATGGATGAGAAGGTCAACCTTAACGGTGGTGCGATAGCATTGGGTCATCCACTAGGCTGTTCTGGTTCACGTATCTCAACAACGTTGATCAACCTAATGGAAGCCAAAGACGCGAAATACGGTCTGGCCACCATGTGTATCGGTTTGGGTCAGGGCATTGCGACAGTATTTGAACGACCATAACAGTTCAAGACGTTGTTGTAGTGATCGAGCCAACAATCATAAGCAAATGAACTAGTACTAAAATTTTTAGTATTACACTTAAGGGCGACAATTGATGTCGCCCTTTGTTTTACATCAAACATGCATGAAGAGCATACATTAAATGCTCAAGTTTCATTTTATTCATAGACAAAGAAGACATACACTTAGACCAGTTGATATCTTGCTGCATGTGACCCAGAGTCATGCTACCGCACAATCGGAGAACCTTATGTTTAATGCTCTAGTTCTAAATCAAGAAGACAAACGTACTATCGCTAACATCGAGCAAATCGATGAAACACAACTGCCTGAAGGCGACGTTCTGGTTGACGTTGATTACTCATCGTTAAACTACAAAGACGGCCTTGCGATCACAGGTAAAGGTAAAATCATCCGTAACTTCCCGATGGTGCCAGGTATTGACCTAGCAGGTACGGTAGTAAGCTCAGAAGACGGCCGCTACCAAGCTGGTGACAAAGTTGTCCTTACTGGCTGGGGCGTGGGTGAAAACCACTGGGGTGGTATGTCTCAGCGTGCTCGTCTAAAAGCGGATTGGCTAGTACCACTACCAAAAGGTCTAGACAGCAAGAAAGCAATGATGGTTGGTACTGCTGGCTTCACTGGTATGCTGTGTGTTCAAGCACTGCTTGATGCAGGCATCAAACCTGAAAATGGCGAAATCCTAGTAACTGGCGCAAGTGGCGGTGTAGGCTCAGTCGCAGTAACGCTTCTAGCACAGCTTGGCTACAAAGTTGCTGCAGTGACAGGTCGTGTAGAGAAAAATGGCCCGCTACTTGAAAAACTAGGTGCTAGCCGCATCATCGACCGTACTGAATTTGAAGAACCAGCACGTCCGCTTGAAAAACAAGTATGGGCAGGTGCGGTTGATACTGTAGGCAGCAAAGTACTAGCAAAAGTATTGGCGCAAATGGATTACAACAGTGCAGTTGCAGCTTGTGGTCTTGCAGGTGGTTTTGATCTACCAACCACAGTGATGCCGTTCATCCTACGTAATGTTCGCCTACAAGGTGTGGACTCAGTAATGTGCCCAACAGAGAAACGTATCGCTGCATGGGAAAAGCTGGTAGAGCTACTACCAGACAGCTACTTCGAGCAAGCGTGTACTGAAGTTGCTCTTGCTGAAGCACCGAAATATGCAGAAGACATCACCAACGGTCAAGTAACGGGTCGTGTGGTTATCAAGCTATAAACACTGACTCAGTGTAAACAGACGAAGAGCCGGCATTGCTGGCTCTTTTTTGTTAGCAGTTCAGTCCCATATCTTCGATACGTTTAGCTATCAGACGACTACACTCTTCACGCACAATCGTTCTTAACCATTCTTGAGCGGGAGAATGCTCGCAACGCGCATGCCAAATCATCGAGTATTCAAACGGCGTGAATTGGAATGGTAACGGTTTCACCACCAAGTCATAACGCTCGGCAACCAGATACGCCAAATCCGCTGGCACTGTGATGATAATTGGCAAGGTATCCATGATCGCCAATGCGGCTTCTAAATGGTACGCCCGCAGGACCATTTTACGCTTAGGTTTCTCCATCAAAGCTTGTTCGATCAGTGCCTTAACACCATCACTGATGGCGATCATGGCATGTGGATGACTCAGATAATCATCCAAGCTCATTTCTTTATTCGCTAATGGATGCTGTTTTGAAAGCATACACAGCACCCCCACTCGCCCCAACACTTCACTGCGTAGAGGCTCCACCGGGCCTGTCGGGCGACAAATCGCTAAGTCTGCACCTTCATAAGTGAGCTGATCTGATAAACGGTCGTGTTGCAGTGGTAAGAAGTTGAAAGACACGTTTGGCGCTTCTTGGTAAATTCTCGGCAAAGCGAACGGTAAGATCGTTTGCATGGCATAGTCGGTGGTCACGATGTTGAAAGTCTGTACGCATTGCAATGGGTCAAACTCAACCGGAGATAACAACTGACGTAAAGACTCTAATGGTTCGCCCAATGAGCGATCGATCTCTAACGCTTTCTGAGTTGGGATCAAATGCTGTCCCTGACGAGTAAACAGCGGGTCTCCCAATAAGTCGCGTAGACGACCAAGCACACGACTCATTGCCGATTGACTCAAGTTCAGACGTGTTGCCGCCTTACTGACACTGTTTTCTTCTATCAGTACTCGCAACGCAACCAGTAAATTTAAATCTCGGCGATAGATGTCTTCCAGTTCCACAAATTAGCCACTTATTTTGTATGTGTTTGGGTAAATTGTACTCTTTAGGCAAAAAAAATCCCGCCTTTCAGCGGGGAAGCCCAAGAAAAATGGGGATAGTGTCGGAATGAAGTGTCGGTAAAATAAAAATAGGTGAGCGTTATTAAAAGCATTCTGATCCAAGCAAGAAGCGCTAATTTTCTTGCTCAGATGCACCAGACCATCTGCGCATCTCGATCCAAATCCCAATAATAGTGGCAACCATGCCTACTAGAGGCGTCAAAGAGGTGTCAGCTGGCGTCCTGAGTACCAATGCACAAAACGAGATAAAACACAGCACTGAGTAAATCGTAAGTCTGTCTAACGCTGTTAACATTGCCTCTCCCTTGCCAGTTGTTACCAAATTGTTAATTTAAGGTAAAACAAAAAATTCGGTTTGCCAAGTGGTTATTGAATATTTTTTCAACGAAAGTAAAATTCAACGCTCAGTTAGTTACGAGAATCACACTATGAGCTTTAATCCTGAACTGGCAAACAAGACATTAGAGGCGGAAGGACTGCGCTGCCCAGAGCCAGTGATGATGGTCAGGAAGACAATTCGCAACATGCAAGATGGTGAGATTTTGCTGGTCAAAGCAGACGATCCATCCACAACTCGAGACATTCCGAGTTTCTGCCGCTTTATGGACCACCAATTAGTTGCGGCACAAACGGAGCAAGTTCCGTATCAGTACCTGATCAAGAAAGGATTGGAATAATCTGGTCGAACTAAAAACGGCAGCCAATATTGGCTGCCGTTTGTTTATTCGTCGTATTCGAGTGTGCGAACTTCTGATTGGAGCTTGTTAAGTTGTTTCTTCATTGCCCGCATCTCTTCATGCATAGGAATGATGTGAGCGACACGAATCCACGCTTCTACTGTCAATCCAGTAAGAACGAACGATCCTGCTACAATCGGTAACCACATATCAGTTAGCACCATCGCTAGTAAACACAGCGCTAAACCAAAAGTGAATAAATAACTCTGACTCTTCGGGGACATCCCCATGTAACGTGTAAGCATAAACTTGCCCTCTCGCTATCATTCACACCATTAAACTACCATGACAAGTATGACACTTATATGTCATCCGTCACGCAACGGAACGATTTAGAGTCAGAGTTTGAACTCGCGCAGCACGCTACTAATGATTGATAACTCACATCATTTCACGTGCAAAAAATCAGAACAGTGCAGCCCCTATTGCCAGAGCAATAAACAAAAATGCGGTGATTTTACGGATCAGCCCTAAAGGCATCTTGTCGGCCGACAATTTACCAATCAGGACCACAGGTACATTCGCCAGCAGCATACCGATTGTGGTACCGATAATCACCAAACTTAACGCATCCGCGTATTGCGCCCCTAAGATGGAAGTGGCGATCTGAGTTTTATCGCCTATCTCCGCAACGAAGAACGCGATAAAGCTGGCAATAAATGGGCCTCGATTAGAAATCTGCTCGTCATCATCCAGTTTGTCCGGGATCAGAACCCAAGCCGCCATCGCGACAAAACTGACCACCAGCACCCACTTTAAAATCTCAGGTGATAGATAGTCTGCGACAACCACACCTAACCATGCAGCCAAAGCGTGGTTGGCAATAGTTGCCAAAAAGATTGCTGCAATAATTGGGATTGGTTTTCGGTAACGACTTGCGAGTAATAGAGATAGCAATTGGGTCTTATCGCCAATTTCTGCTAACGCTACAGTAGTAATTGAAATAGCTAAAACGCTCACGACATGCTCATTGGGGCAGGGATTATTATTTTTAACCGAAGACAAACCTCACGCCCCTACCCCGGTTCGTGATGATTTGTCTAAGGTCTTGCTAAACTTGAAAGGCTTCAAGTCTCGAACGCCATGGTGATTTTGCACCAATTATGTTGACGGACGAACCAGATGAAACAGAAACTTCATCAGGTAAGCTACTCCCCAAAGACAGGCGCAATTCTAGCCACCTTTGTTGCGCTTCTCAAGAGCCAAAGCAGGCGAAAACTCCCTTTTAGGAAAAATACAGCAGATAACGCGGTAAAAATTCATTAAAGGAGAAAATCGCCCACGAATTAATCAAGATTAGCTCTACTCCCATGCTCAATATCTGGTTATACTAGATTGTTAATTTATTCAACCGTAATTACTCTTTATCGCCGTTGTTAGAGTTGAAAAACTCGGCATAGATGACGAATTAACGAGTAACAAGAGAATCGCGCGAACCTGACTTATGCAAAAATACGATATCAAAACCTTCCAGGGAATGATCCTCGCGCTGCAGGATTATTGGGCTCAAAATGGTTGTACCATTGTTCAACCGCTAGATATGGAAGTGGGTGCGGGTACCTCTCACCCAATGACCTGTCTACGAGCGCTTGGCCCAGAGCCAATGTCGACAGCTTACGTACAACCTTCACGTCGTCCTACTGATGGCCGTTACGGTGAAAACCCTAACCGTCTTCAGCACTACTACCAATTCCAAGTAGCGCTAAAACCATCGCCTGACAATATTCAAGAGTTGTACCTTGGCTCCCTTGAAGTTCTTGGTATTGACCCTCTTGTACACGACATCCGTTTCGTAGAAGACAACTGGGAAAACCCAACACTAGGCGCATGGGGTCTGGGCTGGGAAGTTTGGCTAAACGGCATGGAAGTGACCCAGTTTACTTACTTCCAGCAAGTTGGTGGTCTTGAGTGTAAGCCAGTAACTGGTGAGATCACTTACGGTATCGAACGTCTAGCAATGTACATCCAAGAAGTAGACTCTGTTTACGACCTAGTTTGGAACATCGCACCAGATGGCAGCAAAGTGACTTACGGTGATATCTTCCACCAAAATGAAGTAGAGCAATCGACTTACAACTTCGAGCACGCAGACGTGGAATTCCTATTTGGTTTCTTCGAACAGTGTGAAAAAGAGTGTAAAGAGCTGCTTGAGCTTGAAAAGCCACTGCCACTACCTGCTTACGAGCGCATTCTAAAAGCGGGTCACGCATTCAACCTACTAGACGCGCGTAAAGCGATCTCAGTAACTGAACGCCAACGTTACATCCTACGCATCCGCAACCTGACGAAAGCAGTTGCAGAAGCATACTACGCATCGCGTGAAGCTCTTGGCTTCCCAATGTGTAAGAAAGAACAAGCGTAAGGGGTAGAGTAACATGGCAAAAGAATTTCTAATCGAGCTAGGTACAGAAGAGCTACCACCAACGCAACTTCGCACACTAGCTGAAGCATTCGCAGCAAACTTCGAAGCAGAACTAAAAGGCGCTGAGCTTGCTCACGAAGGCGTGAAATGGTTCGCGGCACCTCGTCGTCTTGCACTTAAAGTAGCAGCACTAGCAGACAGCCAGTCTGACAAAGTTGTTGAAAAGCGTGGTCCTGCGGTTTCTGCAGCGTTTGACGCGGAAGGCAACCCAACAAAAGCGGCTCAAGGCTGGGCACGCGGTTGTGGCATCACGGTTGACCAAGCAGAGCGCATGGTTACAGACAAAGGTGAATGGCTACTGTTCAAACAAGAAGTGAAAGGTCAGCCAACGTCTGAGATCGTCGTTGAACTTGCAGCGAAAGCACTAGCAAACCTACCTATCGCAAAACCAATGCGCTGGGGTAACAAAACAACTCAGTTCATCCGTCCAGTTAAGACGCTAACCATGCTAATGGGCAGCGACCTAATCGAAGGCGAGATCCTTGGTGTTGCTTCTGACCGCACTATCCGTGGTCACCGCTTCATGGGTGAGCAAGAGTTCACTATCGATTCTGCTGAGCAATACCCTGCAATCCTAGAAGAGCGCGGTAAAGTAATGGCAGATTACGAAGCGCGTAAAGCAATCATCCTCGCTGACGCACAAAAAGCGGCAGCAGCGGTTGGCGGTATCGCTGACCTAGAAGATGACTTAGTAGAAGAAGTAACGTCTCTGGTTGAATGGCCAGTAGTACTAACAGCGAAGTTCGAAGAAGAGTTCCTAAAAGTGCCTTCTGAAGCGTTGGTTTACACCATGAAAGGTGACCAGAAGTACTTCCCTGTTTATGACGAAAACAAGAAGCTACTACCTAACTTCATCTTCGTATCGAACATCGAATCAAAAGAGCCTCGTTACGTAATCGAAGGTAACGAGAAAGTAGTTCGCCCTCGTCTTGCTGACGCAGAGTTCTTCTTCAACACAGACCGTAAGCGTCCGCTTATCGACCGTCTGCCTGAACTAGAGCAAGCGATCTTCCAAAAGCAACTGGGTACGATCAAAGACAAAACAGACCGCATCACAGAGCTTGCTGGCTACATTGCTGAGCAAATCGGTGCTGACGTTGAGAAATCAAAGCGTGCTGGTCTACTAGCAAAATGTGACCTAATGACCTCAATGGTATTCGAATTCACGGATACTCAAGGCGTTATGGGTATGCACTATGCTCGCCACGACGGTGAAGCAGAAGAAGTTGCAGTCGCACTGAACGAGCAATACATGCCTCGTTTCGCAGGTGATGAACTGCCATCTAACGGTGTTTCAACTGCAGTTGCAATGGCAGACAAGCTAGACACTATCGTAGGTATCTTCGGTATTGGTCAAGCGCCTAAAGGCAGCGACCCATTCGCACTACGCCGCGCATCTCTAGGTGTACTACGTATCATCGTTGAATACGGCTACAACCTAGATCTTGTTGACCTAGTAGCGAAAGCGAAGTCACTATTTGGTGAGCGTCTAACCAACGACAATGTTGAACAAGACGTTATCGAGTTCATGCTTGGTCGTTTCCGTGCTTGGTACCAAGACGAAGGCTTCAGCGTAGACATCATTCAAGCGGTTCTAGCTCGTCGTCCGACGAAACCAGCAGACTTCGACCAACGAGTTAAAGCGGTTTCTCACTTCCGTGAACTAGAAGCAGCAGAGTCTCTAGCAGCAGCGAACAAACGTGTAGGTAATATCCTAGCGAAATTCGACGGCGAACTAGCAGCAGACATCGACCTAGCACTTCTACAAGAAGACGCAGAGAAAGCACTAGCAGAAAGCGTTGAAGTAATGACTGAAGCGCTAGAGCCAGCATTTGCTACAGGTAACTACCAAGAAGCCCTAAGCAAGCTAGCAGACCTACGTGAACCAGTTGACGCGTTCTTTGATAACGTAATGGTAATGGCAGACGACGAAGCACTTAAGAAGAACCGTCTGACACTACTGAACAACCTGCGTAACCTGTTCCTACAGATCGCAGACATTTCTTTGCTTCAAAAGTAATTCATTACTCTTCGAAGTGATTAAGAAATAAGTAAAAGGGAAGCAGATGCTTCCCTTTTTTGTTGCCTTCAAACCGATGAAGGTGACGCTTATTATTCATTTTGTGAACAAGACTAAAATTTGTAGGGTGAGACGCGTTTAACTTGTTGGTGTAGAGCTCGGATTGTAGAGGCACAGTTTTGCTATAACTGGACTGTTTATTCGGGGGAAGGACACAATGAAAAAAACAATTCTCGCACTCTCTATTGGTCTACTGAGCGCTTGCAGCCAGATTCCAGAAAATGCCATCGTATTAAGCGTTGGTGATGACACCGCTGTTTTTGAGGAAAACTCACAAGGCTTACTTGTCGCCGAGCAAAAACTCGAAAAAGGCAGTTATAGCTTTACCATTGCTGACAGCAAGCAAAGCTGTGGCAGTAGCTTTGCCCTAGCAGAAGAAGATCGCATCAAGTTCAATCGTCCATTAAAAATGGATAACTGCGCCACTGATGCACAAATGCCGCTGCGCATCTTCAAAGCCAATACCTATCAATTTACGCTCAATCCAACCACCAATGAGCTAACTGTAAAAATCAAACCAAAACAGAGTCAGGACATCACCTACTCTTGCCCTGTCGCAACTGACGCGCCAAAAACCATCAATGTTGCTCAAACCTTTAATGATGGCACTGTCGTTCGCGATGCCTTAACCGGACAAGAAGCCACAGTCGCCAATGGCAGCGTCACCATGCAGCCGGGTCCTATGAGCCAAGGTCTATTGCTGCTAGAAGAAGTTGAACAGCAAGCCGATAAACCGTTCAGCTGGGATAACGCGACGGTGTACTTCGTCATGACCGACCGCTTCTACAATGGCAACCCAGACAACGACAACAGCTACGGTCGCAGCAAAGACGGAAAATATGAGATTGGTACCTTCCACGGTGGTGACTTAGCGGGTCTAACGAAAAAACTCGATTACATCGAATCACTTGGTGTCAATGCTATCTGGATAACTTCACCACTGGAACAAATCCACGGCTGGGTTGGCGGCGGCGATAAAGGCGACTTTAAGCACTACGGCTACCACGGCTACTACCACCAAGATTGGACCAAGCTTGATGCCAACATGGGCACCGAAGATGAACTCAGAACCTTCGTCGATACCGCCCACAAGAAAGGCATCCGCGTGATTTGGGATGTAGTCATGAACCACACTGGCTACGCAACATTAGCAGACATGCAGGAATTCGGCTTTGGTCAGCTTTACCTTGATGACCAAGAAGCCAAAGAAGTCCTCGGTGAAAAATGGACCGACTGGCAGCCAAAATCAGGACAAAGCTGGCACAGCTTCAACGATTACATCAAATACGGTGATAGCGAAGCGTGGGATAAATGGTGGGGCAAAGATTGGATCCGCACCGACATTGGTGACTACGATGCTCCGGGCTACAACGACATCACCATGTCTTTGAACTACCTACCGGATCTCAAAACCGAATCAACTCAAAAAACCGGACTACCAAACTTCTTCCGCAATAAAGACACCAATGCGCAAGATGAGCTGCAAACCCCGCGTGAGCATCTCATTACGTGGTTATCCGATTGGGTGCGCGACTATGGCATTGATGGCTTCCGTGTCGACACCGCTAAACACGTAGAAATGGAAGCGTGGTCAGAGTTGAAAACCAGCACCACTCAGGCGCTTGCTCAGTGGAAGCAAAACAACCCGGACAAAGCCTTGGATGACCTACCTTTCTGGATGACAGGTGAAGTGTGGGCACACAGCGTAGTGAAGAGCCCGTATTTCGATAACGGCTTCGATTCCATCATCAACTTCGAGTTCCAATCTGACGTAGCACCAAAAGCCCTGAAGTGTTTCGCTCAACTTGATAATGATTACCGCCGCTATGCAGAGCGCATCAATACCGATCCTGAGTTCAATGTGTTGAGCTATCTGTCTTCACACGATACACAGCTGTTTTGGTCGGCTCGCAGCCGCAGTTTTGATGACCAAGCTCGTGCCGCGAATGCACTGATGCTGGCTCCCGGTGCAGTACAGATCTATTACGGTGATGAGATAGCTCGTGATTTTGGCATTACTGGTTCAGACACCCACCAAGGCACACGCTCAGATATGCCATGGGATAAGATTCATGGCGAGCGAGAAGATCTACTGCAACATTGGCAAAAGTTGGGCGAATTCCGTAAACGCCACCCAGCGGTAGCTCAAGGTAAGCACATCACTCGCAACCAAGAAGGTTACTACGCGTTCGAACGCCAATACCAAGACGACAAGGTGCTGATTGTTTACACCGGTGAGTAAATCACACTCTCTCCACCAGCAAGGGAAGCATAAGCTTCCCTTTTTTATTGTTCTTTTTGCCCTTTTGTCTCGTTCCTCTGGTCTGATGACGCACTTTTTTCTTTCTCGGCTTAATTCACACTTTGCGTTAATTACACATTGAGGTAAGGTCAAGGATTACTCGATAAGCCGATAAAACATCGGCATAAACATACACAAAGCAATCACAATGAATTAGGTATAAGTCAGCATGCAGTTCTCAAAGTTTGGTGAAAAATTTAATCAGTATTCAGGTATTACGCAGTTAATGGACGATTTGAATGATGGTCTGCGCACACCAGGTGCCATCATGCTCGGTGGAGGTAATCCTGCCGCCATTCCTGCCATGCTCGATTACTTTCACCAAGCCAGTGAGGAAATGCTCGCCAGTGGGGAGCTCGTCGCCGCCCTCGCCAACTACGATGGCCCGCAGGGTAAAGACGCGTTCGTCAAAGCGCTAGCTCAGTTATTCCGTGAAACTTACGGCTGGGATATTTCCGAAAAAAACATCAGCCTAACTAACGGTAGCCAAAGTGGCTTTTTCTACTTGTTCAACTTGTTGGCAGGTAAACAGCCAGACGGTTCGCACAAGAAAGTGCTACTGCCTATCGCGCCTGAATACATCGGTTATGGTGATGCTGGCATTGATGAAGATATCTTTATCTCTTACCACCCAGAAATCGAGCTGTTAGATAACGGCCTGTTTAAATACCACGTCGATTTTGAGCAACTCGCCGTCGACGACTCTGTTGCGGCAATCTGCGCGTCTCGCCCAACTAACCCAACGGGTAATGTACTGACAGATGAAGAAGTACGTAAGCTGGACAAGCTAGCACGTGAGAACAACATCCCACTGATCATCGATAACGCCTACGGTCTACCTTTCCCGAACATCATCTTTGAAGATGTCGAACCGTTCTGGAATGAAAACACCATCCTATGCATGAGCCTATCTAAGCTTGGTTTACCGGGCGTGCGTTGTGGCATTGTGATTGCGAGTGAAGAAATCACGCAAGCATTAACCAATATGAACGGCATCATCAGCCTAGCGCCGGGCAGTGTTGGTCCAGCGCTGGCAAACCACATCATTGGCAAAGGCGATCTGCTTAAACTAAGCTCAGAGGTCATTAAGCCGTTCTACAAACAGAAGTCACAACGTGCAGTTGAACTACTCCAAGAAGCGATTACCGATGAGCGCTTCCGCATCCACAAGCCAGAAGGCGCTATCTTCTTGTGGTTATGGTTTGATGAACTGCCAATCACAACAATGGAACTGTACCAACGCTTGAAAGCGCGTGGCGTATTGATTGTCCCTGGTGAATATTTCTTTATTGGTCAGCAAGACGAGTGGGATCACGCGCACCAATGCCTGCGTATGAACTACGTTCAAGATGATGAGATGATGCAAAAAGGCATTGCGATTATCGCTGAAGAAGTGGAAAAGGCTTACCGCGAAGGTAAATAGACGGATTGAACTCAGCCGTTCTTCTCTTTGAAATTACGGCTTTGAAATAGCGGATTTGAAAACCCCCAAACTAAAAAGAGCGCCCATATGGCGCTCTTTCTCATTCTATAACCGGGTGGTTAACTGATTAGTTGTTCTCAATCAGGTTGTTGCCACCGATAGCAATCTTACGTGGTTGCATGGCTTCAGGGATTTCACGAACTAAATCGATATGAAGCAGACCGTTTTCCATTGATGCACCCACGACTTTTACGTAATCCGCTAGCTGGAATTTACGTTCAAAATCACGTTCTGCAATACCTTGGTAAACGTAGTTTTTGCCTTCTTCTGCTTTACGTTCGCCCTTCACAATCAACATGTTTTCGTTTTGAGTCAGATCGAGCTGTTCTTCAGCAAAGCCAGCAACGGCCATAGTAATACGGTAGTTGTGCTCGTCTTTTTGCTCAATGTTGTATGGAGGGTAACCGCCAGAAGTATTTTTCGCTGTATTCGCTTCCATCAGGTTTAGCAGACGATCAAAGCCAATTGCATTACGGTATAGTGGTGAGAAATCTACATTACGCATAAATCTATCCTCTTAATTAAGCAATAGTCTTAGTTCAGATGAGTTTCATCCTACTGGCGTGTTTATGCAAAAACCAACGCCGAACTAAGAGATTCTTATCATTCCACTGGCCTTGGTTTGGCTCGGAGACATGATATTGAATCTAAAGGTTTAAGTTGTGTGCTAAAACGCCATATCCTCTTCTGAGCGATCTCGTTTTAGCGATTTCAGAGGGCAGGTCTTCTAGTCTCTAGCAAGCCAGTCACCCTCTTCACAACTAGATATAAGGTCGTCAAAAATGACTTTCAAGTGAAAAAATAAAAAATTTTTAAAGCATCCACTATCCCCTTGAACAGCTTAGTTCCTCATCACTTCGCGATCTGTGATAAAAAGCCCGCCGTTCTGGGGGGCTCAATCTACACTTTACTTGCGGGAGGATTTACGCGCTTTTACAACGTCCTTTTCCTGCTTTAGTTTGCGCTTTTCTTTTAGACTCAACTGCGGTTGTTTCTTTTCTTTCTTACTCATGACTTCACCTCTATTTATTGGCACAACAGACAACCACACAGCATTTTCTGAGCTGGTGGCTGCGATTGATGAACAATTTCAGTAATCACAAAGCAGCGTCGCTGATTAAAAATTTCCACTTCGAGCGCATCATTTTTAGCTCGACCTAACAGTCGAGACCCCAAATAAGAATCGACCGCGAGCATACCTGTCATGGGTTGCCCCTTACGCGAGCTGACCAATGTCATGCGATATTGATAGGCGCGTTCAACATCCACTAAGCGAACCGTGTCCCCAACCGCAATACGAGCTCGGTTACGGCAATGGGCTTGTTGCTCGCAGATTTCAAATAGCGATAACAACCTTAGTGGTGATTGATAGGTTAAAAAGCGACTGGTTAACCACCAAGTTCGCAGCGCCAAGCAGTACGCTGAGAACCAGCGTTCAAACATGATTATTTCCTTCTTAATGCCTTGTCTTACAAATAAATTCAGTGCATTGAACCGGAAGTGCATCACTTCCGGCTTAGTTCAGGAAAGTCATCACCATTTTCTTAGTCTCCTTATTCATCAGCTCTTCAGCACTATAGCGAGCAGAAAAAAGAAAGCAAAAACGCTCAAGCGAACAAAATGGCGAGAAAAAAAGAAAACAGAAATAAAATGGCAGGCTTGATCGGGTTGTTGGCAGTTAGTACCAGAAAAACATCCGCTTTAGCAGAAAGTGGCGATTTTAGCTGGTGGTACAACAAAAAAAGCAGCGATTTCTCGCTGCTTTTTACTATCACGAACAGTGTCGTTATACGTCTAGGTTCGCTACTTTCAGTGCGTTCTCTTCGATGAAGTTACGACGAGGTTCTACTTGGTCACCCATTAGCGTAGTGAACAGTTGATCTGCACCTACCGCATCTTCAATCGTTACCTGCATCATACGACGAGTTTCTGGGTCCATGGTGGTTTCCCAAAGTTGGTCTGGGTTCATCTCACCTAGACCTTTGTAGCGCTGACGGCTTAAGCCACGCATTGACTCTTTCACTAACCAGTCAAGCGCTTCTGCAAAGTTTGCCACTGGCATAGTACGCTCACCACGTTTGATGTACGCGCCTTCTTCCAGAAGTCCATCAAGTGCTTCTGATAGATCAGCCAACTTGCCGTACTCTTTCGAGTTTAGGAAGTCGATGCTAATTGCATGTTCGTGCGTCACACCGTGAGTACGAACCACAATCTTAGGCAAGTTTAAGCCTAGCTCTTCGTGCTGCTCAACTTCGTAGCTGTACTGGCTTGCACCCACTTCTTTCGCATTCAGCTGTTCAATAAGCTGCTTCGTCCAAGCTTCCACAACTGATGCGTCATGGCATTGCTCTGGCGTTAGGCGAGGAGTGTAAATCAACTCGTTTACCAAAGCACTTGGGTAGCGACGGCTCATACGTTCCGCCAGTTTAATACCCGCATTGTACTGTTGAACAAGCTTCTCTAGTGCTTCACCTGCCAGTGCAGGTGCTTCTGCGTTTACGTGTAGCGATGCATTGTCCAGAGCCAATGATACTTGGTATTGGTTCATCGCTTCTTCATCTTTGATGTACTGCTCTTGTTTGCCTTTTTTCACTTTGTATAGTGGTGGCTGAGCGATGTACACATAGCCACGCTCGATAAGCTCTGGCATTTGACGGTAGAAGAAGGTCAACAGTAGCGTACGGATGTGCGAACCATCGACATCGGCATCGGTCATGATGATGATGTTGTGGTAACGAAGCTTGTCCGGGTTGTACTCGTCACGACCGATACCACAACCTAGTGCGGTGATCAGTGTTGCTACTTCTTGAGAAGATAGCATCTTGTCGAAACGTGCTTTTTCTACGTTAAGAATCTTACCTTTTAGCGGTAGGATCGCTTGGTTCTTACGGTTACGGCCTTGTTTTGCGGAGCCGCCTGCCGAATCACCCTCCACTATGTATAGTTCAGAGAGTGCCGGATCTTTTTCCTGACAGTCTGCAAGTTTACCTGGAAGGCCAGCTAGGTCTAGTGCACCTTTACGGCGCGTCATTTCACGAGCTTTACGCGCTGCTTCACGAGCACGTGCTGCATCGATGATTTTCGAACAAACCATCTTCGCTTCTGTCGGGTTCTCAATCAGGAACTCAGACAGTTTTTCACCCATTGCAGACTCAACAGCTGATTTCACTTCAGAAGAAACCAGTTTGTCTTTTGTTTGGCTTGAGAACTTAGGATCAGGCACTTTCACCGAAACAACCGCAGTTAGACCTTCACGCGCATCGTCGCCTGAAGTCGCTGTTTTCGCTTTCTTCGAGAAACCTTCTTTATCCATAAAGCTGTTCAATGTACGTGTTAGCGCAGCACGGAAACCAGCAAGGTGAGTACCACCATCACGCTGTGGGATATTGTTGGTAAAGCAGAAGATATTCTCTTGGAAACCATCGTTCCATTGCATCGCCACTTCAACTGAAATGCCGTCTTCACGCTCAGAATTAAAGTGGAAGATTTTTTCGATGATTGGCGTTTTGTTGGTGTTTAGGTGATCAACGAACGCTTGAATACCACCTTCATACATGAAGTGATCATGTTTGTCCGCTTCACGTTCATCAACCAATTTGATCGACACACCAGAGTTCAGGAATGACAGTTCACGCAGGCGTTTCGCCAGAATGTCATAGTGGAACTCAGTGTTAGAGAACGTCTCGGCACTTGGCCAGAAACGAATTTGTGTACCGGTTTTATCCGTATCACCCACAACGGCTAGTGGCGCTTGAGGCTCACCATGGCGGTAGGTTTGCGTATGGATATGACCACCACGATGAATCGTTAGCTCAACTTTCTCTGATAGTGCGTTTACTACTGAAACACCTACCCCGTGAAGACCACCCGATACTTTGTATGAGTTATCGTCGAACTTACCACCCGCGTGAAGAACCGTCATGATTACTTCTGCTGCAGAGACATTTTCCTCAGAGTGGATTTCTGTTGGAATGCCACGACCATCATCGCTAACGGAAACCGAGTTATCCTCATGAATTGTCACAACGATGTCTTTACAGTGACCTGCCAACGCTTCATCAATTGAGTTATCCACCACCTCGAAAACCATGTGGTGAAGGCCGGTGCCGTCGTCCGTATCGCCGATGTACATTCCTGGACGCTTACGTACCGCATCCAGACCCTTCAGTACCTTAATACTCGATGAATCGTAATTTTCAGACATGAGTTTCTCTCTTCTAGTTTGACTCTATCCTGCCATGTTCCACATGAAACAATTTACCGTTATCGTCCAACATATCGGCGATTTGGCTTTCAGTGATAGAGCTTACAAATACTTGTGCGCCCGTCTCTTTTAAGCAGTCAGCAAGACGCTTGCGACGTTGGCTATCTAATTCCGACGCGAAGTCATCAATTAGGTAAATGCATTGTTTACCGGCCATCTCTGTCAGGTGTTGCCCTTGCGCTACACGCAATGCACACACCATGAGTTTTAATTGACCGCGTGACAGAACATCTTCAACGGGCGTTCCGTTCACTTTAATGCGCAAATCAGCTTTGTTTGGGCCACTAAAGGTGTATCCCAATGCCTGATCACGCTCAAAATTCTTTTCTAGTATCTCGTGGTATGGAGTGTCTTTATCCCAGCCACGATAATACTTCAATTGGATCTCAAATTCTGGCAAAAATGTCTGACAGATAGTTTCTGCGACAGTTTTCATCTGCTCGATGTAACTTGCTCGCCATTGGCTGATGTTTTCAGCCAATCCTGCCATTTCCTGATCCCAATAACTGAGCTCACGATAACTATTGGCGGTTTTCAACAACGCGTTGCGCTGCTTGTTCAGGCGCTTGAACCTTCCCCATGCTTGATAAAAAGCGGGCTCGGTATGAAATACGCCCCAATCAATAAACGCACGACGATGTTTAGGGCCATCTGTCAGTAAATCAAACCCTTCTGGGTGTATCAACTGCAGAGGCAGAACTTGTGCCAACTGCGCTAATTTTTGTCCAGATTGACCGCCTATTTTAACCTCTGTTGAGCCATCACGCTGCTTATTAATGCCGATAGGTAGCTCAAATTGATCCGAGTTCAAAAAACGACCATGAACAAACAGTTCGTCACACTCATTTTGTATCACTCGTCCGGTGAGAGAGCTCTTGAATGAGCGGCCATGCCCGAGCAGATAAACCGCTTCTAAGACACTAGTTTTACCGCTGCCGTTCGGCCCGATAAGAAAGTTAAAGCCTGCTGATAACTCAATATCACAGGCTTTAATGTTTCGAAACTGCTGAATGATGAGACGAGAAAGAGGCATTCAGTTGGCTTATAGACGAATTGGCATCACCACGTACATGGCACTGTCATCGTCGGCATTTTCAATCAACGCGCTAGCGTTAGCATCCGACATCGACACACGTACATTTTCACAACGCAACGTGTTCAGAACATCAAGCACATAGCTTACGTTAAAGCCGATTTCGATGGCGTCACCTTCAAAGGTTACATCAAGCATCTCTTCCGCTTCTTCTTGTTCTGGGTTATTCGCGGTTATGCGCATTTCAGTATCAGCCAGATTCACACGCACGCCACGGAATTTTTCGTTGGAAAGAATCGCAGCACGAGAGAAGGCTTGGCGCAACTCGTCACAACTTGCTATTAGTGTCTTATTGGTGCTCTGAGGCAATACACGGCGGTAGTCAGGGAAACGACCATCAACCAACTTAGAGGTAAAAGTAAAGTTATTCACCTCAGCACGAACATTGGAGCTACCGATCTGAAGTACTACAGGCTGCTCTGGCGCATCCATCAACTTTACTAATTCTTGCACACCTTTGCGTGGCACGATGATTTGCTTCTGCGCAAAGTCTGCACCTAGCTGAGTTTGCGATACCGCCATACGGTGGCCGTCCGTCGCCACGCTGCGTAACGTGGTGCCGTCAATTTCAAACAACATGCCGTTGAGGTAGTAACGAACGTCTTGATTCGCCATCGAGAACTGAGTTTTGTCGATCAGCGTACGTAAATCAGCTTGGCTCAGTGATACTTCCACTTCGCTTTGCCAGTCTTCAATATTAGGGAAATCGTTCGCAGGAAGCGTTGCCAATGAGAAACGGCTGCGACCAGAGCGAACTTGTACGCGATCACCTTCTAATACAAATGTGATGATCGCATCGTCCGGTAAACCACGGCAGATATCGAGAAACTTACGCGAAGGAACGGTAATGCTGCCCGCTTCAAAATCACCTTCTAGCGTCACTTTGCTTACTAACTCTACTTCAAGATCGGTTGCCGTCATCGACAATACGTTCTCTTCTACTTTAAGAAGTAGGTTACCCAGGATTGGCAGGGTTGGTCGGCCACCTAAAGCGCCCGAAACCTGCTGTAGCGGTTTGATTAAATGACTACGTTCAATGGTAAATTTCATGCTTGGCTCTTTACGCTGTCAGCTCAATAAATGATTTGCTTAGAATACCGTTATTCTAACCGATTACGAAGACAGGGTGCGAATCAAGTTAGAGTAATCTTCTTTAATGTCGTGGCTCTCTTCACGCAGCTGCTCAATCTTGCGACAAGCATGAAGTACGGTCGTATGATCGCGGCCCCCAAACGCATCGCCAATTTCAGGCAAGCTATGGTTGGTTAGTTCTTTTGCTAACGCCATAGCCAGCTGACGAGGACGAGCTACAGAACGAGAGCGACGTTTAGACAGCAAGTCCGCTACTTTAATCTTGTAGTATTCCGCCACGGTCTTTTGAATGTTATCGATCGTCACCAGCTTCTCTTGTAGAGCAAGCAGATCGCGCAGCGCTTCACGAACAAAATCAATCGTAATTGGACGACCAGTAAAGTTCGCGTTCGCGATAACACGGTTCAGTGCACCTTCGAGCTCACGAACGTTCGAACGCAGACGCTTGGCAATGAAGAATGCCACTTCATCAGCAAGGTGGATTTGGTGATCTTCAGCTTTTTTCATCAAGATCGCCACACGCGTTTCAAGCTCAGGTGGCTCGATCGCAACAGTAAGACCCCAACCAAAGCGAGATTTAAGACGATCTTCAACGCCATTAATTTCTTTAGGATAACGGTCAGACGTTAGAATGATCTGCTGATTACCTTCCAATAGTGCGTTGAAGGTATGGAAGAATTCTTCTTGTGAACGTTCTTTATTAGCAAAGAATTGGATGTCATCGATAAGGAGCGCATCCACGCTGCGGTAGTAGCGTTTGAATTCTTCAATCGCATTGTTTTGCAACGCTTTTACCATGTCTTGCACAAAACGTTCTGAGTGCATGTAGACCACTTTTGCGTTCGGGTTGTTATCCACAATCGCGTTGCCCACCGCATGCAACAAGTGCGTTTTACCCAAGCCCGTGCCGCCGTATAGGAACAGCGGGTTGTATGCTGCACCAGGATTATCCGATACCTGACGCGCCGCAGCCAAACCCAGTTGGTTCGACTTACCTTCAACAAAGTTATCGAACTTGTGTTTTGGGTTCATGTTTGAGCGGTGATTGATAGCCGCAATCGCTTGAGCGTCGTCATCCCAGGTTTTGTGTACTGGCTTACGCGCCTGTAATTGCGCAGGTGCAGATGACTCGGCAGCCACATCTGCAGGCGTACGTGTCGGCGCTGGTTTTGGTGCAGAGACAGGTCGGCTCCCCACTTCAAAACGTAAGTTAGGAATATCGCCACCGCAGTATTCCTGCAGTAAGCGAGTAATATTGTTCAGATACTTATCACGCACCCAGTCCAACACAAAGCGGTTTGGCGCGAATAGAGTGAGAGTATTGTCATTGAGCTCCGCTTGTAGCGGACGAACCCACATGCTGAATTCTGTAGCTGGTAGCTCTTCTTGAAGCTGCTGCAAACATTGCAGCCAAAGCGAAGATGACACGGTGCCCCCACTGAGTAATTGAATTATCGGAAAAGACTGGCAATTTTACCTGTTGATAACCAAGATCGCCAGCGATTGATCGACGATCCAGTGAATAAGATCCAAGTTATTCACAATTATTTCTGCAAACTTGATGAGATCAACACACCTTGCCCCAAATTTGCCCACACAACGATCCACAATTGGGCAAAATTAACAAGATCGAGCGATTGGTGATAAGTCTGTGTATTATTTTATTCCCAATGCTGATTTTGTCGATCATTTCGCTAGGTTCAGTTCGCATTTTCGTCACATTTAACATTCTTCTTCTATTATCTAATAACTCACAGGTCTAGGTTATTGCTCTTGGTTATTTATTTAATTGAGCTAACTAACAGTAGTATTTCCAACCATAAAATTATGGAGATGTATTATGAAAAACTGGATTAAGGTTGCCGTTGCAGCCATTGCACTGTCGGCAGCAACCGTACAAGCCGCTACTGAAGTCAAAGTTGGTATGTCAGGTCGCTACTTCCCGTTTACTTTTGTAAAGCAAGACAAGCTACAAGGCTTTGAAGTCGACATGTGGGATGAAATCGGTAAACGTAACGATTACAAAATCGAATACGTAACAGCCAACTTCTCTGGTTTATTTGGTCTTTTAGAAACTGGTCGTATCGATACGATCTCCAACCAAATCACCATGACTGATGAGCGTAAAGCTAAATACCTATTTGCTGACCCTTACGTTGTAGATGGCGCACAAATTACCGTGCGTAAAGGCAACGACAGCATCAAAGGTGTTGACGATCTTGCGGACAAAACCGTTGCGGTGAACCTAGGCTCTAACTTTGAGCAACTGCTGCGTCAATACGACAAAGACGGCAAGATCAACATTAAAACGTACGACACAGGTATCGAACATGACGTGGCGCTCGGTCGTGCAGACGCGTTTGTAATGGATCGTCTTTCTGCGTTAGAGCTGATTAAGAAAACTGGCCTTCCTCTGGAATTGGCAGGCGAACCGTTTGAGACCATTCAAAACGCATGGCCTTTCGTTGACAACGAGAAAGGTCGTAAGCTGCAAGAAGAAGTAAACAAAGCACTGGCTGAGATGCGCGCAGATGGTACAGTAGAGAAAATTTCCGTGAAGTGGTTTGGCGCTGACATCACGAAATAAGAACTCTTTGTACTTTAGGCCGCAAAGTGGTATCACTCTCGGACTAAAATAAACTTACGTAAAGGTGGAACTTGTTTTCCACCTTTTCTTTTCTCTAGCCTTTAGGTAAGCCGTATGGGATTTGACTTTAATTACATGTTGGAACTGCTGCCGATATTGCTGAAATATCTTGGCACAACCATGGAAATGGCGACATGGGGATTGGTGTTTTCGCTGATTTTATCCGTCATTTTAGCCAATATTCGCGTATTTAAACTGCCAGTTCTGGATCAATTAAGCCAACTGTACATCAGCTTCTTCCGTGGCACCCCACTGTTGGTTCAGCTTTTCCTGCTCTATTACGGCTTACCGCAAATTTTTCCATTGATGGTCGGTATCGACGCCTTTTCAGCAGCGGTTATCGGTTTAACGCTGCACTTTGCCGCTTATATGGCGGAAAGTATTCGTGCCGCCATTATTGGCATTGATCGCAGCCAAATGGAAGCGAGCTTATCGGTCGGTATGACGACATCCCAAGCAATGCGCCGAGTGATTTTACCTCAAGCAACGCGTGTCGCACTGCCTTCATTGATGAACTATTTCATCGATATGATCAAGTCAACGTCTCTTGCTTTCACGCTTGGTGTGGCCGAAATCATGGCGAAAGCACAGATGGAAGCCTCATCAAGTTTCCGTTTCTTTGAAGCTTTCCTTGCGGTTGCTCTTATTTACTGGGGCGTGGTGGTGATTCTGACTCGCGTACAAATCTGGGCAGAAGCAAAACTGAATAAGGCGTACGTACGATGATTAAGTTAGAAAATATTCACAAACGTTTTGGTAAGACTGAAGTGCTGAAAGGCATCGACCTCGATATTAAGCAAGGTGAGATCATCGTGATTATCGGCTCAAGTGGTACGGGTAAATCAACCTTGCTGCGTACGGTTAACTTTCTAGAGCAGGCAGATGAAGGTCGTATCACGATAGATGACATCTCCGTTGATACTCAAAAACACACTAAAGCCGAAGTATTAGCGCTGCGTCGTCGAACTGGCTTTGTGTTCCAAAACTATGCCCTGTTTGCCCATATGAATGCGCGCCAGAACATTGCCGAAGGTCTAGTGACCGTTCGAGGTTGGAAAAAAGCCGATGCTCTCAAACGAGCGCAACAAATTCTGGATGACATCGGTCTTGGGGATAAAGGCGATAGTTATCCAGCGGCATTGTCTGGCGGCCAACAACAACGTGTGGGTATCGGCCGAGCGATGGCGCTGCAACCAGAACTGCTGTTGTTTGACGAACCAACTTCTGCGCTGGATCCTGAATGGGTCGGTGAAGTTCTCTCATTAATGAAGAAGTTAGCTAATCAGCATCAAACCATGCTGGTGGTGACGCACGAGATGCAATTCGCGAAAGAAGTCGCTGATAGAGTGATCTTCATGGCGGAAGGCAATATCGTTGAGCAAGGTTCTCCACAGGATATCTTCGATAATCCACAAGATCCTCGTTTGAAAAAATTCCTTAACCAAGTAGGAATAGAGTAACGATCAAGCATCAGGATCGATTGATCCTTGAGATTTTACTCACACTACGTATAATCGCCCGGCCGGAATTTCGTACTCATTGAGTCATTGACACATTATGTGAGTGTGATTACAATTCCGCCTCTTTGTTGAGAGGCGTCGGTTGTCCTTCTCTATATAAAGAGCTTCTTTATATAAGAAAGCAAATACCCACGCCGGGTTTAACAAGAACCTAAAACTACTGATCAGTAAAGGTAATTATCATGAAACGCACTTTTCAACCTACAGTTCTAAAGCGCAAGCGTACTCACGGCTTCCGTGCTCGCATGGCAACTAAGAACGGTCGTAAAGTTATCAACGCACGTCGTGCAAAAGGCCGTGCGCGCCTATCAAAATAATCGCTAGTTTATTTTGAACACGTACGCGTTTAATCGGGAGTTACGTTTGTTAACTCCCGAGCATTATCAAAACGTCTTCCAGCAAGCTCATCGAGCTGGCTCGCCTCATTTCACCATCATTGCTCGCAATAACAAACTTTCTCACCCACGATTAGGTTTAGCGGTTCCCAAAAAGCAAATCAAAACGGCTGTCGGTCGTAACCGATTTAAGCGTTTGGCTCGTGAAAGCTTTCGTAACAATCAACATCAGCTTCCAAACAAAGATTTTGTTGTGATTGCGAAGAAAAGCGCGCAAGATTTAAGCAATGAGGAAATTTTTAAGTTGTTTGATAAGCTATGGCAACGCCTGTCTCGCCCTTCACGTGGATAGCCATTGGGCTCGTTTATCTGTATCGCTGGTTTATCAGCCCTTTGATTGGTCCTCGTTGCCGGTTCACACCAACCTGTTCCACTTACGCGCTAGAAGCTTTGAGAGCTCACGGTTTTGTAAAAGGATGTTGGTTATCAGGCAAACGTCTATTAAAATGCCACCCTTTGAATGAAGGGGGGTATGACCCCGTTCCACCAGTCCAAAAACAAGACAGAGATAACTAACGATGGATTCTCAACGTAATATCCTGCTCATCGGTTTGGCCCTGGTTTCTTTTTTGCTGTTTCAACAATGGCAAGTTGCAAAGAATCCAGAACCTCAAGCAGTTGAACAGGCTCAATCAAGCAGCACTCTACCTGCACCATCTTTTGCTGATGAACTTGACCCAGTTCCTGGTCAACAGCAAGCTTCTGCAAAAACTATCACAGTAACGACTGATGTTTTAACTCTGTCGATCGACACCGTTGGTGGCGATGTGGTACATGCCAACCTTAACGAATACTCTGCTGAGTTAGATTCATCAGATTCCTTTGTTCTGCTTAAAGACGCTCAAGGTCACCAATTTATCGCTCAAAGCGGTCTAGTGGGCCCTCAAGGTATCGACTTGAGCAGCACAAATCGCCCTCACTACAACGTAAGTGCAGACAGCTTCACAATGGCTGACGGTCAAGATGAACTTCGCGTTCCGATGACATTCACTGCAAACGGTATCGAATACACCAAAACTTACATCTTTAAACGCGGCAGCTACGCGCTTAATGTTGAATACGATGTAGTGAACAACTCAGGCAACAACGCAACATTTGGTATGTACGCTCACCTACGTCAAAACCTAATGGACGATGGTGGTAGCATTACAATGCCTACTTACCGTGGTGGCGCATACTCAACAGAAGATACGCGTTACAAGAAGTACAGCTTTGATGATATGCAGGATCGCAACCTGTCTCTTAACCTAGCCGATGGCCAAGGTTGGGCAGCAATGATTCAGCACTACTTTGCCGCAGCTTGGATCCCACGTAACGAACCAGGTACTAACCTATACACTCGTGTAATTGGCAACCTAGGCGACATCGGCGTTCGTATGCCGAACAAAACTATCGCAACAGGCGATCAGGCTAAGTTTGAAGCAACACTTTGGGTTGGTCCAAAACTGCAAGATGAAATGGCAGAAGTGGCACCTAACCTAGACCTAGTAGTGGACTACGGCTGGTTATGGTTCATTGCGAAGCCTCTTCATATGTTGCTTTCATTCATCCAGAGCTTTGTTGGCAACTGGGGTGTGGCAATCATCTGTCTGACCTTCATCGTTCGTGGTGCAATGTACCCACTAACAAAAGCGCAATACACGTCTATGGCGAAAATGCGCATGCTACAGCCTAAGCTGCAAGCAATGCGTGAGCGTATCGGTGATGACCGTCAGCGCATGAGCCAAGAAATGATGGAACTGTACAAGAAAGAGAAAGTGAACCCACTAGGTGGCTGTTTACCTCTTATCCTACAGATGCCTATTTTCATCGCGCTTTACTGGGCACTAATGGAATCGGTAGAGCTACGTCACTCTCCATTCTTCGGTTGGATTCATGACCTTTCAGCACAGGACCCTTACTACATCCTGCCGCTATTGATGGGTGCGTCTATGTTCCTAATCCAGAAGATGAGCCCGACAACGGTAACGGATCCAATGCAGCAGAAGATCATGACCTTTATGCCGGTTATGTTTACCTTCTTCTTCTTGTTCTTCCCATCAGGTCTCGTTCTGTACTGGTTGGTGTCGAACATCGTAACGCTTATCCAGCAAACTCTGATCTACAAAGGATTAGAGAAAAAAGGCTTACACAGCAAGTAACCTTTTAGGAAATGATTGAGAAAGGCGGCCAAAAGGTCGCCTTTTTGTTTTTGGCTGATTACAATTCAGCTAATTAATTGTGATGGCTCCCTAGGTATCTTCCCTATAGCCCAGCTCAAAAGGCAAAATTATGACTACAGATACGATTGTCGCTCAAGCGACCGCGCCTGGTCGTGGCGGTGTCGGTATTATTCGAGTTTCTGGCCCTAAAGCCAACCAAGTGGCGTTAGAAGTCACTGGCAAAACACTAAAGCCTCGCTACGCAGAGTACCTGCCGTTTAAGTCAGAAGATGGCACTGTGCTTGATCAGGGCATCGCACTGTACTTCCCTAACCCACACTCATTTACAGGTGAAGACGTACTTGAGCTGCAAGGCCATGGCGGCCCTGTCGTGATGGATATGCTGATAAAACGCATTCTAGGTATAGATGGTATTCGAGCTGCTCGCCCTGGTGAGTTCTCTGAACGCGCATTTCTGAACGATAAACTCGACCTCGCTCAAGCCGAGGCGATCGCAGACCTCATTGATGCCAGTTCTGAAGAAGCAGCAAAATCGGCACTGCAATCCTTACAGGGCGCATTTTCAGGCCGCATTAATACCTTAGTTGAGTCGCTGATTCATTTGCGTATCTATGTTGAAGCAGCCATCGACTTCCCTGAAGAAGAGATCGACTTTTTGGCCGACGGTAAAGTGGCTGGTGACCTACAAGCCATCATCGACAACCTAGATGCGGTGCGCAAAGAAGCTAACCAAGGCGCTATTATGCGTGAAGGGATGAAAGTCGTGATTGCGGGTCGTCCAAATGCGGGCAAATCAAGCCTGCTGAACGCACTATCGGGTAAAGAGTCTGCAATCGTAACCGACATCGCAGGAACCACGCGTGATGTACTGCGTGAGCACATCCATATTGATGGCATGCCACTACACATCATTGATACAGCAGGTTTGCGTGATGCTTCCGATGAAGTAGAGAAAATCGGTATCGAACGTGCGTGGGATGAAATAGCCCAAGCAGACCGCGTGTTGTTCATGGTAGATGGCACAACAACCGATGCCACCGATCCGAAAGATATCTGGCCAGATTTTGTGGATCGCCTACCAGACAACATTGGCATAACGGTGATCCGTAATAAAGCGGATCAAACGGGTGAAGATATGGGGATCTGCCACGTCAATAACCCTACCCTTATCCGTTTGTCAGCGAAGACTGGTGCAGGAGTTGAAGCTCTGCGCGATCATCTCAAGGAGTGTATGGGCTTCTCTGGCAACAGTGAAGGTGGGTTTATGGCTCGTCGTCGTCATCTCGATGCATTAGAACGTGCCGCACAGCACCTTCAAATAGGCCAGGAGCAGCTTGAAGGCTATATGGCTGGTGAAATATTGGCTGAAGAGCTACGCATCACCCAACAACATCTCAATGAGATTACCGGTGAGTTCAGTTCTGACGACTTACTGGGACGAATCTTCTCTTCATTCTGTATCGGGAAGTAAATAATCGAACGCGCGGTGCTGAGCTTAACTCACACCGCGTTTCTTTTTGTACGGCAAGCCATCCATGAGCTTTAGCCGTCGCATTCAATAAGGAAGAAGTATGATCCACATTATTACAGGCAGCACGTTAGGTGGCGCAGAATACGTAGGGGATCACCTGAGTGATCTACTCAACGAGAATGGATTTGAAACAACGATCCACAACCAGCCTTCCCTCAGTGATATCGAAAATCAAGGTACGTGGTTGGTGATCACCTCTACACATGGAGCTGGTGAGTATCCTGATAATATCCAACCTTTTATCGCAGCATTACAAAATACACCGCCAAAAATGACTGATGTAAAATTTGCGGTGATTGCGATTGGTGACTCTAGCTACGATACGTTCTGTGCCGCAGGTCAACACGCTTATGATTTATTAGAGGATATTGGTGCAACCCCTCTCGCAGATTGCTTTAAAATCGATGTACTGAGCCATGATGTGCCAGAAGACGCCGCAGAGATGTGGTTAAAAGAGAATATCGAACGTTTTTAAACTCACGACTTTCCCTTCAACAGAGTCGAAATTCGGCTCTGTTTTCTCCCATGTGAATAACTCCCACCAAATTATTTTGTTTAACCGCTCAAAAACCAACCAAACAGACTGTGGATAACTACAATAAGATCCAGTGATTTTCCTTTAGTTATCCCAATAACAACTTTGATCAATTTTATCTCCTGTGTATAACCACCACTTTTGATCCCAGGTAATCCTCGATCTGATCCAATCATGATCACAAGATATAATCCAAAGAAGATCCATGATCTTGTTGATCATTTTTAGGTTATCCACAGAAACGGTCGATCCTAATAGTAGATCTAATAAAAGATCATATATATAGATCTTATATATATTTATCTTGAAGCTTAAAACGGATAAAACGAGAAAACGTTTTTCTCTCTGGCATAAAGCAGGTAAAATACGGCTCCTTTATCTGTCCATTAAATCCCTTTGAATACCTGAGGTCAGTTCATGCTTTATCACGAAAACTTTGACGTCATTGTTGTCGGTGGCGGACACGCAGGAACGGAAGCCGCGCTCGCATCTGCACGCACAGGACAAAAAACGCTTCTCCTTACCCATAACATCGATACATTAGGCCAGATGTCTTGTAATCCGGCGATCGGTGGTATTGGTAAAGGTCACTTAGTAAAAGAAGTAGATGCTATGGGCGGTTTGATGGCTGAAGCCATCGACCATGCAGGTATTCAGTTTCGTACACTAAATGCCTCCAAAGGTCCTGCAGTACGAGCAACTCGAGCTCAAGCCGATCGCGCTCTGTACAAAGCGTACGTTCGTAATGCATTAGAAAATGCGCCTAACTTAACGTTGTTCCAGCAGTCAGTTGATGATCTGATTGTTGAACAAGATCGCGCAGTTGGTGTGGTAACTCAAATGGGACTTCGCTTCCATGCGAAAGCCGTTGTGCTAACCGTGGGTACCTTCCTTGGTGGTAAGATCCACATAGGTATGGAAAGCTCGTCTGGTGGTCGTGCCGGGGATCCACCATCGATCGCATTAGCGGATCGACTGCGTGAACTGCCGTTCCGTGTGGATCGTTTAAAAACAGGTACTCCACCGCGCATTGATGCTCGTACTGTTGATTTTTCAGTGCTAGAAGCTCAGCACGGTGATAACCCAACGCCTGTATTCTCGTTCATGGGCAAACGTGAACAGCATCCGCGTCAGATTCCATGTTTCATCACCCACACCAATGAACAAACTCACGATGTGATCCGCAGTAACTTGGATCGCAGTCCAATGTACGCAGGTGTGATTGAAGGTATTGGTCCTCGTTACTGTCCGTCTATTGAAGACAAAGTGATGCGTTTCGCTGACAAAAACAGCCACCAAATCTTCATTGAGCCAGAAGGCCTAACCACGCACGAGTTATACCCTAATGGTATCTCGACCAGCTTGCCATTTGATGTGCAAGTACAAATCGTGCGCTCAATGAAAGGGTTTGAAAATGCACACATCGTTCGCCCAGGTTATGCGATTGAATATGATTTCTTCGATCCACGTGATTTGAAGCAAACGTACGAGACGAAGTTCATCCATGGTTTGTTCTTTGCTGGCCAGATTAATGGCACGACTGGCTACGAAGAAGCCGCAGCGCAAGGCTTGATGGCCGGTCTAAATGCAAGCTTGTTTAGCCAAGACAAAGAAGGCTGGAGCCCACGTCGTGACCAAGCTTACATGGGCGTGTTGATTGATGACTTATCGACCATGGGTACCAAAGAGCCGTACCGCATGTTCACTTCTCGTGCGGAATACCGCCTGCTACTTCGTGAAGATAACGCCGATTTACGTTTAACGGAAAAAGCGCGCGAGCTAGGCTTGATTGATGATGTTCGTTGGGCTCGCTTTAACGAGAAAATCAACAATATGGAAACGGAGCGTCAGCGTTTGAAAGCAACGTGGATGAATCCGAAGTCAGAGGGTGTTGATGAGCTGAACAAGCTGCTGAAAACCCCAATGGCCCGTGAAGCGAGTGGTGAGGATCTTCTGCGTCGTCCAGAGATCACTTATTCGCAACTGACGCAACTTGAAGCGTTTGCTCCTGCACTTGAAGATCAGCAAGCGGCTGAGCAAGTTGAAATTCAAGTGAAATACGATGGTTACATCAAGCGTCAGCAGGAAGAGATCGAAAAATCACTGCGTCACGAAAATACCAAGTTACCTGCTGATTTGGATTACCGCGATGTAAAAGGTTTATCAAACGAAGTCGTTGCTAAACTGAGCGAGGCCAAACCAGAGAGCATCGGTATTGCATCACGCATTTCTGGTATTACGCCTGCTGCAATTTCTATTCTACTTGTTCACTTGAAAAAGCATGGTTTGCTGAAGAAAGGTGAGGAAGAATAATGAGCGCATTGCGAACAAAGCTGGATTCACTGATCGCGAAAACCGATTTGGAAGTGTCAGAACAGCAACGAGAGCAGTTAGTTGGTTATGTCGAACTGCTCGACAAATGGAACAAAGCGTACAATTTAACATCGGTACGTGATCCGCTTGATATGTTAGTGAAACATATTCTTGATAGTATCGTTGTAAGCGCACACCTGCCCGGTGAGCGCTTCATTGATGTTGGTACTGGTCCGGGGTTACCGGGCATCCCTTTGGCAATAATGAACCCTGAGAAAACCTTCTTTTTGCTCGACAGTCTTGGCAAACGCATTCGTTTTATCAAGCAAGTCGTGCACACATTAGGGCTGAAAAACGTGACACCAATTCAAAGTCGCGTCGAAGAATTCCAACCTGAAGAAAAATTTGATGGCGTTTTGAGTCGAGCTTTTGCTTCAATGACAGACATGGTGGAATGGTGCCACCATTTGCCGAAACAAGAGCACGGGGTGTTTCTAGCGCTGAAAGGACAGCACCCTAAAGATGAAATGGATCAGCTTCCTGAATGGTGCAGTGTGACAGAGATCATATCTTTGGCTGTTCCTGAGTTGGAAGGTGATCGTCATCTAGTAATCTTATCGCGCAAGGAAAATTAGCGAGGTAATCGTGGGTAAAATTGTAGCAATCGCCAACCAGAAAGGTGGGGTCGGCAAAACAACAACGTGCATTAACTTAGCGGCTTCGATGGCGGCAACAAAGCGCAAGGTTTTGGTGATCGATCTCGACCCGCAAGGCAATGCTACGATGGCCAGTGGCGTGGATAAGTATATGGTCGATGCCACCGCATACGATCTTTTGGTCGAAGATACACCGTTCGATCAAGTCGTTTGTACCCAAACAACAGGGAAGTATGATTTGATCGCGGCGAACGGAGACGTAACCGCGGCAGAAATCAAATTGATGGAAGTTTTCGCTCGTGAAGTGCGTCTAAAAAATGCATTGTCGTCAGTTCGCGATAACTATGATTTCATCTTTATTGATTGTCCTCCTTCTCTAAACCTTCTTACAATCAATGCGATGGCGGCAGCTGACTCTGTGCTGGTGCCGATGCAATGTGAATACTTTGCGTTAGAAGGTTTAACTGCTCTTATGGATACAATCAGCAAGTTAGCGGCTGTTGTGAATGAAAACCTAAAAATCGAAGGTTTATTGCGTACCATGTACGACCCACGCAACCGCTTATCGAATGAAGTATCCGATCAACTTAAAAAACACTTTGGGAATAAAGTTTACCGTACTGTCATTCCGCGTAATGTTCGTTTGGCTGAAGCGCCAAGTCACGGTAAGCCAGCAATGTACTACGATAAGTACTCCGCAGGTGCCAAAGCGTATCTTGCTCTAGCGGGCGAAATGCTCCGCCGCGAAGAAATCCCAGTTTAACTCTAACCTAAGGAATTCAATCCCATGTCTAAGCGTGGTCTCGGAAAAGGACTGGATGCGTTATTGTCGACCAGTTCGTTTGCTCGTGAAAAACAGCATATTGCATCGCATAGCCAAGAATTATCGGCAGACGGTGAGTTAACCGATTTAGCGATTGGTCAATTGCAGCCGGGCGTATACCAACCGCGTAAAGATATGGCGCCTGAAGCGCTAGAAGAACTAGCGGCTTCGATTCAATCACAAGGCATTATTCAACCAATCGTGGTTCGCCAGGTCGAAAATGGTCAGTTTGAGATCATCGCAGGTGAGCGCCGCTGGCGTGCTGCAAGGCAGGCGGGTTTAAAACGCGTGCCGTGTTTGGTGAAAAAAGTTGAAGATCGTGCCGCCATCGCCATGGCGTTGATTGAAAACATTCAACGTGAAGACTTGAATGTGATTGAGGAAGCCCAAGCGCTTGAACGTCTACAAGATGAATTCACGCTGACACATCAGCAAGTGGCCGATGTGATTGGTAAATCAAGAACGACGGTCAGTAACCTATTACGTCTGAATCAGTTGGAAGTTGATGTAAAAGGTCTGGTTGCAGATAAAAAATTGGAAATGGGTCATGCTCGAGCTCTGTTAGCGTTAGAAGGCGAACAGCAAGTCGAAGTAGCTCAACAAGTGGCTAAGAAGCAAATGACTGTTCGCCAAACCGAACAGTTAGTAAAAAAGTGCTTAGCCCCACAAAATGAGCAAAAAGGGCAACAAGAGGATACCGAAGCCGAGCAAATGTCGCATAAATTGAGTCAGCTGCTTGATGCAAAAGTTTCTCTTACCCGTTCTGCAAACGGAAAAGCGAAATTGACGATAAGTCTTGATGAGCCTCACAAATTGGACCAACTAATTGCCAAGCTTGAGGCCTAGATGAGATAATTGATTTAGGTCAATTAATCTAATTAATCGAATTTTGTGCGAAAGTTGTCGTTTTGTAAACAAAACTGTAAGTTTTTGATGCAATCGAATTGCTTTACGTTGAACTGAACGTATAATTTTCGCCAATTTCCCAGCACAGAGAGTTAAGTGCGAAGTGGATATTACTAGAGGTACGAATACATGGTAGCTGCGTTAGCTAGACCAGGACGAGAGCTCGCAAGGCAATTGTTAATGATCCAGTCTGGCGCGGTTATTTTTGTGGCAGCAGGAATGGCGGTAGCCATAAATCCTGACTGGGGATTTTCAGCGCTGATTGGCGGAGGCATTTTTGTTGTTGCCAATGCAGTATTCGCGCTGTGTGCTTTCATGTTTAGTGGAGCTCGCGCTGCCAAGCGCATCGCTGCTTCCTTCTATACGGGTGAAGTACTGAAAATTCTCATCACGGTTGCACTGTTCTATGTTGCCTACATGTATATGCAGGTGGAACTTGTTCCCCTCAAACTAACCTATTTGCTGGTACTAGGTATTAATATCTGTGCACCAGTGCTATTCATTAACAACAAAAAATAGGATGAGTTATGGCTGCGCCAGGTGAAGCGCTAACATCGTCCGGTTACATTGCCCACCACCTTTCTAACCTATCGCTATACAAGTTGGGTTTAGTAGGGTCGGAGACAAGTTTCTGGAACGTACATATCGATAGCCTGTTTTTTTCTTGGTTTACTGGTTTAATTTTCCTCGGAATTTTTTACAAAGTAGCAAAGAGAACAACAGCGGGTGTACCGGGTAAGCTTCAGTGTGCTGTAGAAATGATCGTTGAATTTGTCGCCGATAACGTCAAAGACACGTTCCATGGACGCAACCCACTGATCGCGCCTTTAGCACTGACTATCTTTTGTTGGGTATTTTTGATGAACGTGATGGACTTAGTTCCTATCGACTTCTTACCATACCCAGCAGAGCATTGGCTAGGTATTCCTTACCTTAAGGTTGTACCGTCTGCTGATGTGAATATCACCATGGCTATGGCTCTAGGCGTTTTTGCATTGATGATTTACTACAGCATCAAAGTAAAAGGTCTAGGTGGATTCGCAAAAGAACTTGCACTACATCCATTCAATCACCCACTGATGATTCCGTTTAACCTACTAATTGAAGTGGTATCGCTATTAGCGAAACCTCTATCACTTGGTATGCGTCTATTCGGTAACATGTTCGCGGGTGAGGTTGTATTCATTCTTTGTGCGGCAATGCTACCATGGTACTTACAATGGATGGGTTCACTACCGTGGGCAATCTTCCATATCTTGGTTATTACGATTCAAGCCTTCGTATTCATGATGTTGACAATTGTTTACCTGTCAATGGCACACGAAGATCCTGATCATTAATTTTTTTAAAGCTTTTTATTTGGGCACTAAGCCAACAACTATAAATTGGAGATAGTAATGGAAACTTTACTGAGCTTTTCTGCAATCGCCGTAGGTATTATCGTCGGTCTTGCTTCTCTTGGTACAGCGATTGGTTTCGCACTGCTAGGTGGTAAATTCCTAGAAGGTGCTGCACGTCAACCAGAAATGGCTCCTATGCTACAAGTTAAGATGTTCATCATCGCGGGTCTACTTGATGCGGTTCCAATGATCGGTATCGTAATCGCGCTACTATTCACTTTCGCAAACCCATTCGTTGGTCAACTAGGTTAATCACCTTTAACTCGGGACGGGCGATTATCGCTTGTCACTGATTAACACTAAGTCCAAATAGAGGGGTAGCTGTTGTGAACATAAACGCAACTCTGCTAGGTCAAGCAATCTCGTTCGCACTATTTGTGTGGTTCTGCATGAAGTATGTATGGCCACCATTGATGCAAGCGATCGAAGAGCGTCAGAAGAAAATTGCTGATGGTCTTCAAGCAGCAGAACGTGCTGCGAAAGACTTGGATCTAGCACAAGCCAACGCTTCTGATCAATTGAAAGAAGCGAAGCGCACAGCAACTGAGATCATCGAACAAGCGAACAAGCGTAAGTCTCAAATTCTTGATGAAGCTCGCGAGGAAGCTCAGGCAGAACGCCAGAAAATCCTAGCGCAAGCAGAAGCAGAACTTGAAGCTGAACGCAATCGTGCACGCGATGAGCTGCGCAAACAAGTTGCTACTCTGGCTGTAGCTGGTGCTGAGAAAATCCTTGAGCGTTCTATCGATAAAGATGCGCAAAAAGATATTCTCGACAACATTACTGCAAAACTTTAAGTCTGGGGGCGCATATGTCTGATTTGACTACTATCGCACGCCCCTATGCTAAAGCAGCCTTCGACTTTGCTTTAGAGAAAGACCAGTTGGACCAATGGGGCCAAATGTTATCTTTTGCTGCTGAAGTGGCCAAAAACGAACAAATGAACGAACTACTAACGGGTTCGGTTTCTGCTGACAAAATGGCAGAAATTTTTGTTGCAGTTTGCGGCGAACAAGTTGATGCGCACGGTCAAAACCTTTTGAAGGTAATGGCTGAGAATGGTCGTTTAGCGGCCCTTCCTGATGTTTGCACGGAGTTTTTTACTCTGAAAAAAGAACATGAGAAAGAAATTGATGTTGAAGTAATTTCAGCAACAGAGCTTTCTGATGAACAACTTGCAAACATTGGCAGCAAACTTGAAAAGCGTCTTGAACGCAAAGTGAAGCTGAATTGCAGTGTAGATGAGACCCTACTTGGTGGGGTTATTATTCGAGCCGGAGACCTAGTCATCGATGACTCAGCGCGTGGTCGTTTGAACCGCCTGAGCGATGCATTGCAGTCTTAATGGGGATTGGAGCATGCAACTTAATTCCACGGAAATTAGCGATCTGATCAAACAACGTATCGAATCTTTCGAAGTTGTTAGTGAAGCTCGCAACGAGGGTACTATCGTATCGGTAAGCGATGGTATCATCCGCATCCACGGCCTAGCGGACGTGATGCAAGGTGAAATGATTGAATTACCGGGTGGCCGTTATGCACTGGCACTTAACCTTGAGCGTGACTCGGTTGGTGCGGTTGTAATGGGCCCATATGCTGACCTTAAGGAAGGCATGAAAGTTACAGGTACTGGCCGCATTCTTGAAGTGCCAGTTGGTCCAGAACTACTAGGCCGCGTAGTAAATACGCTGGGTGAGCCTATCGATGGTAAAGGTCCAATCGAAGCGAAAATGACTTCGCCTGTAGAAGTGATCGCACCAGGTGTAATCGACCGTAAATCGGTAGACCAACCTGTGCAAACTGGTTATAAGTCAGTTGACTCAATGATCCCAATCGGTCGTGGTCAGCGTGAGCTTATCATCGGTGACCGTCAGATTGGTAAAACAGCACTGGCGATCGACGCGATCATCAACCAGAAAGACTCTGGTATTTTCTCTATCTACGTAGCAATCGGTCAGAAAGCATCGACTATCGCTAACGTTGTTCGCAAACTAGAAGAGCACGGCGCACTACAAAATACTATCGTTGTAGTTGCATCAGCTTCTGAATCTGCAGCGCTTCAATACCTAGCGCCTTACGCAGGTTGTGCGATGGGTGAATACTTCCGCGATCGCGGTGAAGACGCACTGATTGTTTACGATGATCTATCTAAGCAAGCGGTAGCTTACCGTCAGATCTCTCTACTACTTAAACGTCCACCAGGCCGTGAGGCATTCCCAGGTGACGTATTCTACTTACACTCGCGTCTACTAGAGCGTGCAGCTCGTGTAAACGAAGAGTACGTAGAGCGTTTCACTAACGGTGAAGTGAAAGGTAAGACTGGTTCTTTGACTGCTCTTCCTATCATCGAAACTCAAGCAGGTGACGTTTCAGCATTCGTACCGACTAACGTAATCTCGATTACCGATGGTCAGATCTTCCTACAAACTGAGCTATTCAACGCTGGTGTTCGTCCTGCTGTTGACCCTGGTATCTCAGTATCTCGTGTAGGTGGTTCAGCTCAGACGAAAATCATCAAGAAACTATCAGGTGGTATCCGTACAGCACTAGCTGCATACCGTGAACTAGCGGCATTTGCTCAGTTCTCTTCTGACCTTGATGACGCAACGAAGAAACAGCTAGACCATGGTCAAAAAGTTACAGAACTAATGAAGCAGAAGCAGTACGCTCCAATGTCTGTATTTGACCAAGCTCTAACTATCTTCGCGGCAGAGCGCGGTTACCTTGATGATGTAGAACTTAACAAAGTTCTAGATTTCGAGGCGGCTCTACTATCGTACGCTCGCGGTCAATACGCTGAACTAGCAGCTGAGATCGACAAGTCTGGCGCTTACAACGATGAAATCGAAGCTCAGTTGAAGAAACTGACTGACGACTTCAAAGCAACCCAAACTTGGTAATTAGGTCGGTGGCAGTTTCTGCCACCAACTAACGGAGAGTAACGATGGCCGGCGCAAAAGAGATACGTAATAAAATCGGTAGTGTTAAAAGCACTCAGAAAATTACGAAAGCGATGGAAATGGTAGCAGCTTCAAAAATGCGTCGTTCTCAAGATGCAATGGAAGCTTCTCGTCCATACGCTGAAACAATGCGTAAAGTGATCGGTCATGTGGCTAACGCAAACCTAGAGTACCGTCATCCGTACCTAGAAGAGCGTGAAGCTAAACGTGTTGGTTACATCATCGTTTCGACAGACCGTGGTCTGTGTGGTGGTTTGAACATTAACGTGTTCAAAAAAGCCGTTACAGACATGCAAGCATGGAGAGAGAAAGGTGCTGAGATTGAGCTAGCCGTTGTTGGCTCAAAAGCAACAGCTTTCTTTAAACATGGTGGCGCAAAAGTTGCGGCACAGGTTTCTGGTCTTGGAGATAATCCAAGCCTACAAGACCTAATCGGCTCTGTTGGCGTAATGCTGAAGAAATACGATGAAGGTGAACTGGACCGTCTATATGTAGTATTCAACAAGTTTGTTAATACTATGGTTCAGCAACCAACGATCGATCAATTGCTACCTTTGCCTAAATCGGACAGCGAAGAGATGCAGCGTGAGCATTCATGGGACTACATCTATGAGCCTGAACCAAAACCTCTACTGGATACGCTATTAGTGCGTTACGTAGAGTCTCAGGTATACCAAGGTGTGGTTGAGAACCTTGCTTGTGAGCAAGCGGCTCGAATGATTGCGATGAAGGCTGCAACGGATAACGCAACCAGTTTGATTGACGATTTGGAACTTGTGTACAACAAAGCCCGTCAGGCTGCGATTACACAAGAACTATCAGAAATCGTTGGTGGTGCAGCTGCGGTTTAAGCTTAGGTAAAACGAAATAGTTTAGAGGATTAACGATGGCTACAGGTAAGATCGTACAGATCATCGGTGCGGTAGTCGACGTAGAGTTCCCACAGAGCAATGTACCTAGTGTATATGACGCTCTAAACGTAACGGACTCAAAAGAGCGTCTAGTTCTTGAAGTTCAACAACAGCTAGGCGGTGGCGTAGTTCGTTGTATCGTAATGGGTAGCTCTGATGGTTTACGTCGTGGAGTAGAAGTGGTTAACACTGGCGCTCCAATTTCAGTACCAGTAGGTACTAAAACTCTAGGTCGTATCATGAACGTCCTAGGTGACGCGATTGACGAGCGTGGTGAAGTGGGTGCGGAAGAGGTTTACTCTATCCACCGTAGTGCACCAAGCTACGAAGAGCAATCAAACGAAATTGCACTTCTAGAAACGGGCGTTAAAGTAATCGACCTAATTTGTCCATTCGCTAAGGGTGGTAAAATCGGTCTATTCGGTGGTGCTGGTGTAGGTAAGACCGTTAACATGATGGAACTTATCAACAACATCGCACTACAGCACTCAGGTCTATCAGTATTTGCTGGTGTTGGTGAGCGTACTCGTGAAGGTAACGATTTCTACTACGAGATGCAGGAAGCGGGCGTTGTAAACGTTGAGAAGCCTGAAGAATCAAAAGTAGCGATGGTTTACGGTCAGATGAACGAGCCACCAGGTAACCGTCTACGTGTTGCACTGACTGGTCTAACAATGGCAGAGCGTTTCCGTGACGAAGGTCGTGACGTACTACTGTTCATTGATAACATCTACCGTTACACACTTGCAGGTACAGAGGTATCAGCACTACTAGGTCGTATGCCTTCTGCGGTAGGTTACCAGCCAACTCTTGCAGAAGAGATGGGTGTACTTCAGGAGCGTATCACGTCAACGAAATCAGGTTCTATCACGTCTGTACAGGCGGTATACGTACCAGCGGATGACTTGACTGACCCGTCTCCAGCAACAACGTTCGCGCACTTGGATGCAACGGTTGTACTTAACCGTAACATCGCTGCAATGGGTCTATACCCTGCGATCGACCCGCTAGATTCAACATCTCGTATGCTTGATCCACTAGTCGTTGGTCAAGATCACTACGAAGTTGCTCGTGGTGTTCAGCAGACTCTTCAGCGCTACAAAGAGCTGAAAGATATCATTGCTATCCTAGGTATGGACGAGCTATCTGAAGAAGATAAGCAAGTTGTATCTCGTGCACGTAAGATTGAGCGTTTCCTAACTCAGCCTTACCACGTAGCAGAAGTATTTACAGGTGACCCTGGTATTTACGTACCTCTAAAAGAGACTCTACGTGGCTTTAAAGGTCTACTAGCTGGTGAATACGACGACATTCCTGAGCAGGCATTTATGTACTGCGGTAGCATCGACGATGCTATTGAGAATGCGAAGAAGCTATAAGGCTAACTAGGAGGCGATATGGCAGCAATAACCTTTCACCTAGACGTAGTAAGCGCTGAGAAGAAAATCTTCTCTGGTCGTGTTGAAACGTTTCAGGTGACCGGTAGCGAAGGTGAACTTGGTATTTTCCATGGTCACACACCGCTGCTGACCGCTATCAAGCCTGGTATGGTGCGTATTGTGAAACAGCACGGCCACGAAGAAATTATTTATGTTTCTGGTGGTATGGTAGAGATTCAGCCTGGTACAGCGACTGTACTAGCTGATACAGCTATCCGTGGTGAAGAGCTAGACGCAGCGAAGGCAGAAGAAGCCAAACGCCGCGCTGAGGAGCAAATCCAGAATCAGCATGGTGACATGGACTTCGCACAAGCGGCCAGTGAACTGGCTAAAGCCATTGCTCAGCTACGAGTTATCGAGCTGACAAAAAAGCGTCGCTAAGCTCAATTAGCAACGTTGCATGAAAAAAGGCGGCCAATTGGTCGCCTTTTTGATTAATTTTAGTTGGAAATTTACCTTACTCCATTAACTATTTTAAAAGAGCTGTTTAAAATAACGGCCAATTAACATAAAACGTCAATAGGTTATCAATGAAATTCAGTGCTGTGATTCTTGCAGCGGGTAAAGGTACCCGTATGCATTCGAACATGCCTAAGGTGCTACACACTTTGGCAGGTAAGCCAATGGCAAAACATGTGATTGATACATGTACAGGTCTAGGTGCACAAAATATCCACTTGGTCTTTGGCCACGGTGGTGATCAAATGCAAACCACTCTTGCAGAAGAGCCTGTAAATTGGGTGCTTCAAGCGGAGCAGTTAGGGACAGGTCATGCGGTTGATCAAGCGTCTCCGAAGTTTGAAGACGATGAAAAAGTACTGGTGCTTTACGGTGATGTTCCACTGATTTCAGCTGAAACGATTGAAAACCTATTAGATGCACAGCCAACAGGCGGTATTGCACTACTAACAGTGATTCTAGATAACCCGACAGGCTACGGTCGTATTATCCGTAAGAATGGTCCTGTTGTGGCGATCGTTGAGCAAAAAGATGCAACAGAAGAACAAAAACAAATTAAAGAGATCAACACTGGCGTGATGGTTGCGACTGGTGGGGATCTTAAGCGTTGGTTGTCTGGCTTAAACAACAACAACGCACAAGGCGAATACTACCTAACTGACGTTATTGCAGCTGCACACGATGAAGGTCGTGCCGTTGAGGCAGTACACCCAGTCAATGCCATTGAGGTGGAAGGGGTCAACGACCGCGCACAGCTTGCTCGTCTAGAGCGTGCTTTCCAGTCAATGCAAGCTCAGAAACTACTAGAGCAAGGTGTCATGCTACGCGATCCAGCACGCTTTGATTTGCGTGGTGAGTTACAGTGCGGTATGGACTGTGAAATTGACGTGAATGTTATCATCGAAGGTAAAGTTTCACTGGGTGATAACGTGGTTATCGGTGCGGGTTGTGTACTGAAAGATTGTGAAATCGACGACAACACCATCGTTCGCCCTTACAGTGTGATTGAAGGTGCAACGGTTGGTGAAGAATGTACGGTTGGTCCATTTACTCGCCTTCGTCCTGGTGCTGAAATGCGTAACGATTCCCATGTGGGTAACTTCGTTGAAGTGAAAAATGCGCGCATCGGAGAAGGTTCAAAAGCGAACCACCTAACTTACTTAGGTGATGCAGAGATCGGCCAACGTACTAACATCGGTGCAGGTACTATCACTTGTAACTACGATGGTGCGAACAAGTTTAAAACCATCATCGGTAATGATGTTTTTGTTGGTTCTGATAGCCAGCTGGTGGCGCCTGTCACTATCGCTGATGGCGCAACCATCGGTGCAGGCACGACACTAACAAAAGATGTTGAAGAAGGTGAGTTAGTAATTACTCGCGTCAAAGAGCGCAAAATTACTGGCTGGCAGCGTCCTGTAAAACAGAAATAAACATTACCTGCACTCACTCTATCGCTATACTGTCAAAGCCGCTCAACAAGAGCGGCTTTGTTGTTTCTAGCTCTGGCTTCATCGTTAGTAGCTAGGAATAGCAATACGTTTTTCGAGCCAACGAACGGCTTGAGATACAAATAGGATGAGCAACAAGTACTCCAAAACGAGGAAGGTATAAATTTCTAGGGGTAAGTACTCATTCACCACCAGCTCATTAGCACGGCGAGTGAGATCGCTTAAACCAATCACACTGACTAAAGAACTCATCTTGAGGATGTAGACGAATTGATTGCCCAGTGGTGGGAGAATTTGCCGAAACGCTTGGGGAAGAATTACCAAGCGCATCTTTTGCCAATAGCTTAAGCCCAAAGATTCAGCCGCTTCATGCTGGCCACGGCTGATAGCTTGTATTCCACCGCGAAATACTTCCGCCATAAACGCGCTCTCAGCGATAGTCAGTGCAATAACACCCGCCCAAAAGTGATTGAGTGAGACATCCAATAGCGTAGGCATGCCGTAATACACCCAAAGTAGTAAGACTAAAACTGGCACTGAACGGATCACCTCGACATAAATACGGTTTATCCACTTCAGAGAGGCTGAGTCCGACAGAGCGGGTAACGCAACGATCAGGCCCAAGCTCATCGCAAATAACATACTGAGGAGTGATACCTGAATGGTGTCATTAAACCCAGCGATTAAAAACTTTAGATTGGTGAGCCCTTGATCCGTCGAAGGGTCAAGTACATACCAGCCCCATTGATAATCTGAACAACCAGTGAGTAATAGCAGTGAAAACAGCCATAGAGTTCGAAACGTCACATTTACTCCCTGAATTAACTAAAAAACTTCCTTTGTTGCTGCTATGTTATCAGTAGAGCTCTAATAAAGGTTAATTATTAAACCGTATAAGGTCATTATTTTTAAGGGAATAAAAATGAGAAAGATTTTACTAGTGCTAGGAATGTGTTTGCTTGCTGCGACTCAAGTCGCTCACGCTGAAAGCCGTCTTCAATCCATTTTAGACAATGGCGTACTCCGAGTTGGAACGACGGGAGATTGGAATCCGATGACGATGAAAGACCCCGCGACAAACAGTTATCGTGGCTTCGATATCGATGTAACAACAGAACTTGCTAAAGATCTCGGTGTAAAAGTGGAGTATGTGCCCACGGATTGGAAGACGCTAGTTAATGGCATTACCGCCAACAAATACGATATTACTGGCAGCGCATCTCTGAACATGTCTCGCGCGAAAGTAGCTGGATATAGCCAGCCATATTTCTACCTTGCCTTTGTACCTGTGGTGCAAAAGAAAGATCTCGCCAAATTCTCTGATTGGGCGGATTTTAATAAACCAGAAGTAAAAGTCGCGGCGACGTTAGGTACGGTACAAGAAAAAATGGTGAAAGAGTTCTTCCCGTCTGCTCAGCATATTGTTATTGAAGCGCCAGCGCGCGACTTCCAAGAACTACTAGCTCGCAGGGCCGATGTATCGGTGACGTCCAATGTGGAAGCAGCGACGTTGGTGGATAAGTTTAAACAATTGGCGATAGTGCCAGTGACCGCACCGCGTAAACCAACCCCAATTGCTATGTTGTTGCCGCAAGACGATCAAGTATGGATTAATTACATCAATCACTGGGTAGAGTTGAAAAAGACTCAAGGCTTTTTTAAGCAGACTGCCAAGAAATGGGGGTTGAAAAGCTTATAAACAGAAAGAGCCGCATTGCGCGGCTCTTTTTATTATCTGAACGATTAAAGTTCGTCTTCACTCACGACTCGGGCGTTGTCAGGAGTCGTAAAGTGCTTGGATAATTCGCGATTCGACAGAATGTATCCCATCCACAGCCCACCCATACAGATGATGATTGCGATGCCAGTAACCATCTGAGCTTGGCTTGCCATTGCGGCTACCAATGCACTTGAGAAGCTACTTACACAGATTTGCAGGCTGTTTTGCAGACCTGCTGCTGTTGCAGGGCTCTGTTGTGCGCTGGCCAGTGCACGGTTTACCACTATTGGGTACAGCGCGCCGTTAGCAACGGCAATCAAACAGAATGGCGCAAGAATAGGCCAAATCGATGACAGCTCCCACTGTGAAGCAATGAAAATCATTAATGCCGCGACACTAAATAGGCCAATCAGTTGGCGCAGAACCTTTTCATCACCAAATTTTCGAACGCCTACTTTACCTAAGTAGCCACCAGCCATAAACGCGATAGTTTGTGGGATAAAGCTCAAACCAATATCTTTTGCTTCGTAGCCCAGTTGCGCCATGATTTCTGGCATCCCTGTTAGGTAAGCAAAGAATGCAGCTGAAGCCGTCGCAAACATAAACACGTTGCCAAGGTATTTTTTAGAACTCAGCAGCGCTTTGATGTCGGCAGACATACTGGTTTGTTTGATTTCTGCTTTCTCGTCTTTTTGTGCCATGGTCGCAAAGACCAAAAAGACACCAACCAGTGTTAGCGTAATAAAGATACTGTGCCAGCCGAAGTTATCTGCCAACACAACCCCTAATTGAGGTGCTAGTGCTGGTGATAGCGCGACGAGTGGCATGATTGTCGCAAAAATTTGTTGGCTACTGCTTGAGTAGCGTTTAATGACCATAGCCTGCCAGATCACGGCTGGTGCACACACACCGATAGCTTGGATAAAGCGCAGTGTGAGTAGTTGCCATACTTGATCACAGAAAGCCAAACCGAATGACGCGATAGTAAATAGCACCAACCCGGCTGCGAGTGTATTACGATGGCCAAATTTATCGGATGCCAATCCCCACATTAGCTGGCCAATCGCCATACCAACGAGGAATACCGTTAAAGAGAGCGCAATTTGCTCAGGGCCTGTTGCAAAGTCGATTTCCATCGCTTTGAATGCTGGCAGATACATATCGGTAGCAACGAAGCCAAGCATCGATAATGCTGCCAGATAAATGAGCTGTAGTTTTGAGATTTTCATGATTCAACCAGTCAAATTATTTAATCATTTTTTAATCAAAATCAGTTGGCGCCAACCCTGATTTATTTACCTTATTATTCTATTTTTCGATTTTGAGAAAATAAAACGCTAAAATTGTTGGTTATCAATCAAATTTTTTGAAAGGTTAAATCATGTTCTCTAAAGCGTCTTTGGAAATGCTGGATACGGTTGCCCGTTTAGGCAGTTTCACCGCTGCGGCTGAGGTATTGCATAAAGTCCCCTCAGCCATCAGCTATGGAGTAAGGCAGGTCGAGCAAGATTTAGATGTGGTGCTGTTTCGACGTTTACCAAGGAAAGTCGAGCTAACTCCAGCGGGTGAACTTTTTATGGCCGAGGCGCGCTCTTTGCTGCGTCAAATGGAAGAGGTGAAAGCACAAACGCGGCGAGCGGCTCAAGGATGGAAAAGCACGTTAAAGCTGACCTTAGATAACGTGGTGAAGTTAGAAAAACTCAAACCTTTGGTGGAAGATTTCTATCGCGAGTTTGAATTTGCTGAATTGCAGATCAATATGGAGGTCTTCAATGGTTCTTGGGAAGCCATAGCACAAGGTCGAGCTGACATTGTCGTTGGCGCGACATCTGCGGTTCCCGTTGGGGGAGATTTTGAAGTCAAAGATATGGGCGTATTAGATTGGGCATTTGTAATGTCACCCGCTCATCCTTGCGTTCGACAACAAGTGCTTACTGAAGAGTTTGTGAGTCAATTTCCGGCGATCTGTCTTGATGATACTTCGAACGTGCTGCCAAAACGCCATACTGGCCATTATCCGCAACAGCGCCGATTATTATTGCCCAATTGGTATAGTGCGATTGAATGTTTAAAAAATGGGGTGGGCGTGGGTTACATGCCACGTCATATTGCAACACCCTTAATCAATGATGGTGTGCTGGTGGAGAAGGTCATGCCGGATGATAAACCGCTCAGTCACTGCTGCTTAGTATGGCGCAAAGATGATAATCATAAATTGATCCAGTGGATGGTGGACTATCTTGGGTCGCCTAATCAGCTACATAAAGATTGGTTACAGTCATAAAAACACCTCGCTAATGCGAGGTGTTGTCTTTGATATATTTGAAATGTGGCGTTTTATGACAAGAAAAACTTATACGATGGGTTGTCTGTCTCGTCTTTGCATTGATAGCCAAGTTCACGTAAATGTGCAGAAAACTGAGCTAAATCGCTTTCATCTAACTCGAAACCACATAAAACACGTCCGTAGTCAGCGCCGTGGTTACGGTAGTTGAACAAGCTGATATTCCAATGAGTACCGAGTGTGCTTAAGAACTTGAGTAGCGCTCCCGGATATTCTGGGAATTCAAAGCTGTATAGGCGCTCTTTAAGCGGCTTAGACGGCTTACCACCAATCATGTAGCGCACGTGCAGCTTCGCCATTTCATCATCAGACAAATCAACCACTGGGTAGCCACCATCACGTAAGTCGTGAATGATATGTTCTAGCTCTTCCTGACCGCCTTGCAAACGCACACCGACAAAGATATTTGCCAATGCGTCATCGTTGTAGCGGTAGTTAAACTCCGTTACGGCGCGGCCGCCAATGAGGTTACAGAACTCAAAGAAGGCACCTTGACGCTCAGGAATGGTGACGGCAAGCAAACCTTCACGTTTCTCACCAAGCTCGCAACGCTCAGAAACATAACGTAAGCCATGGAAGTTAGTGTTGGCACCAGACAGCACAGTACCTAAATTCTTACCTTGCAGTTTGTTTTGCTCAGCAAACTTCTTCAAACCCGCCAGAGCAAGCGCCCCCGAAGGCTCAGCAATGGCGCGAGTGTCTTCAAAGATGTCTTTTACTGCTGCGCAGATTTCATCGCTAGAGACTGCAATATGGCCATCAATGTACTTTTGGCATAGACGAAACGTCTCTTCACCAATGCGTTTTACTGCAACGCCATCGGCAAACATGCTGACCTGGTCTAATACTACTGGTTCACCTGCATCCAATGCCGCTTTGAGGCATGAAGAATCTTCTGGCTCGACCGCAATCACTTTGATTTCTGGCATGAGCTGCTTCACGAGTACCGCAACACCGGCAGCCAAACCGCCACCACCGACAGGGACGAAGATGTAATCAAGGTGACCATTTTGCTGCAGCATTTCCATGCCTATGGTGCCTTGACCTGCAATCACCAGTGGGTGATCGAAAGGAGGGACAAATGTGTACCCATGCAGATCAGAAAGGCGTTCCGCTTCCGCTTTTGCCTCATCAAAGTTGCTGCCGTGCAGCACTACATTGCCACCGAAGCCACGTACCGCATCGACTTTGATGTCTGGTGTGGTTTTGGGCATCACGATGGTGGTCTTGATGCCTAGCTTAGTACCAGAGAGCGCCATGCCTTGAGCGTGGTTACCTGCCGATGCTGCAATGACACCAGCGGCTTTTTGTGCTTCAGATAAACTCGCCACCATGTTGTATGCACCGCGCAATTTGAACGAGTGTACGGGTTGGCGATCTTCACGCTTGATCTGCACGTTATTCCCGATACGTGCAGATAAACGAGGCATTTCTTGCAGTGGCGTCACTGTTGCTACTTCATAAACAGGTGCGCGAAGGATTTGGCGCAGATAATCTGCGCCAGTTTGGTTCACTTGTTTTTCGGGTTGAGCTTCCATCATTGCTAGCCCTCTAGCTTCGACTTGTCTCGTACTGCACCCTTGTCAGCACTGGTTGCCATACTCGCGTACGCTTTGAGTGCAAATGAAACTTCACGTTGGCGGTCAACTGGTTTCCAGCCTAGTTCGTCTTGTTTTGCACGGCGCTCAGCAAGTTCTTGTTCAGACACTTGGAGTGAAATTGAACGGTTTGGAATATCAATTGCGATCATATCGCCTTGTTTTACCAGACCAATTGCACCGCCGTTTGCTGCTTCAGGAGAGGCGTGGCCGATAGACAGACCTGATGTGCCGCCAGAGAAACGGCCGTCAGTCAGAAGTGCACACTCTTTGCCAAGGCCCATCGATTTTAGATAAGTGGTTGGGTAAAGCATTTCTTGCATGCCCGGACCACCTTTAGGGCCTTCGTAACGGATAACAACCACGTCGCCAGCTTTTACTTTGCCACCCAAGATGCCTTCTACGGCGTCTTCTTGGCTTTCAAATACCACAGCTGGACCAGTGAATTTATGAATGCTCTCATCCACACCAGCAGTCTTAACGATACAACCATCTAATGCGATGTTGCCTGATAGAACGGCTAGGCCACCTTCTTGGCTAAAGGCATGATCGATAGTACGAATACAACCTTCCGCACGGTCGTCATCAAGGCGATCCCAGCGGCAATCTTGTGAGAACGCTTGAGTAGTACGAATACCCGCAGGACCTGCGCGGTAGAACTTAAGTACTTCTTCGTCTTCAGTTTGGATGATGTCGTATTTCGCCAGCTGCTCTTTCATCGAAAGGCCAAGCACGGTGCGCGCATCATTGTGTAGAAGACCTGCACGATCTAACTCACCAAGAATCGCCATGACGCCACCTGCGCGGTGTACGTCTTCCATGTGATATTTCTGGGTAGATGGTGCCACTTTACATAGGTGTGGTACTTGACGTGATAGGCGATCGATATCTTCCATATCGAAATCCACTTCACCTTCTTGCGCCGCGGCAAGTAGGTGCAGAATGGTGTTGGTTGAACCGCCCATTGCGATGTCCAATGCCATTGCGTTTTCGAACGCATCAAACGTAGCGATGTTGCGCGGCAGTGCTGATTCGTCATCTTGCTCGTAGTAACGACGAGTCAGTTCAACGATACGACGGCCTGCATTAAGGAACAGTTGTTCACGGTCAGCGTGCGTTGCCAGCATAGAACCGTTGCCCGGCTGAGAAAGACCCAGGGCTTCTGTTAGACAGTTCATCGAGTTTGCAGTGAACATGCCTGAACACGATCCACACGTTGGACATGCGCTGCGTTCGATCTGCTCGCTTTGCTCATCAGACACTTTTGGATCCGCGCCTTGGATCATCGCATCTACAAGGTCTAGTTTGATGATCTGATCAGAAAGCTTGGTTTTACCCGCTTCCATTGGACCACCAGAAACAAAGATAACCGGGATGTTGAGACGCATAGATGCCATCAACATTCCCGGAGTGATTTTGTCACAGTTAGAGATACATACCATGGCATCGGCACAGTGCGCGTTGACCATGTACTCCACAGAGTCTGCGATAAGTTCGCGTGAAGGCAGTGAGTACAGCATGCCGCCGTGACCCATTGCGATACCATCATCAACCGCGATGGTGTTGAATTCTTTTGCGATGCCGCCGGCTTTTTCGATTTCACGCGCTACAAGCTGGCCCATGTCTTTCAGGTGTACGTGACCCGGAACAAATTGAGTAAACGAGTTTACAACGGCGATGATTGGTTTACCGAAGTCTTCTTCTTTCACACCCGTTGCACGCCACAGTGCTCGTGCACCCGCCATGTTACGACCATGTGTGGTGGTAGCTGATCTATATTTTGGCATTTCCTAATCCTTCTTACTTCTGTTCTGGGTACACATAGTCTAACCAGCCCCACTTATCTTCCGTGGTGCCGTCAAATAGGCCAAAGTAGGCTGCTTGTAGTTCTTTAGTGATAGGGCCGCGCTTACCAGTGCCCACTTCAATCTTGTCGATGGTTGCCACTGGTACAATCTCAGCCGCAGTACCTGTCATGAAGACTTCATCGGCAAGGTAAAGGGCTTCACGAGCAATGTTCGCTTCACGTACTTCGTAGCCTTTATCGCGTGCAATTGTCATGATCGAGTCACGAGTGATGCCCGGTAGAATCGCGCTAGTTGCTGGTGGTGTGGTGATTACGCCATCTTTGATAACGAAGATGTTTTCACCAGCCCCTTCCGATAGGTAACCATCTACGCTTAGCGCAATACCTTCGTCGTAACCGTGACGACGGGCTTCACCACCAACCAGTAGTGAAGATAGGTAGTTACCGCCTGCTTTAGCCGCAGTTGGGATGGTGTTTGGCGCAGCGCGGTTCCAGCTTGAAATCATCGCGTCGACACCTTTTTCTAGCGCTTCTTCGCCTAAGTAAGAGCCCCAAGGAAATGCTGCAATGATTAGATCCATCTCAGTGCCAACTGGTGGACATACGCCTAAGCCAACATTACCGACAAAACCCAATGGACGAATGTAAGCGCTGTCGAGTTTGTTTTGGCGCAGTGTTTCGCGGGTCGCTTCCATGATTTCTTCTACAGAAAAAGGGATCGGAAAGCGGTAAATCTTGGCAGAATCTTTTAGACGTTGTGCATGCTCACGGTGACGGAAGACAATTGGGCCTTTTGGTGTGTTGTAACAGCGCACGCCTTCAAACACGGATGTACCATAGTGCATTGCGTGAGTCAGAACGTGAACGTTCGCCTCTGCCCATGGAACCATCTCACCATTAAACCAAATGAAATCTGCAGTTTTCGTTGCCATTTGTTGCCTTCCTTATGCACTTACGTGTTGTTGTAAGTTGTGATTTGGCAGTTCATCGTTGCGGATTTTTAGCACCTCAACCTTACGAACGTCCCACAACTTCTCTATTTGATTGATCAAAAACGAGATTGGTCGATCGCTGTCGACGATGATCTCGACGCTGGCTACTTTGCTTTCGTGGTTTTGCGTAGCAGCGACTTGTTTGATCACGAAACCTCGGTGACGAATCACACGTAGAACGCGCTCCAACAGTACCGGTTTGTCATCGGCTTTGATGTCGAGTAAATATCTGTCCATGCGATTGTCTCCTATGTATTTTCCAACATATCACTGTTTGATGCGCCAGGTGGCACCAATGGCCACACGTTTTCTTCTTCATCAATCAAAACGTGAAGCATGTAAGAAGTTTCACTCGCTAGCATCTCTTTGAGAGCAGGTTCGACTTCTTCTTTCTTGGTGATGGTTTTGCCCGGGATATCGAATGCTTTTGCTAACATCACGAAATCTGGGTTGTCATCAAGAATGGTTTCACTGTGGCGACCGTCAAAGAACAATGACTGCCATTGGCGAACCATGCCAAGACGTTGGTTATTAAGAAGGACAATCTTCACTGGAATCTGACGACGCTTCAGCGTGCCCAATTCCTGAACGTTCATCATAAATGAACCGTCACCTGTAATAAGGATAGACTGATCATCAGGACGTGCGACTGCAGCGCCCATCGCTGCTGGCAAGCCAAAGCCCATGGTGCCAAGGCCAGCAGAAGTGATAAAATTTTGTGGTTCGCGTGGCTGGATATGTTGCGCTGCCCACATCTGATGCTGACCGACGTCGGTCGAGACAATTGAGCTATCTGGCATCATGTCAGACAGTTGTTTAAGCAATAGCGGTGCGTAGATTAACTCGCCTGGGTGGTCGTAACGCCACTTAAAGCCGCTGCGCAGACTTTCACTGTGATGAACCCACGGTGAGATATCTTGAGTCAGCTCTAGCTGAGGAAGAATGGTGTTGATGTCGCCACGTAATGGTGCGTTGGCGTGGCGCAGTTTATGAATCTCCGCAGCATCAATGTCGATGTGAATCACTTTCGCATTTGGTGCAAACGTATCGAGCTTACCCGTCACACGGTCATCAAAACGCGCGCCAACCACGATCAATAGATCGGCTTCTTGAACCACTAGGTTGGCGGCTTTGGTGCCATGCATACCCAACATACCAAGATAGTGAGGATCATGGCGTTCAATGGTACCGAGGCCTTTTAATGTGCTAACTGCAGGCATTGGGTTTAAGCGAAGAAATTCGCGTACTGCATCGGTTGCTTTCGCAAGTTGCACGCCACCACCAACATACAACACTGGGCGAGTAGATGCTGCCAGCACATCTTGCGCACGTTTGATATCTTCAGCGCTGACATCTTCGATTGCTGGTGCTATGTATGGAGGAAGAAGGTCTGTAGGTGCTTGAGCGAGTTGAACGTCTTTGGCGATATCGACAATGACAGGACCCGGACGACCGGTTTTTGCGACCTCAAAGGCTTCGGCAAGTGTCGGAGCTAGATCTTCAATTTCGGTCACGAGATAGCTGTGCTTAGTACAGGCTAGGGACATTCCGATCACATCCATTTCTTGGAATGCATCGGTACCGATATGAGAGCTAGCAACCTGGCCTGTGATGGCAACTAGAGGTACGGAGTCAAGGAAAGCGTCGGCAAGGCCGGTAACAAGGTTAGTGGCTCCTGGGCCAGAAGTTGCCATGCACACAGCAACGTCTTGAGTGGAACGAGCCATCCCGATAGCTGCCATAGCGGCCCCTTGCTCGTGACGGCATAGGATGTGTTCCACCCCACCGTCATACAAAGCATCATAGATTGGCATGATGGCCCCGCCGGGGTAGCCAAAAACGGTTTCGATGCCTTGCTGTCTTAAAGCGGCTACGACAAGTTGTGCACCAGTCATCGTAAACCTCCTTTGCTACGTTGTGGCTCGTAGCGATTGCCATATTTATTGCACTTCATGTGCACTCCCATTCTTCCCGTTAAACTGTCCGAGGGTTAGACAGATGACAACTTGTAGTTGTAAAAAAACCCCCGGACTTTTCAGTGCGGGGGTTTTTTGTAATTTGTGGTTACCTTTCGCCCACAATACCCCGCGCGGTGCCAATAATGACCACGATAATCAGGGCTAGCAGTGCGTTGATATGAGCGAAAAGGTTCATCTGTCTGTCGTTCTTTTTTCGTTAAAAAATGTTGTGTAATGTTCTACGAAATTGTTTGCGTCATTAGTGGTATCACACAATTCCGCTGCATGACAAGCAAAAAGTCATTCTTTTTTCACATTAACTCTCAATTGGGACGCGGTATATAACATAACCAACTAGATAAAACATTTGTTTACAGAGTGTTCAAAAAAATTGAGGAACGTATGGGGCTGGCAATCATTCATAGTCGAGCAAGCGTCGGGGTGCAAGCGCCATCGGTTAGTGTAGAAGTTCATATCAGCAACGGCATGCCAGGGTTTACCTTAGTAGGCTTGCCAGAGACAACGGTAAAAGAGTCCAAAGATCGCGTACGCAGTGCGATCATTAATTCTAACTTTCAATTTCCTGCTAAGCGGATCACCGTGAACTTGGCTCCGGCAGATCTACCCAAGGAGGGAGGGCGTTTTGATCTTCCTATTGCATTGGGAATTTTGGCCGCTTCGGAGCAAATCGCGACAGATAAGCTCAAAAACTACGAATTTGTTGGTGAGTTAGCGTTATCTGGTGGTCTGAGACCTGTAAAAGGTGTGCTGCCTGCTGCGCTGGAAGCCAGTAAGATTCAACGTCATTTGGTCGTCCCACATGTGAATGGCGATCAGGCGGCGCTGGTGGGGAAGGAACAACATAAATCGGCCCAATCATTACTGGAAGTATGTGCCGAGCTTTGTGGTCAACATCGACTGAATCTTTTTCAAACGCCTAAGCGAAAAACGATCGAAAAACATGGTCGAGACTTACAAGATATTATTGGCCAACAACAAGGTAAGCGAGCACTGGAGATTGCTGCCGCTGGAAACCACAACTTACTTTTCCTTGGCCCGCCAGGTACTGGAAAAACGATGTTGGCTTCGCGTTTGTGTGACTTATTACCGGAAATGAGTGACGAAGAAGCAATGGAAACCGCTTCGGTGGCATCGTTGACTCAGAGTGAAATTAATGAGCATAACTGGAAGTCGCGTCCGTTTCGTTCTCCGCATCATTCAAGTTCAATGGCGGCATTAGTCGGCGGTGGTTCGGTACCCAGACCAGGGGAGATCTCTTTAGCCCACAACGGGTTATTGTTTCTCGATGAAATGCCCGAATTTGATCGTAAAGTTCTGGACTCGTTACGCGAACCGCTCGAATCTGGCGAGATCATTATCTCTCGAGCGCAAGGTAAAACACGCTTTCCGGCTCGTTTCCAATTAGTTGGAGCATTGAACCCAAGCCCGACAGGATATTACGAAGGCAATCAAGCGCGCACCAATCCACAAGCTATTTTGCGCTACCTTGGTCGATTATCTGGACCACTGTTAGATCGCTTTGATATGTCTTTAGAAATCCCAGCTTTGCCCAAAGGGACATTAGCAGAAGGAGGTGATCGCGGTGAGCCGACTGCTATCGTAAAAGCGCGTGTGAGCCATGCGCGTAACAATATGCTAAACCGCAGTGGTAAGGTCAATGCACTGCTAGGTAGTCGAGAAATTGAGGCGTTTTGTCCCTTGCATAAGAGTGATGCTGAGTTTCTTGAAACCGCTTTGCACCGTTTAGGACTCTCGATTCGTGCGTATCATCGTATTATCAAAGTGGCGCGAACAATCGCCGATCTGGATGGGGCGGAGCAAATTGAACGAACGCACTTGGCCGAGGCACTTGGGTATCGAGCGATGGACCGTTTACTGAAACAGCTTACGGCGCAAGCGGTATAGACAGCAAAGTGTCATCGCAACAAGTGTTGTAAGCACCTTGTTGCGATGAAGGACGTTAGAAGGTGTAGTTGAGACCAAGCGACAATAGGTACTCTTTCTCCTCATAAAACGTGATATTCGAGTCAGTTTGGCTATAGCCGGCTAAAGAAATGAACGACCAGTCTTGCCAGTCAAATACGTTTTGATATTCGTAGGCCGCAAATAGGCTGATGGTGTCGTCATTTCGTGTTTTAGCAAAAGTTTGGCTAGCGGCTTGATAGTCTTTCCATGCATAACCCGCTGTGAGGGCCAATCGATGGCGGTTGATAAATTTAAACCAGCTAATGTCAAATCCGTACGAATCAAATGACTCCGCTTTACCGTCGGCATCTTGATTGATGTAGGTGAAAGCGGGTTGCAACATAGACGTTTGGTTGAGTGGAATGCGATAGTCGCCTTTGACATAGTAAAGGTTAGCATCGCGAGCAAGTGAGCGGTCTGTCACTTCCTCCTGCTCGATGTCTTTATCAGCATAAGCAAGATCAAGGTTGAAGTTCTTATCAATTAACCCTTTGATCTGAAAGCGATACGCATTGCCGTCAACATCCGTCTCTTTACGTGCGGTTCCTACTTGATAAGGGTTGCGCCAAGTTTCGCCTTTGAGTACCGTCGGCAGATAGGAAACATCGAGCACGGTGCCAGATTGTAGCTCGTGTTGATAGCCCAACTGAAAAGCGAGTGTACCTACCGCGACATCTGAGCGTGTGGTACCGGCGTAAACTTGGTGGTTGAGTCGGCTACCAAAGGTGTATGTCACACTCCCTAGCGGTGCAGCGATAACAGAACTGTCACTATCGGCACGCTTATCGAGAGAATCGATGGTGTTACTATTTTCTGTATTGAAATTGGATTCTGATGATATGAATCCGGCATTCAGCGAAATTTCACCGCCAAAACCTGCGGTTTCAGCGAGTTGAGCCTGAGCAGAACTGACGACAAAGGCCAAAGGCAAGATAAGTAGCCTTGGTTTCATTCGTTATCTCCTTGTTGTCGAATGAGTGGTGCACATATTGGTTACGGTAACAAATCTGACCATTCCCACGCATGTTCCAATGTGGCAAAGGCGCAGTATAATTACACGCTGTTTTATTCTTCACACATTATCACTGTTGTTTGACTATCATGTTGGCATATTTGTTATTTTTTTTTAACGCTTCTTTTGTGATTCTCAATTCTGCGGTTTGTTCACTCGCAATTTGTGTTATCGCTGTATTTAAAATATTGCTTCCTGGCGTAAAGCTAAAAGCGATAGCGACCGCTTGTGCCAATAAGGTGATGTGGTTATGGGCTACCGTTAATGCGTGCATTCTGGCGGTATCTAACCGTGTTGAGTGGGATGTTCAGGGCGGTGAAGCGCTTAAAAAAGACGGGTGGTATCTGCTGATCAGTAACCATCTCAGTTGGACAGATATTGTTGTGCTTTGCTGCGTGTTTAAAGACCGTATTCCCATGCCGAAGTTTTTCCTCAAGCAACAACTGCTGTATGTGCCTTTCATCGGGATGGCGTGTTGGGCGCTCGATATGCCATTTATGCGTCGCTATTCGCGAGAGTATCTGATCCGCAACCCTCATAAGCGAGGTCAAGATTTAGAGACGACACGTCGCTCGTGCGCTAAATTCAAACACACTCCAACCACAGTGGTTAACTATGTCGAAGGAACCCGATTTACCGAAGAAAAGCAGCGTAAGAGTAAAGCAAACTATCAATATTTGCTGCAACCAAAGTCGGGCGGGATTGCGTACACGTTAGCGGCGATGGGGGAACAGTTCGAGAGCATTATCGACGTGACGTTGGCGTACCCAGAAAATACGCATAAACCGTTCAAGGATTTATTGATGGGCCGCATGAGCAAGGTGGTTGTGCGTGTAAATGTGTTACCCGTTGATGAAAGAGTGCTTGGTGATTACTTCAACGATAAGCCCTATAAGCGACAATTTCAGCAATGGTTGGGGGATGTGTGGCAAGAAAAAGATCGGTTGCTACAAGAGATTTACAAATAAACAAAAGGGGAGCGACGTGCTCCCCTTTTGATTGATATCGATGTGCTTATTTTAGTGTCAGCAAGTAGTTCACCAGAGAGAAGTACTCATCCATCGTTTTGATGCTTTGTGCTTGAACTAGGTATTTGTTGTTAACGATAACCGCAGGAACGCCGGTTAGACCGCTGTTTTCAAATTGCTTGTCCATACGGCGAACCATTGAATCAACCGCGAAGCCTTTGAATGCAGAATCGAATTTTTTCGCGTCTACACCTTCATCAAGGAAGATTTGACGAAGTTCTTCATCATTACGTGGTGCTTTCTTTAGATTGTGGATGCGGTTAAACATCACTGGCACCATTTTGTCTTCCACTTTTAGTGCAACCATCGTTGCGTAGGCTTTGCTCATTGATGGGCCCATGTTGCCACCCATGAAAGAAACGTGGTTTTTTAATAGCTTAGTACCTTCTGGCAACTGCTTTTTCAGTTGCTGGATAACTGGTTCAAAGCTATTACAGTGCGGGCAGTAGAAAGAGAAAAACTCCGTCACAAGAGGTTTTTTTGATGCCTCAAGATCCAATACTTTGTAATGTTCACCTTCTTTGAATTGCGCTGCATGTGCCGACAGGCTTAACATCAGCATAGAAAACAGTGCGAACAGTTTTTTCATCGAAATATCTCCATTTTTGAATTTTTGGCCTGACTTACCATTGAGGCATTAAAGACAGCGGTGCTTCTTCTAAAGCGGCGATCTGCTCTTTAAATGCAAGGACCTGACCTTCCCAGTATTTTGGCTCATTAAACCATGGAAAAGCGAGAGGAAATGCAGGGTCATGCCAACGTTTTGCTAGCCATGCCATATAGTGCACCATTCGTAGACCGCGAAGTGGCTCGATTAGTTTCAATTCTGCAGGATTAAAGTCGCAAAACTCTTGGTAAGCCTCTAAAACAATATCCAACTGCATCAGTTTGTCTTGGCGTTCACCGTTCAGTAGCATCCATAAGTCTTGTACTGCAGGGCCGTTACGAGCGTCATCCAAATCAACAAACATAGGGCCATCTCGCCACAAAATATTGCCTGGGTGGCAATCGCCATGCAAACGAATCATATTGAAGCCTTCTTGCCAGTGGCTTTCAATTGATTTGATCAGCATATCCAAGTCATTGAAGAAGCTGTTCTCCAAGTGCATTGGAATCATATTGGCGTTTTGCAGAATCTCTCTTGGTTGATACAGGTATTCTTGTAAGCCGATCGTAGGGCGATGTTGGAAGGCTTGGCGGTTGCCAACTTTATGGATGCGGCCAAGGAAACGCCCTACACCTTCGAGCTGATCTAAATTGTCAACCTCGTATTGGCGACCACCCACGCTATCAAACAGCGCAAAAGCATAGCCTTGATAGTGATGCAGGGTTTCACCGTTGATGCGCACAGGTGGTGCGATGGGGATCTCATTGCCAATCAGCTCTAAAGTAAAGTCGTGCTCCTCTTGGATCTGTTCATTGCTCCAACGTTCAGGACGGTAAAACTTGACGACATAACGACGACGCTCTTCGTCAGTAAATTGATAAACACGGTTTTCGTAGCTATTGAGGGGAAGAAAGCCTGATTCTGCGCGAACGCCGATGCTTTCTAACGCGTACCACATAAAATCTGGGGTAAGGGCGTCAAAGTTAAACATACTTTGGGACATATAAACAAAAAGGCTCATTACTGAGCCTTTTTCCGTTAGTCACTGAAGTAGCGCTATAGTTTTTTAATAAAACGGCTTTCTACTTCAATAGTGAATTCGTTGCTCTTATCGGTGAGTATAAACTGAATTGTCGTAATCGCAGAGTTTAGCTTGTCAGGATCGGCACCAAGACTCATTGGCAGGTTCAATACCTCACCTGGCTGGACCTGAATTGTCTGCTTACCATACCAGCTTACATCGGATAGCCCTTCAACATCCAACGAGTACTCTTGCACTTGCTGAGTTTTGTTGATCACCTTGAGGGTGTAGGTGTTTTCTACTTCTCCCGAGCTATTAACGCGGAACAGTTGGTTACGGTCGCGAATAACACTCATGCCTGCTGGGTCTACCGCTGCAATTTGGGCAAAGAAAAGACCGACCATGACGAGTAGTACGGCACCATAGCCTAGCAGCTTCGGACGCATGACTTTGGTACTCTTACCCGATAAGCGATGCTCGGTGGTGTAACTAATTAGGCCTTTCTCGTAGCCCATGCGATCCATGGTGTTGTCACACGCATCAATACAGGCGCCACAGTTGATACATTCATACTGCAAGCCGTCACGAATATCGATACCTGTTGGGCACACCTGCACACACAAATCACAATCAATACAATCACCCAAACCAAGTTGCTTTGGATCGGCTTTACGCGGACGTGGGCCACGTTTTTCCCCACGTTTTGCATCGTAGCCAACGATGAAGGTGTCTTTATCAAACATGGCAGACTGGAAGCGCGCGTAAGGACACATGTGAATACACATGATGGAACGCATCCAACCAGCATTACCATAAGTACAAATGGCAAAGAACATTACCCAAAATACGGGCCAGAAGTTGGCGTTAAAGGTGAAAAAGTCGATAACCAATTGCTTCATTGGTACGAAGTAGCCAACAAAAGTAAAACCAGTGGCGAGTGCAATGGCAAACCAAGCTATATGTTTGACGGCTTTACGCATCGCTAAATTCGCCGTCAGCTTATTGGAGTCTTGTTTACGGCGTTTATTGGCACTACCTTCGAGCTTCTCTTCAAACCAGATATACATGAAGGTCCAGACGGTTTGTGGGCAGAGATAGCCACACCAAACCCGACCTAAGAAGGTGGTAATAAAGAACAACCCAAACGCCGCGATCACAAACAGCAAGGCGAGTAGGGTAAGATCTTGTGGGTACAGTGTGGTACCGAAAAAGTTGAACTGCTGGTTGCCAATATCAAGCAAGATCGCTTGACGTTCACCGTAAGGAATCCACGGTATCAAAGCGAAGAGAAGTAGTAAGAACCAACCACCGTAACGACGTAGTTTCTGGTAAGTTCCTTTACTTTCGCGTACATAGATGCGATTACTTGGGTTAAACCGATCCCCATTTCCTTTGTGGGTTTTGGGATTATAGGTTTTAGGAGTCACATCTTTGATATCGATCTTGTCCTGACTCATGCACTCATCCTTCTTAGGCTTTTATAATGTACGGCGTCATTTCTATTGATGTCGCTCGATGACATTGCTGCTCGTTCCGTCATAAAGATGACCGAACATAATTATTTTAGTAAATACTGATGAACGGCGATTATACAATCAATAACAATTCCGTTTCTTTAACGCAGTCAATGTTTAACAACAAAAATCAGTACAGTTAACCTGATAATTGGCTGAACAGTTATAACCAATTGTGGGACTAAAAACTTTGGTTATAAAAAAGCGACTCACAGAGAGAGTCGCTTAAAGAATACTGGCTGTTGAGCTGGTTATTTGATGATGCCACGAGCGCGTAGGATCGCCGTTTTAAAATCGTCCTCTTGGTCTTTTTTGAGTCCAGGGATCATTTCATCTTTGCTGCTATTACGCATTTTAAGGTGGTAGATCAGTACATCGTCGGTCAGATCTTCTAGCTTTCCTTCATAGCCTGCTTCTTTTGCCAGCTTAACGATGAACTGCAATAGGTTCAGCTCTTGCTCTTTATGCCATTCAGGCTCTAGTAGCTCAAGCAGCTCTTCAATGCGATGACACTTCATTTCTTTCTCCACAGAATTTATAGGTGTAATTAGCAGTAAAGGTACCAAATTGCTTTGCGAAGACCAAATAGGAAAAACGATCTCTTTCACTGTAGTTTGTTCTAAGTCTTTGAAGCTTTATGAGTCGCGTGCAAAGAAAAAAGCGCAGCTGGCGCCGCGCTTTTGATTAAGCTGCTTTGATAACTTTGGCCGGAACACTCGACATCATTGCTGTCTTCTCAACCAATGTCATTGCTGGCGCAACTTGCTTTGCCTTTGGTGCAGTAGTAAAGCCACTGCGGCGGCGCATTGCACTAGTATTAGTGTGTGCGAACCTGACTGTTGTTGGGCGCATTAATTTACCTAACTGTCAGGCATATCCATTGCCGATGTAATGGCCTGAATCATTATGAGCTAGGCTCCAACAAGATTGAAGAATCACTCTTCTGGCTCTCGCCAATCCAGTTAATGAGTCAGGAATACCGATATGCATGCATATCAAGTGTAAGATTAGCATCCTTGTAATAATTGGTCGATAGTTGAGCAATTGAATTGTTTAGATTTTGTCATTTTGTCGCGATGTTCGAGGCAATTTTTGTTTGATCCCACGATCAGCAGTAGTAGTATGAGATCTCGATGAAGGAGGTGCCTATGTCATTTTTGAAGAAGACACTTGCCAGTTTTGGGATTGGGAGCGCGAAGGTAGACTCAATCTTAAACCAAGACGTGCTATACCCAGGTCAAAGCGTGGATGTGTCGATCCATGTATATGGTGGTGCGACTGAACAAGCGATCGACAACATTGATTTAAAACTCTGTTGCCGCTACATCGCAGAAGCCCCTGATGACCGTGGTGCGCGAGAAGGACACAGCATGCGCCGAGTACCTCAAACTCATGTGCTTGCTAAGTGGAGTCTCCCTTACGCATTTACCATCCATTCCGGCGAAGAGCGTACCTTCGATGTTAAGCTCGATGTGCCTTGGAACACGCCTGTCACCATTGGTGATGCCAAAGTATGGTTAGAAACCGGCTTAGACGTTGCTGCTGCTTTGGATCCGACTGATAAAGACATCCTCACCGTTCGACCTGATCCACTGATGGATGCGGTACTATCTGCATTTGAAGCGCAAGGTTTACGAATTCGCCAGGTGGAATGCGAGGAAGTGAAAGGATTCGATCTACCATTTGTGCAAGAGTTTGAGCTGGTGCCAACCGACGGACCTTACCACGGCGTGTGGCGCGAATTAGAATTTGTTGCCCACCGAAGTGAGCAAGAGCTCAAGTTGTGGTTTGAAGTTGACCGCACACGCAAGGGGCAAGGTGGCATGCTCGCGAGCTTACTGGGTAGTGGCAAACTCAAGCGAGAGCTGACCATCCCTGCCACGACTAAGCCAGATCAAGTTGGCGAACTGGTACTCAATTATCTCGATCAAACTACTGCCGTTCATGAGTCTTAATTTAAGCTTACACGTGTAAGCCTAATGTGCCATACTAGAGCAAATTTCAAACTCTAGTATAGGCGCATTGATGTCCGAGCTGCAGAAACCTCAATACAGTCAACGTGAAGAACTGGCCAATACCATCACCCACGGTATAGGGATGATTTTTGGTATTGTTGGCTTGATACTGCTGTTAGTTAAAGCCATAGACCATCAAGCTGACACTTTAACGCTTACCAGTATGGCGATTTATGGTGCGAGTATTATCGTGCTATTTTTGGCCTCGACGCTCTATCATGCGATCCCTCATCCCAAAGCGAAACGTTGGCTAAAAACCTTCGACCATTGTGCTATTTATCTTTTGATAGCAGGCAGCTATACCCCTTTCTTGTTAGTCAGCTTAAGAACACCTCTAGCATTTGGGTTGATGATCGTTATTTGGAGCATTGCGTTGATCGGCATCATCATGAAAGTTGCGTTCGTCTATCGATTTAAAAAGCTTTCTTTGATGACGTATTTGGTGATGGGATGGTTATCGTTGATTGTGATTTATCAGTTGGCGATCAACTTGGATGTCGGCGGACTTACACTGCTTGCTGCTGGTGGAGTTGTGTATTCACTGGGCGTGATTTTCTACGTTGCGAAGCGCATTCCCTTTAACCATGCGATTTGGCACGGCTTTGTTTTGGCTGGCTGCGTGTGCCATTTCTTTGCTATTTATTACTTTGTTGAGCCTATCTAGCCGATAGGCTCAACAAAGAATATTAAACACGTATTAGCGAGTTTTTACCTCTAGCACTTTGGCAGAAAACTGGTATTGCTGTGATTGCGGTACAGCCAATTTAATGCTCTTACCTTGTTCCGCTTGCTGTGGTCGCAGGTAGGTATCCGCCATGCGCTTGATGGATTGCCAAACCGTCACGTTTTCTTTTGCCAGTTGCTGACCAGACATATCAAACACTTGCACCTCAACTTCCACTTGAATGACAGATTGAGAGCTTTGGTTAGTGATTGATGTAGGCAAAATAAGCTCACCGCTTTGATAGCTTGCTGAACCAATCAATACATCCACACCTGAATCTGATAGCTGCATGGTTGGCTTTTTGGCGTTTACCACCACGGTCGTGCCAACGGTTTTCGTTACCACAGGAATTGTCGCAATCGCAGGAGCTGCGATTGTTTCAACTACGCTTGCTGTTGTTTGTGTCTCCGTCGCTTGCTGCGCCGGTTTTTTCATGACGTACTCCCAGGTAAAGTCATCGTTCAACTTCACTTCTCGACCATCGGCTAAAGTGATGACCTCGGCGGCGTATGTGGATGAGGCGGCAAGTAGGGTCGCCAGAGTAATCCATGTTTTCATTGTTATACCTTTTAATTAGAGTCTGCTTAGCGGCGCCAAAACGCAGGAAAGAACAGTACAAGAATAGTCAGAATTTCCAAGCGGCCCATTAACATCCCAAAGCTTAAGAGCCATTTGGCAGTATCGGGCAGAGGCGCGAAGTTGCCTGTCGGGCCAATCACACTGCCCATACCAGGGCCAACATTGGCAACGGCGGTGATTGAGCCAGAAATACTGGTCACAGGGTCGAGGCCAAGAGCACTTAAACAACCCGCGATAAAGATAATGGTGATAAAAAACATCAAGCCAAATGCCACCACTGAGCGAACAATATCATCATTCACCGGTCGCTGGTTATAACGCTGTACAAACACCCCTGAAGGGTGAATCAACTTCATCATTTGTTTGTTTAGCAGCGTCATCGCAATTTGGAAGCGGAAGATTTTGATCCCGCCAGACGTTGATCCTGAGCATGCTCCCGCCATCATTAAGAATGCGAAAAGAGTGGTGGGTAATGCGCCCCATGCGGTGAAGTCTTCTAAGCCAAAGCCAGTTGTGGTGACGACAGAGACAATATTAAACATCGACACTCGCAGGGCATCCAAAATGGTGTACCCATCTCGAATCACTAACCAAGCTGAAATCACTAAGCTTGAGAATACGAACAGGTACGCAAATCCTCTAACTTGAGCGTCGTTAACCAACACATCAATACGGCGTTTACGTAACGCGGCGATAAAGAGCAAAAACGGCAAACCACCTAAGAACATAAAGGTAGTGGCCACCCAATGTGCGCCATTAGAGAAGTGGTTCATTGACCCATCAGATGTAGAGTATCCACCCGTCGATAGCGTAGTAAAGGCATGGTTGATTGCTTCGAACAGGTTCATGCCGGTGATCAAGTAGCCCAAAATACATAGGCCCGTTAGCATTAAATAAACCGCTACGATGTTTTTGGCGACCGTTTTCGCTCTTGGACTACTTTTATCCGACCAATCTGATGATTCGGTTTGGAATAGCTTCATACCACCGACATTCAGCATAGGTAGCACTGCTACCGCCATCACGATAAAACCAATGCCACCAAGCCACTGTAAAATAGAGCGCCACAACAATATGCTCGGCGCCATGTTGTCTAGGCCACTGAGCACCGTTGAGCCCGTCGTGGTGATACCCGACATCGTTTCGAAGTAGGCGTCGGTGAAGCTGATGTGGTTGATAAACACAAATGGCAAAGCGGCAAACGCACTTGCGATGGTCCAAACCAAACTGGTGATGAGGAACATATCGCGTACGCTGAGTTTGAACTTGGCGGTTCGACCTATCGTTAGGCAGATGAAGGCGGCAAGGTGCGTGATCACAACGGCTTGGGCGAAATCGAGGAATCCCCCCGTACCGGTAAAGAAAGCGACCAAAGTCGGCACGTACATAAACAGGGCCAGTTTGGATAAAACCAGCCCGATAACAAACAGTACGGGACGTAAGTTGACCATAGGAAAATCCTAGAGGAAGAATGGACTCGGCTGGAATAGCGCTTCGACGTCTGATACGTATTTTTTGTTGACCAGGAACATCACCACATGGTCATCCTGCTCGATGACCGTACGGTCGTGGGCAATAAGAACTTCTTCACCACGAACGATAGCACCAATGGTGGTCCCAGGTGGAAGTTTTATATCTCCAATCGCACGTCCAACCACTTTAGATGTACTTTCATCACCGTGAGCGACGGCTTCAATCGCTTCCGCAGCGCCGCGGCGAAGTGAGGATACGTTTACGATATCAGCGCGACGAACGTGCGTTAGCAAGGCTGAAATAGTGGCTTGCTGAGGTGAGATTGCTACATCAATTACGCCGCCTTGTACCAGGTCTACATAAGCGCCACGTTGGATCAGCACCATCACTTTTTTAGCGCCCATGCGTTTTGCTAACATTGCAGACATGATGTTGGTTTCATCTTCGTTGGTCAGCGCGATGAAGACGTCGACTTGGTCGATGTTCTCTTCCGAGAGAAGCTCTTGGTCTGCCGCATCACCGCAGAACACGATGGTGTTTTCTAGTTGCTCAGAGAGCTTTTCTGCACGCTGGTAGTTACGCTCAATCAGCTTCACGCTGTAAGTTTGCTCTAGGCGTTTAGCCAAGCTTGCGCCGATGTTACCCCCGCCAACAATCATGATGCGGCGGTACGGTTTTTCTAGACGCTGAAGCTCACTCATCACTGAGCGAATATGATTACTTGCTGCAACGAAGAACACTTCATCGTCGGCTTCAATAATCGTGGTGCCTTGTGGGCGAATCGGGCGACCCTGGCGGAAAATAGCCGCCACACGGGTATCGATGTGCGGCATGTGCTCACGCAAAGCAGACAGCGCATTACCCACCAGCGGGCCACCATAGTAGGCTTTCACCGCCACTAGGCTGACTTTCTGTTCAGCAAAGCTCACCACTTGCAGCGCGCCTGGGTATTGGATCAGACGTTCGATGTAGCTCGTGACGAGTTCTTCTGGTGCGATAAGGTGATCAACAGGAATAGCGCCAGATTTAAACAGGGCTTCTTTTTCTGCCAAGTATTCTGGAGAGCGAATACGCGCAACGCGGTTTGGGGTATTGAATAGAGTGAACGCGACCTGACAGGCGGCCATGTTGGTTTCATCAGTGTTGGTTACTGCGACGAGCATATCGGCGTCTTGCGCGCCAGCTTCGTGTAGCACGTCTGGATGGCTCGCATGGCCATTGACCACACGTAGGTCGTATTTGTCCTGCAATTCACGCAGTCGGTCGGCATTATTGTCGACGATGGTGATGTCGTTGTTTTCACCCACTAGGTTTTCTGCCAGTGTGCCGCCAACCTGACCTGCACCAAGAATAATGATCTTCATACTCTTTTCTCGTATCTGAAAAAGGCGATTGAAATCACTTCAATCGCCCTATTTAGCATGCTGTTACGCGTGTGTCTTAGTTAGCACTGCGTAGTAGAAACCATCCATATCTTCTTCGCCTGGTAGAATTTGACGACCAGGCTGGTCGGGATCAGAATCCAGCAGTTGCGCATCCGCGGTACGTGCTAAAAACGCTTTTACTTGCTCCACGTTTTCTTGCGGTGTGATTGAACAAGTCGCGTAAACCATGGTGCCGCCGGGCTTCAGTTGCGTCCACATGGCATCAAAAATTTCACTTTGCAGCTCTGCTAATGCGGCGATGTCGTCTGCACGACGTAGCCATTTGATGTCTGGGTGACGACGAATCACGCCAGTCGCAGAACATGGGGCATCCAGCAAAATGCGATCAAATTGCTCGCCTTGCCACCATTCTTGTGGATTACGCGCATCACCGCAAACCACTTTTGCCTGAAGGTTGAGACGCTTCAGGTTTTCATGCACACGTTTCAAGCGTGTGTCGTCGCAGTCAATCGCGACCACTTCACTGCCCGACGTGCGCTCTAGAATGTGCGCAGTCTTGCCACCTGGCGCAGCACAGCAATCTAAAATCCGTTCGCCGTCTTGTGGTTTTAGGTAGTTGATCGAAAGCTGCGCCGCCGCATCTTGTACCGAAACCCAACCTTTATCAAAACCAGGTAGCTTCATCACGTCACATGGTGCGGCCAATTTTATGGCGTCCATTGCTTCTGTGTGTGGCGTGCTATCAATGTTTTCATTTTTGAGCAGCGCAAGGTATTCATCACGAGTGTGGTGTTGATGGTTCACACGCAGCCACATTGGTGCTTTTTGGTTGTTCGCTTCAACAATACTTTCCCATTGCTTTGGGTAGGCCTCTTGCAGCAGTTTTAGTAACCAGCTTGGGTGACCGTACTTGCCAGCGTTGTTGCTGACGGCCATTTGGTCGAGTTCTTCTTGGTTGCGCTGGTAGTTACGCAATACCGCGTTAATCAAACCACGCAGACGAGGACCTTTCAGCTCTTTAGTGCCTTCAACCGTTTCACCGACTGCTGCGTGCGCAGGAATACGCATGAAGCTCAGTTGGTAAATACCAACCAGAATTAGGTGATGGAATACACGTTGTTTGCCTTTGAGGGGCTTATCCATCAACTGGTTTGCGATCATTTCTAGGCGAGGGAGGTAACGTAGCGCACCGTAACAGATCTCTTGTAACAGAGCGTGGTCACGAGGTCGTACCGTTTGTTGAGCCGCTGGAAGAGCGCTTGAAAGTGAGTGGCCCTTGTCGACGACAAGATACAGGACGTTAGCAGCCGCAGCGCGAACATTCATGATGAGTACCTTAAAGTAAAGGAGGGCATCTCTGCCCTCTAAAAGTTCGTATAATTGGGGATAATAACCCCTAGTATGGCTTAAACTAGCAGAGTGCCCACTTCAAACCAAGCCGCACGCGAATTCAGAATATCCTGAACTGACATGGCTTTTTTGCCAGGAACTTGCAGTTGCTCTAGCACCAGTATGCCGTTGCCTGTCGCAACATAGATACCGGTTTTATCTGCTTGCACGATGGTGCCGGCTGGCTTGTCACTGGTTTGCTCTGCCACACGGCTTTGCCATACTTTGATGCTGTTTTCTGCCGCCTCAAAGTGGCTCATTGGCCATGGGTTAAATGCACGAACGCAGCGCTCAATGTGCGCCGCATCGTCGTTCCAGTTGATGCGTGCTTCTTCTTTGCTGAGTTTTTTCGCATAGTTCGCTAGCTCATCGTCTTGCTTCACTGGCACTGCTTTACCCGCAGCAATGTCTGCTAGGCAGTCAATCAGGGCTTCTGGACCAAGCTCAGCCAATTTTTCGTACATTGAAGCGCTGGTATCTGTCGCTTCTATTGGCAGAGTTGCAATCTTCAGCATATCACCAGTGTCGAGACCGATATCCATCTGCATGATGGTCACGCCAGTTTCTGCATCGCCCGCCCAAATAGAGCGTTGGATTGGAGCCGCACCACGCCAACGAGGTAGGATAGAACCATGTACGTTGATACAACCCAGTTTAGGGGTATCAAGAACCGCTTGTGGCAGCAGCATCCCGTACGCCACGACAACCATGAGGTCGGCGTTCAGATCGGCAAGTTCTTGTTTCGCTTCGTCGGACTTAAAGCTTTCAGGTTGGTAAACCGGGATATTGTGTTCTAGCGCCAGTTGTTTTACCGGTGGCGCAGCCAATTTTTTGCCACGACCCGCTGGACGATCTGGGTTTGTGTAAACCGCGATGACTTCATGCTCCGAAGACAACAACGCCGCCAAGTGACGGGCGGCGAAATCCGGAGTACCTGCAAAGACAATTCGTAAAGACTGACTCAAGGTAGACTTCCTTCTAATTGGTATGGTTCGAGATTAAGCGTTTTGCTGCTTCTCGTTAAAGCGTTTGATTTTCGCTAGCTTGTCCTGAATGCGTTTGCGTTTCAGTGGCGATAGGTAATCCACGAACAGCTTACCTTGTAAGTGATCAAGCTCGTGTTGAACACAAATCGCTAGCAGGTCGTCGGCTTCAAAGGTGAACTCTTTGCCATCACGATCCAGTGCCTTAACGGTAACTTCTGCAGCGCGAGGCACAAGTGCGCGTGCACCTGGTACCGACAGACAGCCTTCTTCGATGCCATCTTCGCCACGCTTTTCCAGAATCTCAGGGTTGATTAGCACCATCGGCTCATCGCGAGTTTCTGAAATATCAATCACTACGATACGTTTGTGGATATCAACCTGCGTTGCAGCAAGGCCAATACCTTCTTCGTCGTACATGGTTTCAATCATGTCATCGACGATTTTTTGAATCTCAGGGGTCACCGCTTCAACAGGCTTTGCGACTGTGCGCAGGCGATCATCCGGGAATGTTAATACTTGTAATACAGACATATTCACTCGAAATATTGAACTGTGCCGAAACAGCACAAACCTTGTTGGCTCAATTCTAGACATTTTATAGCCTAAATGACAGCATCCTTGCACCAATTTCCATTCTGGTTCCTGCTTAATAGACCAAGGACGAGGGTCATGAATCGAATTTTCCGCAACGTTGCCAGTGTTACGTTGCCGTTACTTTTCTCTTTCAACGCTGTAGCAAATGTGGATGCGAACCCACTGACTGTTAAAGATGATGCGCCACAAACGTATGTAGTCGTGAAGGGCGATACGCTATGGGATATTTCGGCCATGTACTTAGATAGCCCGTGGTTGTGGCCTCGTTTATGGCAAGTAAACCCGGAAATCGATAACCCTCATTTAATTTATCCCGGAGACAAGCTGTCTTTGGTGTGGATTAACGGTCAGCCCGTGTTGAGCCTAAAACCGGTTAAGAAGCTGAGCCCGAAAGCTCGCATCACAGAAAAGAAAGCCGTACCAACGGTCGCGGAAGGTTTGGTGATGCCTTACCTCAAATCGGATCGGTTGCTAGATAAAGATTCGTTGAACAATGCTGCAAAAGTGATGGGTAGCAGCAAAGGCAGTAAGTATCTGACTACAGAAGATGTGCTGTATATCAATGGCAATCAGACCGCGACAGGTTGGGCTATTTACCGACCAGTAGCTACCTTTTCGCGTGACGATGTGTCCGAAGAGATTACCGCGCTGCGTTTGATTGCCAAAGGCGAGCTCGTTGAAGCTTCGAGTGATTATTCAGGTTTGAAGCTTACATCGCAAATGCAAGAAATCCTACGTAACGATATCGCGTTGCCAAATCAATCGGTTGAGAATACTGACTTCACGACTACGTTCTATCCGCTGCCGTCGCCACAAGGCAGTTCTGCAAAGTTGCTAGGTAATATCGAAGGTATTCGCTTTAGTTCAACTAACCAAGTCGTGGTGATTGATAAAGGCACGTCAGATAATCTCAAGCAAGGCAGTGTGTTTGATTTAAAAGAAGACGCGCACCCAGTTTACAAAGACGGCGATGAGTTCAAGAAAGAGTTTGGCGTGCTTGATAAGAAAATTACTTTGCCTCAAAGCAAAGTTGGTGAGTTGCTGGTCATTCGTCCTTATGAGTACTTTAGCTTGGCACTGATCACTAACAGTACGAAACCCATTAACCAAGATATTTCGGTGGTGTCACCGTTGGCGGACGAATTAACCATCGATGAATCGACGAAATAACGATGATCTCGCTGCCTGGTTAAAACTGAGTTGTTTACCAGGCATTGGCGGCGTCAAAATGAATAAGCTACTGGCAAGAGACACGCCACGTAACATCGTAAACTTCTCTCCTGAACAGCTACAACAACTTGGGTTAACAACTAAGCAAATTCAAGCTTGGGCTTCAACAGATAAAGAAGTCGATGCTTGTTTAAGCTGGCTTGAGGCTTCTACAAATCATCATATCCTGACACTGACTGACCCGCGTTATCCACCTCAACTCAAACAAATCGTTGCACCGCCACCTCTACTTTTTGTTCAAGGAAACCCTACTTGTCTCTCTCAGCCACAAATCGCGATGGTTGGCAGTCGAAATGCGAGTATTGATGGATTACAGCATGCACGTCAGTTTGCTGCAGAGTTTGTTCAGCACGATTTTATTGTCACCAGTGGTCTCGCTTTAGGCATTGATGGTCATGCGCATGATGGTGCGTTGCAAGCGGGTGGTAAGACGATTGCGGTGCTAGGATCTGGCTTAGAAAATATTTATCCGGCACGTCATCGTGGTTTAGCGCAACGTGTTATTGAACATGGGGCCTTGGTGTCTGAGTTTCGGCCTAATGCCAAGCCGCGTCCAGAAAACTTCCCGCGTCGTAATCGTATTATTAGTGGATTATCGCTTGGTGTACTGGTCGTCGAGGCGGCGAAAAAGAGCGGCTCGTTAATTACAGCTCGTTACGCGCTTGAGCAAGGTCGAGAAGTATTTGCGCTGCCAGCGTCAATCAATGCCCCCAATGCCTGCGGTGGAAACCAGTTGATACGTCATGGCGCTTGCCTCGTAGAAAAGACGAAAGATGTCTTAGATGAAATACAGTCCTTGCTTGATTGGTCTATTAATCAGAGTACCGATTTATTTTCTACGTTAAATGATGAAGAAGAATTGCCATTTCCTCAGCTGTTAGCTAACGTAGGAAGTGAAGCTACACCGGTTGATATTCTTGCAAACAGGACCAATATACCTGTCCAAGAAGTCATGATGCAGCTCTTAGAGTTAGAACTCTCTGGGCATGTCGTTGCGGTTTCAGGTGGCTATATTCGAAAGGGGAGGGGCTAGCTATGATGATGGATATACTGATGTATCTATTCGAAACCTACATCCATAGCGATGCAGAGTTACAGGTCGAACAAGACGAGTTGGAAGAAGAGTTGCTTCGTGCAGGCTTCCAACAAAAAGATATCTACAAAGCCCTTGTCTGGTTAGAAGAGCTTGCCGCATTGCAGCAAAGTGACACCTCTTCTGCAATCTCGACTTGCATGGCTTCGTCATCAACTCGTATCTACACAGCGAAAGAGATGCAGCGTTTAGATTTGGAATGCCGAGGTTTTCTATTGTTTCTCGAGCAAATCAATGTGTTAACCACAGAAACTCGCGAAATGGTGATTGACCGAGTGATGGGATTAGAAACGAGTGAGTTTGAGCTTGAAGATCTCAAATGGATCATTCTGATGGTGCTGTTTAATGTGCCTGGCAACGAAAACGCTTACACGCTAATGGAAGAGCTGTTGTACACCAAGGAACAAGGGATTCTTCACTAACCATCTGGGCAAGTTCGAGTTTAACTAGAATAAACGCGAGCTTGTCTTTTTGTGTGTTTTTCACGAAACGGTAAGTATGAGTAGTAAAATCGACAACACCCTTTTCTCTGCCCATGAACACGCTTTGGAGCACGAGCCGTGTCCAAAATGTGGTGGTGAGCTGACCCTCAAACATGGCAAACACGGTCCCTTTCTTGGCTGTAGCCACTACCCAAGCTGTGATTACATCAAAGCCCTGCACAACAATGATGGACACATCGTGAAAGAGTTGGGTGTGCCTTGTCCTGAGTGTGGCAATGAGTTGGTACTCCGCCAAGGGCGCTACGGCATGTTTGTTGGTTGCAGTAACTATCCGGCGTGCCATCATATTGGGTCGATTAATCAACCAGAGCCAGAGGCGCAGTCACAAGAGCAACACGCTTGCCCTGAATGTGGCAAAGGACATTTGGTTGAGCGTAAAACCCGATTTGGCAAAACATTCTACGCGTGTGATAACTACCCTAAATGCAAATTTGCTGTGAACCTTGCTCCGGTCAAGGGGCGATGCGAAGAATGTGGTTTTACTTTGTTGGTGGAGAAGAAACTCGCCAGTGGTGTGAAATTGCAATGTGCCAACCGTAAGTGCCAGCACACCCAGCAAGGTTAAATGAATTGAAAAGGGTCGCATCGTGCGACCCTTTTTTGTTTTTTTGCTGCCAAACGTTAGTGTTGAGGCTGTTTAGCGAACGCTTGCACGGCTGGGAAAGCTATTGGGTCTAAGATGTCTGCCAGGGCGCACAACCTACGGTGCAATTCTCCTGGGTAGTCGCCACACACGTTGATGTGTCCCATCTTGCGACCTGCACGTTTCTCTTTGCCATACCAATGAAGGTGGCAACCATCCATTGATAACAATGCATCTGGTAGTGTGTCTTCACCAAGAATATTGATCATTGAGGTTTCACGAACCAATTTCGTACTACCTAATGGTAAGCCGCACACGGCGCGCAGATGGTTTTCAAACTGACACGTTTCTGCACCTTGCTGTGTCCAGTGACCAGAGTTGTGCACGCGTGGAGCAATCTCATTCACTAAAAGTGCCCCATCGACATCAAAGAACTCAAGCGCTAATACGCCAACGTAATCTAGGCTATCTGCGACAGCCGTGAACATTTGCTTTGCTTGTTCCTGTAACCCTGGCGCATCAATCGCAGTAGAAAGACTCAATACACCGTTGGTGTGAACATTCTCTGCCAGAGGGTACACTTCCACATTTCCATCTTTGCTTCGAGCACCAACTAGTGATACTTCGCGGTTAAAAGGAACAAACTCTTCAGCAACAATCGCTTGAGTTGGTGTTGCCGCGATGCACTCTGCCATCTCAGTCCAAATGTCGTCGACTTGAGAAGCTTCTTTTAAGCGCCATTGGCCTTTACCATCGTAGCCACCCAATGCACTTTTCAGAACCATTGGCATACCAACGTGTTCAATTGCGCGGTCAAAGTCTTCACGAGTTTCAATGACGTAGTATTTCGCGTTGCGCACGCCAGCATCATCAAGCAGTGCTTTTTCAATACGGCGATCACCACCTGCTTTGATGGCTTGCGTACTTGGTAGGAACTTGCCGCTCGCTTCGCAAACCTTGAGCACGTCATGTGGAATATGCTCGAACTCGGCAGTAATCACATCAACTTGCGTAATCGCATTTTCCAAGCCATGGCCAAGTACCTGTTGAGTTAAAGGGTGAACGACATCACCGCTGCTGACATCGTAAGCTGAAATTTGAATATTCAGTGGCGCACCAGCCAGAGACATCATACGAGCCAACTGACCCGCACCAAGAACCAGTACATGCATCTGATTAATCCTCTGCAGGGTTTGGATTTGCGAGAACTGTTTCCGTTTGCTCATTACGGAATGCTTCTACCTTCGCCATGATGTTTTCATCATGAGTGCCTAGGATTTGCGCTGCTAGGATACCGGCGTTTGCTGCGCCCGCTTCGCCAATCGCCAATGTACCAACCGCAACTCCCTTTGGCATCTGTACAATAGAGAGCAGTGAATCCATACCTTTCAGTGCACGAGACTGAACGGGAACCCCAAGCACTGGCAAACTAGTAAACGCCGCCGCCATACCTGGTAGGTGCGCTGCACCACCTGCGCCTGCGATGATAACTTTGATGCCGCGCTCTTTTGCGCCACTAGCGTAGTCAGCCAGTAATTGAGGAGTTCGGTGTGCTGACACTACTTTTGTTTCGTAAGGCACGCCAAATTGGTCTAGCATGTCTGCTGCTAGTTTCATGGTTGGCCAATCGGATTTAGAACCCATGATGATACCGACTTTCATCTCAAACTCCTTTAAGCTGCAAAAATTAGGTGAGCTATAAATTTGTGCGCATTATACGGGGATTTTTATCTCAAGCAAACGTTTGCGTCTTGTTGTTGGCGCTATTGATACATTTTATAAAAAAATTGCTTTAGTGTCTGAGAATGAATATTTGTACACTTAGTGAAAACAACACAGTCAAACAAATAGGAAGTAATCGGTGGATAACTTTGAACAAGTGCTCAACGCACTCAAGCAAGGCGAAGTGATTGCCTATCCAACAGAAGGGGTTTTTGGTGTCGGATGTGATCCAGATAACCCAGAAGCAATTCAAAAGCTATTAGAGCTCAAGCAGCGTCCGGTAGAAAAAGGGCTGATTCTCATCGCGGCAAGTTACGATCAGCTCTTGCCTTATATTGATGAATCTCAGTTGACTGAAGAACAATTACAGACTGTTCATGCCACTTGGCCAGGCCCATACACTTGGATCATGCCAGCGAGCGATAAAGTATCCAACTGGGTTTCAGGGCAGTTTGATTCAATTGCGGTTCGTGTGACTGATCATCCTTTGGTGCAAAAAATGTGTAATGCATTCGGAAAGCCGTTAACCTCTACCAGCGCGAATCTTTCCGGCTTACCACCGTGTATGACCACGGAAGAAGTCGAAGAGCAGTTGGGTGATAAGCTGGTCGCCATTCTTCGTGGCGAGACCAGCGGTCGTGATAAACCCAGCGAGATTCGTGACGCCAAAACTTCACAAATATTAAGACAGGGTTAACCCTGCTAGCCAGCCATCATTAGGTTTCACGTAATAGGTAATAACGTATGTCAGCGATCGATAAGCACGCCGTAAAGCAGTTCTTGATGTCACTTCAGGACTCCATTTGTCAGCAGTTAGAACAAGAAGATGGAAAGGCCGTCTTTGTCGAAGATGCATGGCAACGTGAAAAAGGAGAGCGTCTGGGTGGCGGTGGTCGCTCACGTGTTTTGCGTGATGGCCTTGTTTTCGAGCAGGGAGGCGTGAACTTCTCGCATGTGGAAGGGAAAGAAATGCCAGCATCTGCGACAGCGCATCGCCCAGAGCTAGCGGGTCGTCGTTTTGAAGCGATGGGTGTTTCTTTGGTTATTCACCCTAAAAACCCTTATGTACCGACTTCACACGCCAATGTCCGCTTCTTTATTGCAGAAAAAGATGGCGAAGACCCAATTTGGTGGTTTGGTGGTGGTTTTGACCTAACACCGTTCTACCCATTTGAAGAAGATTGCCAATCATGGCACGACACTGCAAAACAGCTTTGTGCACCATTTGGTGACGATGTTTACCAAGAGTATAAGGCATGGTGTGACAAATATTTCTTCCTACCACATCGTAATGAAACTCGCGGTGTTGGCGGTTTGTTCTTTGATGATCTAAACCAGTGGGAATTTGATAAGTGTTTTGCTTACATCAAAGCCGTCGGTGAAGGCTATTGCCAGGCTTATTTGCCGATCGTTTCTCGTCGTAAAGAGATCGAGTATGGTGAGCGTGAGCGTGAATTCCAACTATATCGTCGCGGCCGTTACGTAGAGTTCAACTTAGTGTATGACCGTGGCACCTTATTTGGTTTACAAAGTGGTGGGCGTACTGAGTCGATTCTGATGTCAATGCCGCCGCTCGCTCGCTGGGAGTACTGCTACGAGCCAGAAGCGGGATCGCCAGAAGCTGAACTTTACGAGCGATACCTAACGCCCCGAGAGTGGTAAGCACGGAATCTCCTTTTCTATATAGATAGATAGTGATAGGGTCATCTGTAATCAGGTGGCCCTGTTTTCTCTATATCTAAGTAAGGAACAAAGGTAAGGAAATGACCCAGCAAATCGATCGCTATGCCGTGTTTGGTAATCCTATCGGACACAGTAAGTCGCCATTCATTCACACCTTGTTTGCTCGTCAAACTAATCAATCTTTGGTGTATACCGCAGAAAGTGCACCTGTTGATGGTTTTATTGACGCGGCGAAGGTGTTTTTTGCTGAAGGTGGCAAGGGGTGCAACATCACTATGCCATTTAAAGAAGATGCTTATCAATTTGCTAGTCGATTGACAGAACGGGCTCAGTTAGCAGGCGCGGTAAATACCCTCAAGAAGTTAGACGATGGTGAAATCATCGGTGACAACACTGATGGTGCAGGTTTAGTGCAAGATCTGCTTCAGCATCAGGTTGTATTGGAAGGTGCGCGAATCCTAATTATTGGTGCTGGTGGTGCGGCTCGTGGTGTTATTAAGCCACTACTCGATCAAAAGCCGACCTCTTTAACCATTACCAACCGTACCTTTAGTAAAGCACAAGAGCTCGCAGAGCTGTTTGTCTCTCACGGTCCTATCCTCGCCAAAGAGATGGCAAGTATTGATGAAGAGTATGATGTCATCATTAACTCCACATCCGCTTCTCTTAGTGGTGAACTGCCGACTATTTCATCCTCCATCTTTGCCGCTAACAGTACAAGCTATGACATGATTTATGGCAAAGGGGTGACGAGCTTTAACTTATGGGCAAAAGAGAATGGTGCCGCTCATGCGTATGACGGTCTTGGAATGTTAGTTGGGCAGGCTGCGGAAAGCTTTATGCTCTGGCGTGGCTTACGTCCTGGTGCCAAACAAATTCTCAGAGAACTAAGAAAGAATCTTGAAGGTCAATAAGCGATGAATCAATCCATCTTATTCCCAGATATTCAATCATGGGATGAAGTATCACAATCGGTAAACTTTTCGGCGCAACAATCAGGCGCACTAATAGAGTGCTTTGTGACGAAACAAAAGTTAGAAAAGCTCAGTGGTTCACTGATTGAAACTGAGCAAGCGGCAATTAAAGTGTTTACTGATTACAGATTCGACCTAGAAGAAATGGCTGAAGAGCTAATAGAAGATGAAGCCTTCAACGAAGAAGGCCATATCATCATCGGTTAACAGGGTTTTAGTTCAAGTCTTTTACTTCATTTAAGTAGTCGTTTTTGTTCTGCACATAGTTGTTGGCAGACTTTTGCAAGAAAGCTCGTTCTTTTTCTGATAGAGGGCGAGCTTGTTTTACTGGGCTTCCAACATATAAGTAGCCACTTTCTAATACTTTCCCAGGTGGCACTAAACTGCCTGCTCCGATCATCACCTCTGACTCAATTACAACAGCATCTAAAACAATAGCTCCCATACCAACCAAAACACGATCGTGGATCTCACAACCGTGCAGCATCACTTTGTGGCCAATCGTAACGTCATTACCAATAATCAATGGGTAGCCGTTTGGGTTTTCGGCGTTCTTATGGGTGACATGCAAAACACTGCCATCTTGAATATTCGTTCGATCACCAATGTGAATGTGGTTTACATCGCCTCGCGCTGCTACCAATGGCCAAATGCTAGAATCATCGCCAATTCGGATATCACCGACTAAAACAGAGGTTGGGTCAACGTAAACACGCTCACCAAGTTCAGGCTTTATACCTTTGTAGCTTCTCATTGAGCTCATCTTTTTTCCTTATTCAGGGCGATTACAGGGTGTATGGAGGTAGAATAGTAGTGAAAACTCGCCTTTTAGAATAAAAAACACCCAAACGATAAAAAAATCAAAAAAAACGAGAAAAAGGGCTTGCCAATGTGATCGCAATCTCTATAATGCCACCTCGCTGA
>NZ_JAWOTI010000023.1:0-75428 GCF_033338775.1 Vibrio sp. Vb1018
CATAAAATTTTAGTGGTTGATGACGATGCTCGTTTACGTGCTCTATTGGAGCGTTACCTTTCTGAGCAAGGTTTTCAGGTACGAAGTGTCGCCAATGGCGAACAGATGGATCGCCTACTAACGCGCGAAAACTTTCACTTAATGGTGCTGGACCTAATGTTGCCAGGTGAAGACGGTTTGTCAATTTGTCGTCGTCTACGCCACGCGAACAATATGTTGCCAATCTTAATGCTCACCGCGAAAGGTGATGAAGTGGACCGCATCGTAGGTCTTGAGGTAGGGGCGGATGATTATTTGCCAAAACCGTTTAACCCACGCGAATTGTTGGCTCGCATCAAGGCAGTATTACGCCGCCAAACTGTAGAGTTGCCGGGCGCACCAAGCACGGAAGAAAAAGTGGTGGAGTTCGGGGAGTTCCGACTCAATCTAGGCACTCGCGAGATGTTCCGCGGTGACGAGGCAATGCCACTCACCTCTGGAGAGTTTGCTGTCCTAAAGGCGCTCGTGATGAATGCGCGTGAGCCAATGTCACGAGATAAATTGATGAACATGGCGCGTGGCCGTGAATATTCTGCAATGGAACGCTCTATTGACGTACAAATCTCACGTTTACGTCGCATGTTAGAAGACGATCCGAGCAAGCCGCGCTACATTCAAACCGTATGGGGCCTAGGTTATGTTTTCGTCCCAGACGGCAAAGAGGTGTAACCTCTTCACTCCATAGCCAGCACTTGGCTATAGCAACTTCAGCCTTCATTACCTTCCCTTTGAAGGCTGAAATTTCGCGATTAGGACCACTAGGAACGTTCCATGCGCATCCGAAGTTCACTGACACAATCTATTCTGCTGTTCATCTCTTTGCTTCTCGCGAGCCAAGTTTTCTCTTACTACGCCGTTTTTAACTACGCGTTGATGCCGAGTTTGCAGCAGTTCAATAAAATTCTCGCCCATGAGCTCAATTTGGTGCTTGATGATGAAGGACCTTTAAAGTCTGATGCACCGTTAAGGCGTCAATTATTAGAAAGATTAGGGGTGACGGTTCACAGCCTTGACAGCGATAAGGCGATTGAATTTCATCACGCAATGTCGATTGATTTGATGTCTGAAGAAATGAGCCAAGAGCTGGGTTCGCCTACAGAAGTACGCTTATTGCTTGGCGATGAAAGTTACATTTTGTGGATGCACATCGAAAAGTTGCCGAACTCCATCATTCGTATTCCGTTATCTGAGCTGCAAGAAGAAGATTTTGCACCGCTGTTTCGTAACAGTTTGATTATGGCGCTGCTGATCATTGCTGGTGGTTGGTTGTTTATTCGTTTACAAAACCGCCCACTTTTGGCTTTAGAGAGAGCCGCGAAAGACGTCGGTCGAGGCGAAATCCCGCCACCGTTGGCAGAAAAAGGCGCATCGGAAATTCGCTCTGTAACTCGAGCCTTTAATCAAATGTCGAAAGGTATTCAAGAGCTAGAAGAAGACCGAGCCTTATTAATGGCGGGGATTAGCCATGACTTACGAACGCCTCTGACGCGTATTCGCCTAGCGACAGAAATGATGTCTCCTGAGGACAGCTATCTTGCGGAGGGGATCATTAGCGATACGGAAGAATGTAATGAGATCATCAGTCAGTTTATGGATTATCTCAAACCGGTGAACCAAGAATCGTTTGAAGCGGTTGATATCAGTACGATTGCCAGTGACGTCGCCAGTTCTGAAGGTGGTTATGAGGTTGAAATTGAAACAGATCTTAATCTTAACTTGCCGCCAGCCAAAGGAAGTGCGATTGCGATTAAGCGGGCGATCAGTAACTTAGTTGTGAATGCGCTACGTTATGGCAATGGCTGGGTCAAAATCAGCACTGGTGTGACAGCAGATAAGCAGCTAGTGTGGATTTCAGTAGAGGACAACGGACCGGGTATCGAGCATTCTCAAATCGCGAGGTTATTTGAACCCTTTACGCGTGGTGACACCGCTCGCGGTAGTGAAGGCACTGGGCTAGGGTTGGCGATTGTGAAGCGTATAATCAGCCAACATTCAGGCTCTGTGGTGATGCGTAATCGCAGTGAAGGCGGTTTAATCGCTCAAATCAGCTTTCCTACCAAGTAAGTCGATGGCCCGCACCCTTTAAAACAAAAAGCCCAACCTAATTAGGTTGGGCTTTTCTTATTCTCAATAATCTTAAGACTCTTTCACTTCCTGAGGAAGTTCATCTTCGTCTTCCAGTTTCTCTGGCAGAAGTAGATTTAAAATGATCGCTGTGATGCCACCTGCTGCAACACCAGTTGAGAAAATACTCTTAATAAATTCTGGCATAAATTGCAGGATCTCTGGTTTTTGTGCGATACCAAGTCCCATTGAGAAGGATAAGGCCATGATCAGAATTGCGCGGCGATCGAGCTCAACACGAGAGATAATACGCACACCAGCGGCAGCAATCGTACCAAACATGACAATCGTTGCGCCGCCAAGTACTGGCTCAGGAATCAGCTGAACAAAGCTAGCGACACCTGGGAACAAGCCAAGAATCACTAACATGCCAGAAATAAAGTAACCCACGTAGCGGCTCGCGACTCCTGTTAGCATGATGATGCCGTTATTCTGGCTAAACGTTGAGTTCGGGAAGCTGTTGAAAACGGCTGCGATTGCGGAGTTTAAGCCGTCTGCTAACACACCGCCCTTAATGCGTTCCATGTACACTGGGCCTTTTACTGGCTCACCAGACACTTCAGATGTTGCGGTAATATCACCGATGGCCTCTAGTGCGGTAATAAAGAAAATCAGTACCAGCGGAATGAACAGAGACCAGTCAAACGATAAGCCATATTGCATTGGTACGGGCAGTGCTACGATCTCAGTTGCGCCTAGCTGAGAAGTATCTACCATCCCCATAAAATACGCCATGATGTAACCCACTAGCATCGCAATCACGATTGAAGCCACACGGATGTATGGGTTTTTCGAGCGGTTTAAAATCACAATTAATCCAAGTACCGTCCCAGCCAGAGCAAGTTTGTCTAAGCTGCCGAAGGTTCCTTCATTTAATGCTGCGTAGCCACCGCCCATTGATACTAAGCCGACTTGAATCAGTGTGAGACCGATAAGAGTGACGACGATGCCTGAAACGAGCGGAGTGATGATTCGGCGGGCATGCTCCAATACGCGAGATAGGAAAATTTCTGCAAATGATGCGACTAAAATCGTACCAAAAATGGCAGCCATCATGGTGCTGATGTCTGCTCCACCGGCTTTCAGCGATAGGCCTGCTCCAATAATAGGACCTAAAAAGTTAAAGCTGGTGCCTTGAACAGAGAGCAAACCAGAGCCAATTGGGCCAACGGTGCGAATTTGAATAAACGAAGACACGCCTGACGCAAATAAAGACATGCTGATGATGGTGTTCGTTTGGTCTGCAGGTACACCCAAAGACTGACAGATGATCAGTGACGGAGTGATAACCGCGACGAACATCGCCAATAAGTGCTGAAGTGCGGCAAAAATGGTTTGAGGCAAAGGTGGTCGATCGTTGAGTTGATAGACCAGTTCCGAAGATCGGTTTGAAGTTGTCATTGTTTGTCTCGCTAGTCGCAATATTTCCCTAGTTCTCGCTGAATGGGAGAGCAGGGTGGAGTTGACGTCGTTACCTGTGATTGCTGTTAATCAGAGTCAACTCAGGTTGGTGGAGTGTGATCTAACACACTTAAAAATTTGTGCGCGATTATAGAGAGATTTACTCAAAAAGCAAACGTTTGCTTTGTTTTTGGCGTATTAAAAAACGAGCCATTTGGCTCGCTTTCAATCATTACGCTTTGGAGTAAATATCCCGCTCACCCAACCAGCGATCGATAATTGCTGTTGCGTTAGTCGGGTAATTGTCATGAATATGACGCGCAATACGCTGAACTTCGGGAATCAGGCGTTGATCTCGAACTAAGTCTGCGATTTTGAAATCAGCAAGACCTGTCTGCTTTGTACCCAATAGTTCTCCAGGGCCACGAATTTCTAGGTCTTTCTGCGCAATGACGAAGCCATCGTTACTTTCACGTAGTACTCCGAGACGTTTTTGCGCGGTTTTTGACAGCGGAGAGTGGTACAGCAGCACACAATGGCTAGCAACGGAACCTCGGCCCACGCGACCTCTTAACTGGTGTAATTGTGCCAAACCAAGACGTTCAGGGTTTTCTATGATCATCAAGCTAGAGTTTGGCACATCCACACCAACTTCAATCACTGTCGTTGCGACCAGCAAATGCAGTTTATTGTCTTTGAAATCTTGCATCACCGCTTGTTTCTCTGCCGGCTTCATTCGTCCGTGTACTAGACCAATTTTTACGTCCGGTAGCTTACGTTGAAGCTCTTCTGCGGTATCTGCCGCGGCTTGCGCTTCTAATACTTCCGACTCATCAATCAGGGTACACACCCAATATGCCTGCTTGCCTTCGTTTAAGCAGGCATTTCGGACACGTTCGACGATATCATTGCGTTTGGTGTCTGGAATCGCGACAGTCTGGATTGGTGTTCGACCTGGCGGTAACTCGTCAATCACCGACGTTTCTAAGTCAGCATAGGCAGTCATGGCTAACGTTCGCGGAATCGGCGTTGCTGTCATGATGAGCTGATGTGGATAAGCGCCTTGTTTTGCACCTTTTTCACGCAATTCTAATCGCTGATGGACACCGAAGCGGTGCTGTTCATCAATGATGACCAAAGCAAGGTGATGAAATTCAACGTGCTCTTGGAATAGCGCGTGAGTACCCACTACCATTTGCGCTTCACCACTGGCAATACGAGCCAGCTCGGCTTCCTTTGCCTTACCTTTGAGTTTGCCCGCTAACCAACCGACTTGAATGCCCATTCTCTCAAACCAGTTTGCGAAGTTGATAGCGTGTTGCTCGGCCAATAGTTCGGTTGGCGCCATGAGTGCCACCTGATGGCCATGCTCAATGGCTCTAACAGCGGCCAAGGCGGCAACCAATGTTTTCCCCGAACCAACATCGCCTTGCACTAATCGCATCATTGGGTGCGGTTTTTCTAGATCGGCTTCAATCTCTTGTACGACTCGGGTTTGAGCGTTTGTAGGAGAGAAAGGCAGTTGGGCTAAAAGCTGCGTTTTTAGTTTATTACAAGGACCGAGAGGTAGCGCTGAATCCTTCTGACCTTTGCTACGCACCGCCAGCATCGATAAGTTTTGTGCGAGCAATTCTTCCATGATCAAGCGGATTTGGGCAGGATGTTTGCCTTCGTCAAACTCATCTAAATTAATGGTTGGTGGTGGGCGATGAATGGTGTGCAGTGCTTGCGACATCGTGATTTGATGGTCATACAACCCCGCTGGAAGTAATTCCTGCACTGCGGTTTTATCAAGCAGGGCTAAAGCTTGTTCGGTAAGGTTGCGCAATGTGATTTGACGCAATCCATCGGTGGTGGGATAAACAGGGGTTAAGCTCTGTTCTACATCGGGCTTTTGCTCGCTGACGTAAAACTTGTAGTCAGGATGAACAATTTCCAAACCCATGCCACCGCGCTTAATTTCACCGTAAGCATGTACTAACTTACCTTGCGTGAAATTGTTCTTCATGGCTGCGGTAAAGTTGAAAAAGCGCAGCGTGATAGTGCCATTACCGTCGCTGATTTTTACCGTTAGCATTTTGCGCTTACCGAAGATGGTGTCGACTGCCATGACCTTACCTTGCACGGCCGCCCAAAGGCCAGCATGCAGTTTGGCAATAGGGTAAATACGAGTACGATCTTCGTAGCGTAACGGAAGGTGAAACAGCAAATCTTGAACGCTATGTAAGCCAACTTTGGCGAGTTTTTCTGCGACTTTCGCGCCAACTCCAGAAAGGGAGGTTAATGGGACGCCAGATAACATTTGGGCGGACATAGAGGGCTCAAGAAAATGGTTAACATAGCAGTATGTTAACCATGGAGCTGTGTTTTTGTACAGGAAAAAATAGTCATGCTTTAGTTAGTGTCATGATTTGACTGATAACCTATCATTCCGAGGAGCTTTAGCGACATCAGGATTCTATTTTCAACAAGTATGTCGCTGAAGTTAACACTATCAGCATCTGTATATTTGAGAATTAGATCCTGAACCACGCTCCTTCGCCGCCGTTCAGGATGACGAAAGTCTGTTACTTGCTTTGCATCTCTTGCCACCACGCGTCATCGGCGATGATTTGACCTTCTTCATCGAGTGGTGGGTAAACGAGCCCTTTTCGTTTCGCGACCTTTGCCAGCACTGGGTGACCACGTTCAAAGAGAATACGGTTGATTGTCTCTTTAGGCAGAGCGCTTTCTTCTCGGTCGTACATGCCTGCGGCTTCACGTTGACGTTGCGCTTCATACAAAATTACGGCACTGGCAACCGATACGTTTAGTGACTGCACCATGCCCACCATTGGGATAATAATGTCTTGATCGGCAAGCTGTTTGGCTTGCTCCGAAGCGCCAACTTTTTCACTGCCTAAAATGATTGCCGTTGGTCTGGTGTAGTCGATCTCGCGAAAATCGACGGCGGTGTCCGAAAGATTGGTCACCAAAACCTGCATACCTTGCGCTTTGAGTTCGGTAATCGCAGTTTCAATCGAATCGTGAGTATCCACTTCAACCCAGTTACGCGCGCCAGCTGAGGTATGGCTCAGCGTACGCATTTTGTCTGGCCAAATTGCGTGAACTTTGTGTAAGCCTGTCGCGTCAGCGGTGCGGATCACAGCAGAGACGTTGTTTGGCTTATGTACTTCTTCGAGACAAAGTGTCAGATCAGTTTGGCGAGTTTTTAGGACTTGGTGAATACGGTTGTAACGTTCTAGGTTCATATTTATTGAGGTATAAAAAATCGCCACCTAACAGAGTAGGTGGCGATAGAGGTTAGTTCTTTCTGCGTCTGACTCGGGTTGCTTGAGGCATTGCCTTAATCTTACGCATGATACCAGCAAGGTGGACACGATCTTTCGTCGTCAACAGCACAGTCACAGTGTATAGACGACCATCACGTTCTTCCGTTGAAAGGCCATGAATGTTTGATCCTGTTTTCGAGATCACGTTGGTAAGTTCTGCAAGAGCACCTTGGTTGTTAAGCATGTCGACTTTAAGTTCAGCAATGAACTCTTTATCGTAGTCTTCAGACCAAGCGACAGCCATATAACGGTCTGGCTCTTTCTGATAACCACGAACGTTCGGACATGTTTCTCGGTGAACAACCAAACCACGACCAGGCGATACGTGAGCAATAATGTGATCATCTGGGATAGGATGACAACAATTTGCAAACGTCAGCAATAAGCCTTCTGCGCCACGAATCGGAAGCTTCTTCTTCGAGTCCGTTGGGATTGAACTTGTTGTCGTGAGCTCTTCGGTGTCACCAAGGAGACGACGTGCGATCACAATGCTCATCAACTCACCCAATCCAATAGCAGCCAATAAATCATCGATGCTTTCTAGGCGAAGATCATTCAAGACTTCTTGGATATTTTCTGGATAAATTGAATCAATCGAGTGACGGCCAAGTGCGTGATTAAGTAGGCGACGACCTAAAGTAATCGACTCTTCACGACGCATCGTTTTCAGTACTTGTCGAATCTTAGTGCGGGCACGAGAAGTCACGACATAGTTCAGCCATGCCGCATTCGGACGCGCACCAGGGGCACTGATAATTTCCACTGTCTGACCGTTTTTCAATGCCTTACTCAATGGGTAAGGGTTACGATCAACACGAGCACCAACACAAGAGTTGCCTACATCGGTATGTACGGCATAGGCAAAGTCGACAGCCGTTGCGCCTAAAGGTAGTTCAACGATACGACCTTTTGGTGTGAAGACGTAAATCTCATCTGGGAAAAGATCGGATTTTACGTTTTCAATGAATTCGAATGAGTTACCCGCGCTTTGTTGTAGCTCTAACAGGCTTTGCATCCAACGCTGAGCTTTCACTTGCGCAGTGGTACCAGACTTGTCGCCTTTGTCTTTGTAAGACCAGTGTGCCGCGACACCTTTGTCCGCCATTTGATCCATATCTTCAGTACGGATCTGAACTTCAACAGGTACGCCGTGTGGGCCAACCATGGAAGTGTGTAGCGATTGATAGCCGTTCGCCTTTGGTACCGCGATGTAATCTTTCATGCGACCAGGACGTGGCTTATACAAGCTGTGTACTTGGCCTAAAACGCGATAACAAGTATCAGCGGTATCAACAACGACTCGGAACGCATAGATATCCATGATGGTGTGAAAGCGCTGTTCTTTGGTTTTCATCTTGTTGTAGATAGAGAACAGGTTTTTCTCACGACCAACGACGCGAGCATTCAAGCCAAAATCTTGCAGACGGCCTTCTATTTCGCTGTGAATGCGTTGGATCATCTCTTTACGATTACCACGTGCGGCTTTAACCACTTCTTTCAGTACGCGGTAGCGGTTGGGATATAGCGCCTCAAAGCCCAACTCTTCGAGTTCGGTTTTGATATTGTGAATACCAAGACGATGAGCGAGGGGCGCGTAAATTTCTAACGTTTCACGAGCAATACGACGCTTTTTATCTGGTCGAAGCGCGCCAAGCGTACGCATGTTATGCGTGCGGTCAGCCAGTTTGATCAGAATGACGCGGATATCTTGCACCATGGCCAGAACCATCTTACGAAAGTTCTCAGCCTGAGCCTCTTTCCTATCGCGGAATTTGAGTTTGTCCAGTTTAGATACACCATCAACCAATTCTGCGACAGTGTTGCCGAATTTCTCTTCGAGATCTTCTTTAGTTACATCACAGTCTTCAATGACGTCATGCAGCAAAGCAGCTTGGAGGGTTTCGATATCAAGGCGCATTTCGGCCAAGATACGAGCCACAGCGACAGGGTGGATGATGTATGGTTCACCGCTAGAGCGGGTTTGCCCTTCATGGGCATCTCTCGCTACCACATAAGATTGACGCAGAGCCTCAATCTGAGGCTCTGTTAGGTATTCTTGGGCAACGTCTTTGAGGCTATCGAATAGATACAAATTATAGGCCCGGGAGGTTGTTGAATTCTAAAGTCAGAATTAACGGTTGTGAGCGATGCTGCTTACTGCCGCTAGCTCTGCCGCTTCTTGCTCTTGCTGTTCTTGACGTTCACGAGCGTCTAGAACTTCTTTAGTAATTAAACCTTCTTCGATTTCGCGTAGAGCGATAACCGTTGGCTTATCGTTCTCTTCTGGCACTAGTGCATCTTTACCGCCAGTTTGCATTTGACGAGCGCGGCGAGCCGCAATCAGTACTAGGTCGAAACGGTTGCCAACTTTTTCAACAGCGTCTTGAACAGTTACGCGTGCCATGAGGACTCCAAATAGTTAACTAAAATTTTAGAATGACGAGAAAGTATACAACCTAACTACTTTATTTACTAGCAATTAGACAAGCCACCGTTTGTGGACTTTCTCAGGTAGTTTATTGTGTTTTTCGCACTGGGCAAAAAACGGGAAATTCTTTATGTTTTACAGCGTGACTTTTTTGAAGTTACTCTGCTAACAACGCGTCAAGCATACCTTTATATTTAGCAGCTTGCTTTTCTTCCTTCAATCTTTCAGCACGCAAGATAGCTTTAAAATCCATCAAAGCGGTATCAAAATCGTCGTTTACGATCACGTAGTCGTACTCGTTGTAATGAGAGATTTCCGACTTGGCTTCAGCCATACGCTTTGCGATCACTTCATCGCTATCTTGACCACGAGTGTTCAAGCGACGCTCTAACTCACCGTTTGATGGTGGCAGGATGAAGATGCTTTTGGCTTCTGGCATTTGTTCACGGATTTGGCGTGCGCCTTGCCAGTCGATATCTAGAAAAACGTCGATACCTTTATTTAGTGTTTCTTCAATCCATACACGAGATGTGCCGTAATAATTACCAAACACTTCTGCGTATTCTAGGAAGTCACCTTTAGCGATCAGGGCTTCAAACTCATCTTTCGCTACAAAATGGTAGTGGACACCATTTTCTTCACCAGGTCGCATGTTGCGCGTGGTGTGAGACACAGACACTTTCATTGCGTAGGTTGGGTTGCGTTCCAACATCGCTGAGATCAAGCTAGATTTACCTGCGCCGCTAGGTGCAGATACGATATAGAGAGTACCTTTGCCCATTGTACTGTTCCACTTTTGATTGGATTGATTGAGTGCCGAAGGAAAGTTCGACATTCTTATAACGATAGCACTGGCATTGAGAAATCAACCACCAAAGGGGTGGATATTGGTGATAATCCCGCCAGAAAAATGGAGGCGAAGAGTATCATGATCTCTATTTTGTTACCAGTTGATCTTTCTGTCTGTGATCGTCTCAGATGAAATAGTTACTTACGCCAGAGTGTTCCTAAACAGCGAAGAAGGAGCGTGATACAGGACTTACCATCCGCGCACTCTGTTATTAAAACCATTTCTACAACCGTTTAGTGTGCTGATTTTAGGTTTAGAGTCCCGATTTGGCTCGCGTGAGTGACTCTGGTTAAAAATAGGGGTTAATAAAGATAAAACGGAAAAAAGGGGAAGCTTTCACTTCCCCAGGCGTGCGACTGACTCACACTTAATCTTCGAATTATCCTTGAGACTCTAGGAAATTTATCCAAGGGCTAACGGTTGACCTGAATTTTGGCGATTGAGCAGCGCCTTTCATCGCCTGCAAGGCCTTTTGTGGCTGCTTAAGCTCGAAATAGGCCATCCCGCGAATGTATTCAAGTTCTGCCTTTTGCTCTTTAGAGGCACTGGATGCCGCGCTTTCTACAAAACGAGTTGCTTCAGAATACTGCTTGTCTTGTATCATTAAGCGAGCAATCTGAATTTGCGTTTTAGCAGAAGGAGCGAGGTTATATGACTTTTTATAAGCGAGAATTGATTTATCTAGCTCTTTAGCTTGCTGCCAGAAGCTGGCTAGGCGGTCATAGTTTTCCTTCGTCTTTTCAATGTTTCCAGCTGCCATTTCCTTTTCAAGAGTTTTGGCTGCTTTATATGGAATACCTTGATAAGCCAAGAAGTTTACAAAGCGTAAATATTCCTTCTCTCCTTCTAGTTTCCCCATTTTGTAAACCATTTCTAGGGTGGCTAGAGAGTTGCGTTCTTGACCTAGCTCCATGTAGACACCAGAAAGTTGCATCCAGTAACGCTTTTTCTGAGGGTACTTTGAAGTCAGAGTTTTGAGTACACTGGCAACGCTTTTCAGCTGGCCTAACTCGTAGTGAGATGCAACGAGAATTAAGTACCAAGATTCACTTGGGCTCTTGCTCATCGCGATGGCTTTTTTGGTTGGCGGGATTGCATTTTTGTAATCTTCCAACTGAACATAAGCGCTCGCTAACGTGATATAAGCATGAGCTTGAGGCTTCTCTTTGGTTGTTTCTGCAACCTTGAACCATTCCTTCATCGTTTTTACAGACAACGTATACTTTTCTTCAGCTAGGTAAAGCTGAGCCAAGCTGTAGCGAACTTGTTGAGCAACCGGAACGGGAAGTGCGTCGAGCTGTAATGCTTCGGCAAAGTATTTTGCTGCTTGCACATAATTGTCTTGTAGCGAATACAAAAAGCCAGTCTGCTGAAGTAAAACTGCTCGGTCGTATTTTTTCGAACTTGTGCTTTCTAAAGCGCTTGCTAGTTTTTCTTTCGCTGCTGAATATTTTTCAGTTGCGATCAACTCTTGCACTTTGTTAACGGTTCGAAATGTCCGATCTGATAACTGAGGAGCTTCTTTTGCCATCGTAGGAGCGGCCATTGCCACTCCTGCGAAGAGAATTAAAGAAGCCACTTTGCTTTTCCATAAACTTTTCATCGTGACTCCTTAATTGGTTGAGAACTCTATTTCTTGCGATAGGCGCGAGCTAACAGGTTTCCCGTCAACCAATTTTGGTTTAAATGTCCATTTAGAGACTGTTTTTCTTGCCGCTCGACCGAGGCCTAAGCGTCGTGGTTGCTCTTTAAGAACTTTGATGTCCTCTACGGCACCACGTGCGTTGACAGTAAACTCTAATAAGACGACCCCTTTTTCTATTCCTGCTTTCGCAGCCTTCCTAGGCATTTGAGGTTGGAATGTCGCTAGAGGTGTTGGACCTCCGCTACCCGCGAGTTGCGCACCTCCACCCTGGCTATAATGTCCAAGCACCGAACCACCTGTAACATTTACGGGTAGGTCAAGCTTTGGCATATCCATTGGGGTCTGCTCCATCACCGGTTTTACTGTCGCTGTCACTTTCATTTCTGGCGGTGGCGGCGGACGCTTAGGCGGTGGTGGTTTTGGAAGTTCGCGTTTTTTCTCCTGTATTTTTTCGTCTGGTTTAATGCGAATAAACTCGACCATACGCAGGTCATCATTCGACACTAACTCGTGGCGCTCTTTGTTTACTAGCTTGTCCATCCCCCAGAACAACCCGAGGGAGACAATGAGCGCCAGTGCAATTGAGGCCAGATACCGCATAAGCTTAATCCTTATTGGTTGCGGCAATGGAGATGCTTTCTACACCTGCCATTTTGATCTGGTCCATAACCTTCACGACTACGCCAGCATTTGCTTCAGTGTCGGCTTGGATAACAACTGCGCCATCAGGGCTTTCTGCACGAAGACGTTCAATATTCGCGCGAACCGCGTCCACTTCGATGCGGCGTTTATCAACCCAAACATCACCCGCCGCACCAACTGCGACCATGATGTTACCTTTTTTCACGGTTTGCGCAGAGCTTGCTGTCGGGCGGTTTACTTCTAGACCAGCTTCTTTTACGAACGATGTTGTTACGATAAAGAAGATCAACATGATGAATACGATGTCGAGCATCGGTGTCATATCGATAGCGGTTTCATCACTGCTATCACTGCTATAGCGTCTTTTCATGACCTATACCTCTAATTCCATTTACTCAGGCAATATGCTTTAGCTTATCTTCCAGCTTTTGCGTTGTGACTTTGGCTAAATGATCAAGACGTGAACTAAAGAACAGTCCTGATAGAGAAGCCACCATCCCGGCTAAAGTTGGGATTGTTGCCTTTGAGATCCCCGAGGCCATTGCTCGAGGGCTTCCTGTTCCTGTTACCGCTAAGATGTCGAATACTTGGATCATGCCAACAACGGTGCCGAGCAAACCCAGTAAGGGACAAAGCGCAATCAACACTTTCACGATTGGCAGGCCCTTTTTATTCTCAATGTCCTGACGAGAAACAATTTCTTGTCGGATCATCTTAGCGTTCCAGCTCTGGTGCTCTGATCGCCCCTGCCATGAGCCAACGGCTTTTTTCATGGCTTTTGGAGCGACGGCAGCAAAATAGAACCAACGTTCTAACAATACTGCCCAAAGCATAAAGCTGAGGATGAAGATGGCGACGAGTACATCGCCACCCATTCCCAAGAAGCGCCTAATTGATTCAAGTTCTCCAACTAACCACCACATAACGCCTCCTTAGCTTTCGGCTTTATGTAGTTTTTCCTGATAGCGAGCGATGAAGCCTGCACTCTGTTCTTCAAGAGTTTGAACCAAACGACGACCTTTACTGTGTACGATGGTGTACAGGAACAGCAATGGAATTGCGACAACCAGACCTAGCATAGTGGTAACAAGAGCTTCAGAAATACCGCCAGCCATCAGTTTAGGATCGCCGGTACCGAACAGAGTAATGGCTTGGAATGTGCCGATCATACCCATTACCGTACCCAGTAGGCCAAGTAGAGGTGCTACAGAAGCAAATAGCTTGATTGAGCTGATAAAGCGTTCAATGCTCGGTGCGTTACGTAGGATGATTTCGTCCAGTTTCGCTTCAAGATCTTCAAGGTTGTCACCTTTGTGTTCTTGGTAAGCTTGGATAACTTCACCCAGAGGGTTACCAGGAATCACGGTTTCTGATTTCGCTTGCTTACGCATTTTACCGCCAATCACTTGAAGGCGTAGGAAGCAAACTAGAGCAATGATAGCGCCAACTGCACCCATACCAAGGATGACGTAACCTACAATGCCACCTTGATCAATACGTTCTTGAACGGTAGGGCTTTGTACAAGTAGAGACAGAATTACACCACGGGATGGGTCAATAAACAGTGGCTCATAGCTGTTTGACGCTGACTCAAAGCCTGCAACATGACGTGTAATATTGGTGCGAGGCTGTCGAGAGAGTTCTTCGAACTTACCTGTTTGAGGTACATAAGTAACGTACTTACCATCGGCAATCGCGTTAAATTCACCGACAAGAGTAACATCGCGAACCGCTTCTTTACCTTCGCCATAAACAACCGTTGCTTGGGTTGTTGCTGTCTCGCCTGAGGCAACCACTTGTTGAAGAATGGTATGCCAGAATGCTTCTAGCTCTTGTGTTGATGGCAGTTCTTTGCTTTCAGCCAGTTTCGTTAGTAGAGCGTCACGCTCTGGGAACTGAACTGCGTTTTGAGAGGCTGCAAATAAGCCTTTAAACTCGCCCGCATATTGGCGGACCACACCAAACATTTCGCCCAAAGTACCAGAGCGAACACGTAAGGTTTCTGTTAGTTCAGTCAGCTGCTTATCGTTTTCATCAAATGTCGCTTTAAGTTGATCGCCCAGTGCTTGCTGTGAAGCTAGCTCTTCACGAGCCTGTTGCAATAATGCCGCTTGCTTATCTCGGTTGTTCTTGAACTCAGCTTCACGGGCTTTATTCTCTTTTGACTCAACGATGCTTTCTGATTTTACGTTTTTGAGTAGTTCAGATAGGTTCTTAGGCGTTTCTGCTTGTACGCCTGAAGCCATAAATAAGCTCGCTAGTAGACCAGCGGCTAGAGTTTTGAATCCTTTCATCTCTTATTCCTCCCCAGCATATACAGGCAATTTGATTAGCGCTGGTGGCGCTTGCTTCTTCGCGATACGAAGGCCTTGCTGTACCGCTATGCGGTAGCTTTCCGGTAATGTTTCCCATTGACGTGTTTGTTGGTTCCACATACCTGTCTCACCACCGTCTGGAGATTGGAATAAAAGCGCCGTGCGACCAATACGTAGGAAATCGTAAGTCACGGTTTCCCCATTTCTATCTAGGCTAGCTTTGTAAGATTCAATTGAGCGAGAGAAGCCTTCTTCAATTTGGTAGGCTTCCATCACTTTACGGAATTTCTCAGAAGTCGTTACATCGGCGCGATCCATGAGACGACGCAGTTCTTGGACACGTTTATTACGTTCTTTTTTCTGGAAAGGCAGATCGAGAGTCACAAACTCATCGAGTGCATCGATCATTTTAAGTGTTAGTGGCACTACTTCTGTTGCCGTTTGATCGATCTGAGCAATTTGGTTATTTAATGAGTCCAATTCACCTTGCTGTGATTGAACCATACGATTAATTTGCTCGTTGTAGACTTTCATGCTGTCGATTTGACGTAGTAAGCCTTTGTATTCTGCCAACATGCCTTCAGTACTTTCGGCATAATTGTCGATTTTTTGTTGCGAAGCTTCTGAAGATTGATTTGCTTTTGCTTGTGTGGAAACGACAGCACCAGAGTTGGCCGCTATAGAGCTACTACTGATAGTAAGCAATGCTGCAGCTATGGCACTGAGACCAAATTCCTTGAATTTCATGGTTGCATCCTTGTCAGTGTTTTAGTCAGTCGAAAAGGGCGCGGAAAACCCGCGCCAAATATTTTTTAGAAGTCGTATGATGCCTCGACGTATAGCTGACGTCCGATTGGATCGTCATACCCAGTTGCATAGAATGGAGAGGTATCGCTTAGAGGATCTGCAGGCGGTACTTTGTCAAACATGTTGATAGCACCAAGAGTTACACGACCACTCTCGTTGAATTGGTAAGAAGCCGTTAGGTTCCACGTTGTCATACTAGCGATTTCTGCTTTGTAACCCGCTTTTTTAGCAGAATCACAGTCATCAAAGTAGTAACGGTTAGCGTAGCTTGAACACATACGGTCGCGGTATTTACCAAATAGGTTGATAGCGACATCTTCATATGCCCAGCCAAGATTTAACGTTGCGGTGTATTCAGGCATGAAATCTCTTTCATCCGTTACAGGCTCGCTGTCGTTTTCTTGATATTCAGCAATCAAGATCTTCGTTACAGCAACACGCGTGTTAAATGAGCCGAACTCATTAGTGTCGTATGCGTATTTGATCGCTAGGTCAATACCAGAACGCTCTTCATACGACTGGTTCACTGGACCATAGGATACCGACTTGATGGTGCCATCTGGGTTACGAACGACTTCAGTACCTGGGTATTTACCTGGATCGTTAATTACGTCTTGGTAAGTTGGTGCTGTTACGACGTCTTCCATCTTGATGTGGTACCAGTCAACAGTTACACCAAGATCATCCACAGGCTCCCACGCTAGGCCCAAGTTAATGTTTGTACTTGTTTCTTCTTTCAGCTCAGAGTTAGGGCCATTAAGCGTATCGAAGTACTGAGTATCACACTCTGGGTACTTGTCTTTATCTTGTGGGCCGCTACCACCAGCGTTGGCACAAAGCTCTGGGTCAAAGCCAGAACCAAAGCCTCGAGTTTGATCACCAAATAGTCGCTTCAAGTCTGGAGCTCGGAAGCCTAGACCGTAGCTACCACGTAGCAATAGGGTGTCAGTAGGACGGTATGCTAGGGCTACTTTAGGAGTGAATGCGCCACCAGTTGCCGAGTCGTCGAAGTAGTGGTCGTAACGACCAGCGACAGTCATTTCTAAATCTTCAATGATAGGAATAAGAGCTTCAACACCAAGACCAATCTGATCGCGGTCACCGCCGCCTGATGTTCCACCTAGACCAGAGAAACCACCAGCTGCTGTTGTAGCATCAATCGTCTCATTGTAGTCAGTACGGTTCCATTCACCATAAACAGCAAAGCCAGACATACCTGCAGGAAGTTCAACCAAATCACCAGCCAGTGAGCCGTTAACAGAGTAAAGCTTTGAGTAAGCTTCTTTGCTTGAAGTGCCGCTGTATTTGTCTACAACGTCTTGTGAGATAGGCCCTAGAAGATCGACATCACCATTTTGTACAGCTTGGTCGAGAGTTAGAAAGATTGCTGGGTTGCTTGTTTCAACGCTTTGCTCAGAGTAACCAGCGGATAGGTCCCAATCATACGTATCAGCAAGCAGGCCGTTCAAGCCTAAGGTTAAGCCAAAAGAATCGGCTTCAGTGTTACTTTCGCGTGGTCCAAATTCGACCATACGGCGAGTGTATTCGCCTTCGCCGCGGAAGTGAGTGGCATCAACTTCTACGCTGTAAGGGTTAGGTTCGAATTCAGATTCTGTAGACTTGTAGCCAAAACGGGCTTCTGCCATGGCAGTGACATTGTCGTTAATGTCCATTTCACCACGTAAAAGTAGGTCTACTTGTTTGTTTTCTGGTTTTAATGTTCGGTACGCAGAGCGGTTAACACCACACTTTCCATCCGCTCGTTCAATCGCGGCATCACCAACGACTTCTTTACATGAAGAACCAGCATCAGCTGGTGTTAGGAGTGTTCCGTTGGCGCCTTCAAAGTTTGCACCGTAGCTAGAGTAGCCACTTAGCTGAGAACGGCTAGAACCGTCATCGCCAGCCCAATCATCTCGGTCAGATTGCTTTAGCATTTCGTTGCCCGCAAATTGGCCAACGAAGAGAATACGTTTGTCGTCAAAGTTTTTGCCAGCTACAACGTCTAAACGACCATTTTGGTAACCACCATCCGTCGCGTCACCCGCGCGTACTTTTACAGAAACGCCATCAAAGTCTTTCTTTAAAATGAAGTTTACGACACCACCGATTGCGTCGGAGCCGTAGATAGCAGAACCTGAGTCGGTCATTACTTCAACACGCTCAATGGCGGCGACAGGGATTTGGCCGATATCTTGGAAGTTAGATGTACCATTTTGTGCTAGCGGGTATTGAGGAAGACGACGGCCATCAATAAGAATCAATGTGCGCGACGCGCCAAGGCCACGTAAGTTGACTGACTGCGCTGCTGGTGTAAACGAGAAAGAGTCTGTTTGAGCCATTACACCACCTGTGTTTTGGGTCAAACTGTTCAATACGTCTTGCGCGCTGTTAAAGCCTTTAGACTCAATGTCTTTACTATTAATAACAGTAACTGGTGAAGGACCTTCCATATCCGTCGTGGAGATACGCGAACCAGTAACTTTCATCTTTTGAAGTTTTTCAACTTGCTGCTCTTCTGCCAGTGCTGTTGCTGGGGCTGCAACTGCTGCTGTCCCCAAAGCAAGGCTTATCGCAACAGATAAAGCGGTTGTGTTTTTATACATCCTTGTTGCTCCGATTATTATTATTTCCTATGTCTGGCCGCATAGCGGCCAAATGTGACGTTAATATTTCGTTAACGTTCGGCCAATGTATAACCGAGATGAAAAAAGGAAGTCAAACCAGTGGTAAACGGGGATGCTTAAATGTAAAAAAGATGTAAATAACCAGGCTTTATTTAAAAGGCGGAATAAAAAACCGAATAATATTTATGAATCGATATTAAATTTCAATAAAACACCGTATTTTGTGTTTCTTATAAACTTTAATGACTTATCTTGCCTATGGTTTTTTAGTGGGTAATTGAATCTGGAAAAAGATATTTTTCCAGTGAATTGTTCTGAGATGAGTTTTATATCGAATCCATACTTTGTTAGCTCGAACTTATTAGGTGGTATCAAAATATGATACCCATTGCGGTTAAAGGGCTCACTCGTATTTTTAGGTCAAATATAACCTTGGATTATATGTCTATTTATGTGTGTAGGGTGCATTTTTATGTAGGGTTTTGGCTCTAAACAGCCTAGATTGATATTCTGTATGAATTATTTTTGTGGTTTTTTATAATTTTTTACAAAAACATTTCTGTTTTTCGACATCGAAGGAAGTTTGTCATGTTTTGGTTTCAAACACTTGAAGCTGATGTGGATTCAAGATAAATATGACGCTGAAATTATTGCAGTAGTAGAAAAGTCTAGCTCTTGAGGCGCAGGGAGTGTGCTTCAACAGTTTTAGTTACTACGAGATAAATATGCACCATTTTGGGCGGAAAATATTCTCTTTCACTCCGTTTGAACTGGACAGTAGACAAGGAGCAAGTTGTATATGCTGTCGTACTTTTTACGCCGTTTGGCGTTGGTTATCCCAACGTTTCTCGGGATAACTATTCTCATCTTTGCTATCACTCGTTTCGTGCCTGGCGGACCTGTTGAACGCATGTTGTCACAAATGCAGTCCCAGGGGGACGGCGCCGCATCAATGACGTCTGCGGGTGGTAATACGGCCCTTTCTGACGATCAAATCGCGGAGCTGAATGCGTTTTATGGCCTGGATAAACCAGTAACGGAAGCGTACGTCGAGTGGTTAAGTCGTTTGGTAATGCTAGATCTTGGCGAGTCGACGCGTTACTACGAGCCTGTCTCGGACATGATCGCAGAGCGTTTGCCAGTGTCGTTGTTTTATGGCGGCATGACCTTCTTTATTAGTTATTTTATCTCGATTCCTCTTGGTTACTATAAGGCACTCAAGCACGGTTCTGTGTTTGATTCCGCTTCTTCAGTACTCATTTTCGTAGGCTACGCGCTACCAGGTTATGTGGTGGGTGTATTGCTGATCACGTTATTTAGTTATCACTTGGAATGGTTTCCGATGGGAGGTTTTGTCGGCGATGACTTCGACGATTACGAAACCTTCTTTGAACGCGCTAAAGACATTATGTGGCATGCGGTGTTGCCTTTGATCTGTTACCTCATTGGTGATTTTGCCACGCTGACGATGACAATGAAAAATAACCTGATGGAAAACCTTTCCTCAGATTACATCCGCACCGCAATTGCGAAAGGATTACCTTTCAAAAAAGCAGTTCGTAAGCACGCGTTGCGTAACAGCTTAATTCCAATCGCGAGTCACTTTGGTAACTCTTTGTTGTTCTTCATGACCGGTGCTTTCCTGATTGAAGTTATCTTCAATATTGATGGCATTGGCTTATTGGGTTACGAATCAATCATGGAGCGTGATTACCCTGTTGTTATGGGTATTGTCGCCATTAATGCGTTGTTACTGCTCATTGGTAACATCATTTCAGATATTTGTGTTGCTTTAGTCGACCCACGTGTGAAGTTTGGAGCGTAACATGATTAAAGTTAGTCCATTAACTCAAAAGAAAATTCGTCACTTTAAAGAGATCAAACGAGGCTATTGGTCGTTTGTTGCTCTTTCTATCATGTTGATCCTTTCTCTATTCGCCGAACTTTTGATCAACAGTAAAGCGCTAGTCGTCAAGTACGATGGTAGCTACTATTTTCCTGTTGTCAGTGACGTACGTTTAGGTAGCGAATTCGGCCAAGAGTCATCCAGTGAAGCCGATTATCGTGTACTGCAAAAAGCGTTTGAGGCTGAAGGGGGCGACAACTTTGTTATTTTGCCGCTTGTGCCGTGGAACCCATATGAACAAGATTTTAGTGGTGATTTCCCGCCAACAGCACCTAGTGCCGAAAATAAGCATTATTTAGGTACAGATGTGATAGGTCGCGATATTTTGGCGCGACTCGTCTACGGATTCAGAACGGCGATGGGATTTGCGTTGCTTACGATGGCCATTTCCTACGCGATCGGTACTGCAGTCGGTTGTGCTATGGGTTTTTGGGGCGGTAAATTTGACTTGTTTGTACAGCGACTTATCGAAATCTGGTCAATGGTCCCGTTTTTGTACGTCATTATGATTCTTGTCTCAATCGTTCAACCGACGTTTGCTCTCTTTGTCGCTATTAACGTGCTTTTCACTTGGATGGGTATGACATGGTACATGCGGACCATGACCTATAAAGAAGCGGCACGAGAATATGTAATGGCGGCTCGTGCTTTAGGGGCATCGACCGGACGTATCTTGTTTAATCACATCTTGCCAAATACGATGGTGATGATTGTAACCCTAGCGCCTTTCACTATTGCAGCTAACATCACAGCACTGACTGCTCTCGATTACCTAGGATTAGGCTTGATGCCACCAACGCCAAGTTGGGGTGAACTACTGCAACAAGGTAAGTCAAACTTAGATTCGCCATGGATTGTTGCGTCAGTAGTGACTTCTATTGTTCTGGTTCTGGTAATGGTGACCTTTATTGGTGAAGCCATTCGAGCGGCTTTCGACCCGAAAAAATTCACACGCTATGTTTAAGCGAGCATTGTGAGCAAAACATAAAAAAGGGAAGTTTTATGAAGAAATTATTTTTAGCGTCCACGCTGAGCGCCCTGAGTTTTGGTGCAATGTCAGCAACGCTTCCGACTGACTTAAACTGGCAAACAAACTGGGATGAGCCTCAATATGGTTCGCCAGAAGCGAAACGTGGAGGGACTTATCGCACCTTTATGTCAAGTTTCCCGCAGACGTTACGTAGTGTTGGTCCAGACGCTAATGCAGGGCTACGTTCTTTTATCTTAGATGAAACACCAGGCTTGGTGGTCCGCCACCCAGATACTTTAGAGTTCATCCCTGAGCTTGCTAACGAGTGGGCGTTAGCAGGTGACAACAAAACGGTCTATTTCAAACTCAACCCTGAAGCCAAATGGTCGGACGGCAAACCTGTGACTGCCGACGATTTCGTGTTCATGCTGAAGTTTTATCGTTCCAAAGACATCTTGGAACCTTGGTACAACGATTACTACAACAAAACGATTGCGGATGTTATCAAGTACGACACTCATACGTTTGCTGTTAAGGCGGCGAAAGAGTTTAATCCGGAAGAATTGCTGTTACGAATGGGGGCTCTGCGCCCACGTCCCGCACATTTTTATGCTAACCCTTCAAAAGATGAAAATGGTGACGGTATACATGACAACTTTGTCCGCTACTACAATTTTAAAAGTGAACCAACGACCAGTGCATACTACCTAGATGACATTAAAAAAGGTAAAAGTGTGACCTTCAAACATGTCGGTGAAGACTGGTGGGGTTACAGCAATAAGTATTATCAACATCGCTATAATGTCGACAAAATCCGCATCACAGTGATTCGCGACAGTGATATCGCGATGAAGCACTTTGAGAAAGGGAAGCTGGACGCATTTGGTCTTGTTTTACCAAGCTTATGGCATGATAAATCGAATACGGAACCTTACCAAAAGGGATACATTCAAAAGTTCTGGGGTTACAACCAATTCCCAGTTGGGGCTGGTGGTGTATGGATGAACACCGCGATGCCTTTGCTGGATGATTTAAACATTCGCAAGGGCATTACTTACGCGATTGACTTTGATGGCATGATAGAGAATGTCATGCGTGGCGACTACTCCCGTAAACCGAACCCGACCGGTTATGGTCATGGTAAATACACCCTACCAGATGCTAAGGCACCGAAGTTTGATCCCGCAAAAGCGGCCGAGGCATTCGAAGCCGCAGGCTTTAACAAAATTGGTTCTGATGGTATTCGTGTCAATGATAAAGGTGAGCGCTTAAGCTTCGAGCTGACCTACGGAACACCTGTTCATACTCCTCGTATTGCCTTTTTGCGTGAGCAAGCCAAGCTAGCAGGGCTGGATATTGAGCTCAAGTTAGTTGATGGCTCATCCATGTTCAAATACGTACGTGAGAAAAAGCACGATTTGGCTTTCTTAGATATGGGTACGTCTGAGATCCCAACGTATTGGGAGTACTTCCATTCAGTCAATGCGAACAAGCCGCAAACTAACTCTTTCACAAACTACAGCACGCCAGAACTGGATGAAAAGATCATCGAGTATCGTTTTGGCATGGATATGGATAAAAAGATCCAGCTAGGTCATGAGATTCAGCGTGACATCATTGATGCTCACGTTATCGTCCCAGGCTACATGGTTCCTTATGTCCGCTATGGTCACTGGCGCTGGTTAAAGTTTCCAGATAAGCCAATGAATCGCATGACAGAGGCGCTGTTCAGTGGTGCAATCATAGGCGATGGCACTTACTGGATTGATAGTGATATCAAAAAAGAAACGAAACAAGCGATGAAATCAGGCAAAGCTTTTGAACCTGTTGTTGTCGTAGATGACACTTATAAGCTGTAAGGATTGGTTATGGAAAACGATGTAATCCTAAGTGTTAAAGATCTCGAAGTTGAATTTACCACCGATGATGGGCCAGTGAAGGTTCTGCATGGTGTGAACTTTGATGTGAGAGCTGGACGTACACTCGGCCTGGTGGGAGAGTCAGGTAGTGGCAAGAGCGTAACCTCAATGTCGATCATGGGGCTATTACCTAAGCCATATGGCAACATTATCAAAGGTGAAGTGAATTATCGCGGCACCAACCTAGTTGATTTGCCTGCGGAAGAGATGTACGCCATGCGTGGCGATCGCATTTCGATCATCTTCCAAGACCCGATGACTGCGCTCAACCCAGTGCACACCATTGGTCGTCAAATATGTGAAGTGCTAGAGCTCCATCGACCTGAGCTCGACAAAAAGGAGCGGGAGGCGTACTCGATTGAAATGCTGGCAAAAGTAAAAATTCCAATGCCAGAGAAGCGATTGAATGAGTATCCCCATAACCTATCTGGTGGTATGCGCCAGCGTGTCATGATCGCGATGGCATTGGCCTGTAAGCCGGATATTCTGATTTGTGATGAACCGACTACAGCGTTGGATGTTACGGTTCAGGCGTCTATCCTTGAACTGATGAACGAGCTTCAGGAAGAAACAGGCATGGCAATGATCTTCATCACTCACGACCTCGGGGTTGTGGCAGAAGTGTGTGATGATGTTGCCGTGATGTATGGTGGGCGTATTGTCGAAAAAGCAGAAATTTTTGAGTTGTTTGATAACCCGCAGCACCCATACACAGAGCGTTTGATGGGGTTGATGCCGAGCTTAGATAATGAGCCAAAGCAGATGATCGATATCAAGCCTATTGATGCCAGTATGTTTGCCAGTTAACTGAGCAAAGTGAACCAGTCATAAAAGAGGATGTTATGGCAAAAGAAGTATTAAGAATTGAAAATCTTAAGCAGCACTTTGTTTCTGGTAAAGGGCTGTTCAAGAAAGGCTACACCATCAAAGCGGTAGACGGGGTTTCACTATCTGTTTCTGAAGGTGAAACACTGGGGCTAGTTGGTGAGTCAGGTTGTGGTAAAAGCACTCTTGGTCGCACGATCTTAAAGTTATACGAGCCAACAGAAGGTAAGATTTTCTTTGAAGGTAAAGACATCACTAAACTGTCTGTGAAAGAGATGCGCTCGCTGCGTAAAGACATGCAAATCGTCTTTCAAGACCCAATGGAGTCACTCAATCAGCGTCATACCATCGGTATGATTCTGGAAGAACCGTTTGTTATTCATAAAATTGGCACGCCAACAGAGCGTAAACAATGGGTAAAAGAGCTTTTAATCAAAGTGGGATTACCAGAAACGGCAGTAAACCGTTATCCACATGAATTTTCAGGCGGACAACGGCAGCGTATCGGTATCGCTCGCGCGATTGCATTGAAGCCTAAACTGCTGATTTGTGATGAATCGGTATCTGCGTTAGATGTGTCGGTACAGGCGCAAATCTTGAACCTATTGCTACAACTGCAACAAGAAATGAACTTGGCGATCATATTTATCTCTCACGATCTCTCTGTGGTGAAACATGTCTCTGACAAAGTTGCCGTGATGTATTTTGGTAAAGTGGTAGAAGCAGGCAGCGCTAAAGAAATTTATGCAAACCCGCAAAACGAATACACCAAAAAACTCCTATCTGCGATTCCGATCACTCACCCTAAATATCGGAAGAAAAAGCGCGTAGCTGAAAAAAAGCAGCAAGTGGCGTAAGTGATGCCACAGGTCCTATAACACAAAAGCGCTCCGCCAAATAAGCGGAGCATTTTTATAAGCCAATGCCAGGACTTGGAGTCGATTCGCACTGATGTTTATTCTGATTGATTGAAGATCGTTGCATGCTAAACTCAAGGCCTATTTTCTTTGTTTGGATAATGGACCATGCCGTCGAATTTACCGAAATCCTTTAGTCGACCTTTCCTGAAAATCTTCCATATTTTGGAGGCGGTGTTATTAGTCTCTATTACCTTGGCGACGTTGTACGCCATGATGCAAGAGTTTGTGCACGTATTTGTAGAGAAGCGTGTCTTACTCACAGATATTCTTTTGATGTTTATCTATCTGGAAGTGCTCGCCATGGTGCAGCAGTTCGTGATGAACGGTAAAATTCCGGTACGCTATCCTATCTATATCGCGATGATGGCAATCGCCCGCTATATCACTCTCGGAATGAAAGAGCTGGATGCAGTTTTGGTTGTGTGGTTATCTCTGGCTGCGTTTATTTTGGCTGCGGCTACTTTGCTGATCAGAATTGGGCACCATTATTGGCCCTACGTTGATAACAGTACCTTGGAAAAAGACGAATAAAAGAAAGCCCCGTATTAGCGGGGCTTTTTTGTTTCAATACTCGATGACTTTTAGATCATTCAATGTTTTGGATCTGCTCACGCATCTGTTCAATTAGAACTTTCAGTTCAACGCCCGATGCGGTGATGTCGGTGCTGATGGATTTTGACGCTAGCGTGTTCGATTCACGGTTGAACTCTTGCATCATGAAATCTAGACGACGACCGACTGCGCCACCTTTTTTCAGAATGTTTGTGGTTTCTTTTACGTGAGAATCAAGACGGTCTAGCTCTTCTGCTACGTCTGATTTCTGTGCCAGAAGGATAAGCTCTTGCTCAACGCGAGATGGGTCTAGCTCTACTTTCGCATCTTCAAATTTAGAGAACAGACGCTCACGTTGCCATTCTAAAATTTCTGGCATGCGCGCACGCACTTTTACGACTTCTGCAGAAATGGCGTTCAAACGCTGTTCAATCAGCGCCTTCATGTTCTCGCCTTCACGAGCGCGCGCTTCAATAAATTCATCCATTGCGCCATCAAACGCTTCTAGTAGCACTTTATTTACCGCATCCATGTCTTGCTCTGGCGTTTCCATTACCCCCGGCCATTGCATGACTTGAAATGGATTGATTCGGCTCAGTTCACCAGTCATGTGCATGACTTGTTCAGCGGCTTTAATTACCTGGCTAGCAAGCGCTTCATTGATGCTAAGCTCACCTTTTGCGGCAGGGTTTGCTTCAAAACGTAGATTACATTCTACTTTGCCTCGCGCTAAGCGCTTACGAAAACGCTCACGTAAAACGGGCTCTAACCCGCGAAATTGCTCTGGCATGCGGAAGTATGTTTCTAAATAACGCTGGTTCACGCTGCGGATTTCCCATACCGCAGAACCCCAATCGCCTTTTACTTCTTTGCGTGCATACGCTGTCATACTGTAAATCATCGAATTTTCCTGTCTTCATTTTTTGAAAATTACTTCAAGAGTGTATCACGCTGCGTCGATAGGTGCGCGGGATGTATGGATTGTTTATGTTGTGCCAGCGGCGTAACCTATGAATCCGGAATCGATTCCGTTATAATCTTCGCCCAACCAAATCGTCTTCTCCTCATATTTAAGGTAGATGCCCATGCGTCCAAACGATCGCAAGGCGGATCAAGTTCGCCCTATCAAAATTACTCGTAACTACACAGCTTACGCTGAAGGGTCAGTGCTAGTTGAGTTCGGTAACACCAAAGTGTTGTGTAATGCGACCGTCGAAGAATCTGTGCCACGTTGGCTAAAAGGTCAAGGTAAAGGCTGGGTTACAGCTGAATACGGCATGCTACCTCGAGCAACACATTCGCGTACTCGTCGTGAAGCGGCAAGTGGCAAACAAGGCGGCCGTACGATGGAAATTCAGCGTCTTATCGCGCGAAGCCTACGCGCTGTTGTCGACCTAAAAGCCATGGGTGAGTTCATGATCACCGTTGACTGTGACGTTATCCAAGCTGACGGTGGTACGCGTACTGCATCCATCAGCGGCGCAAGTGTTGCAATGGCCGATGCATTCCAACACCTAGTAGATAGCGGCAAGCTAAAAGCGAATCCAATGAAAGGCCACGTAGCGGCAGTTTCTGTCGGCTTGCTAGGCGATGAAGTATTGTGTGATCTTGAATACGTTGAAGATTCAGCGGCAGACACAGACATGAACGTAGTAATGACCGAAGAAGGTAAGATGATTGAAATTCAGGGCACCGCAGAAGGTGAACCGTTCAGTCACGAACAGCTGATGGCATTGCTCGAGTCGGCGAAAGTCGGCATTACGGAAATTGTCGCAGCGCAGAAGGCGGCGTTAGCCAATTGATTTAGATAGCTCCCATTATGGGGGCTATTTTTTTATCTCGACAATAGATAAATGAATGATTGTCGAGAAGAGACACAAGAAACCAAGGATATAGAGAGAAAATAATGAAAGCATACCAGCGTGAATTTATTGAGTTTGCACTTGAGAAAGAAGTTCTTAAGTTTGGTGAGTTTACTTTGAAATCTGGCCGTAAAAGCCCGTACTTCTTTAACGCTGGTCTTTTCAATACTGGTCGTGACCTAGCGCGTCTTGGTCGTTTTTACGCAGCCGCGCTCGCTGATTCTGGCATTGAGTTTGATGTGCTGTTTGGCCCGGCGTACAAAGGTATCCCAATCGCGACGACAACAGCAGTCGCGCTGGCGGATCACCACGATATCGACACGCCTTACTGCTTCAACCGTAAAGAAGCGAAAGATCACGGCGAAGGCGGTAACCTTGTAGGCTCTGCGCTTGAAGGTCGTATCATGCTAGTAGATGACGTAATCACAGCAGGTACTGCGATTCGTGAATCGATGGAAATCATTCAAGCAAATGGCGCAGACCTTGCTGGTGTGTTGGTTGCGATTGACCGCCAAGAAAAAGGCAAAGGTGAGTTGTCTGCGATTCAAGAAGTGGAGCGTGACTTTGGTTGTGCAATCATCTCAATCATTAGCCTGACTGACCTTGTGACTTTCCTTGAAGAGAAAGGCACAGACAAAGAGCATCTAGAAGCAGTCAAAGCGTACCGCGCAGAATACGGCATTTAATTGGTTACTTTTTCTGAAAAAGTAAAAAGGGCAGATGGATATTCATCTGCCCTTTTTTGTTTTTGGATTCATCGCCTTGACCACTTACTTATAGCGAATGCCTTTCTCGACATGCTCATCTTGCATGGTTTTATAGCGTTTATGGAGCCACATCCATTGCTCTGGAGCGCGTAGAATGACTTCTTCCACATACTTGTTCATATAAGCGGCAGCGGCGACTTCGTCTTTTTGTGGATAATCGGCTTCAATGCACTTATCGGCGATGATGTCGTATTTTCCTTCGTCATTGCGAAACCCTGAGCCTGGGATGATCGCACATTTTGAGGTATACGCCAGAATGCTCGTGCCTGTTGTCGTACACGCATCGTCTACGGCAAAGAAGGGCACAAATACTGATTTTTTGCGACCGTAATCGTGATCCGGTAAATAGAACAGGCGCTCACCGCTGCGTAAAACACGAATCATCTTTTTTACATCTTTACGATCAATCAGTTTATTGCCGTTATGTGTCCGTCCCCAATACTGGATAAAGTTATAAGCAGGATTATTATGCGGACGAAACGCGCCGTACCCGGCCACGCCTAACACGGCGAAAGCACGCGCAGTGATCTCTAGATTTAGAGCATGGACACAACAAAGTAGGACGCCTTTACCTTCTTTGGCTTTTTCACGCAGTGCGCCGAGAGCTTTCTCGACGATCAGGTTTTTAAAGCGCCAAGTCGGCCAGAACCAAGTGATTCCGGTTTCTATCAGTGCCATACCGGTATTTTTGAAGTTCTCTTCAACAATATGTTGAATCTCTTCAGGTGTTTTGTCTGGAAAGGCCAATTCTAAGTTACGCTGAGCAACGTGGACACGCTTTTTACCGTAGCGCATGCCAAGTTTACCGAGTGAACGACCTAATGAAAGCAGCAGCCGATAAGGAAGAATATTGACGAGGATGGCCAACAGACCAAAACCAAGCCATACGCCCCAGTTACGAGGGTGAAGAAGTGAAAGAGAAAACTCGGGCTGCGTGTATTTGTCTTTACTCATAGTCTTTTACTTTATTTGTGCACTCAAAAGCGCCCAGTACTCGTCAAAGTTTGCAGTCGGCTGGTATTTAAAGTCGCTACGCACAAAGCGGTTTAGGCTCCCCTCAACTTGTCCCAGAATTTGCGCGGCTAGGATGCGCTCTTCGACAGGGAAGGACTTCCCTTCACGAATCTTACGTTCACGCAGGATTTGGCGCAATTGTGTTTCTATACGCTCAAAGAGTTGATTGATGCGTTCACGTAGACGTTCATTTTCAAACATTAGAGCATGACCCGACAAAATGCGTGTCAGACCTGGGTTACGTTCAGAGAACGCCAAAATAAGGTGCATCACCATACGAATACGCTCTAGTGTATCTTTTTCGTCGTCTAGAATACGGTTGATACGTGTCATCAAGGCTTCTTCAATGAACTCAATCAACCCTTCGAACATGCGCGCTTTACTTGGGAAATGACGATACAGCGCGGCTTCTGAAACGCCGACTTGCTTGGCCAGTTTTGCCGTAGTAATGCGTGAAGCGCCATCTGTTGATTCAAGCATTTCTGCCAATGCTTGTAAGATCTCTTCACGACGGTTGGATTTTTTACTGCCGGCCATTAGTTACTTCCTTTCAAAATACAAAGTTGAGCGGAGGGGATTATAAGACGCTATTTCGCCTCAAACTAGACCACTAAGGGTGGAATGGGAGATTTAACACCCTTAGTTGTCATTTTTGTACCAAATTTATGCCAGCTTTTGTAAAAAATTGGCAGGGTTTTCAAACGTTAGTTACATCAATTGATGCATTTTTTCGAGAATTTTAAAGCTCAATGCTTCTTTTGATTCTAAAGCGAGCGCAAGTTCACCTTCAGGCCAGTAAAGGGTAATCGCGTTGTCGTTGCTGTTAAATCCTTGCCCTGCAACCGAAACGTCGTTTGCACAGATCATATCGAGGTTTTTCTTTGTTAACTTGCCTCGAGCATAGGTCTCTACATCATTGGTTTCAGCCGCAAAACCGACGGTAAACGGACGCTTCTCCGTCATTGCTGCCACAGATGCAACAATATCAGGATTTTTAACCATATTAATGACCATTTCGTCGTTGTCTTCTGTCTTTTTCAACTTTTGAGACGCGATCGTTTGTGGGCGGTAGTCGGCTACGGCAGCGCAGCTAATAAAGGCATCATGCTGGTTTGCATGTGTCATAACGGCTTCGTGCATCTCTTGTGCACTGGAAACATTTATGCGCTCAACACCTACGGGCGTATTTAAACTGACAGGACCGCTCACGAGGGTGACTTTTGCTCCCATCTGCGCTGCGGCGCTCGCCAATGCATAGCCCATTTTCCCGGAGCTATGGTTCGTAATGTAACGCACTGGATCAATCGCTTCGCGAGTTGGTCCGGCGGTAATGAGTATCGACTTACCTTCTAGCAATTTTGGTTGAAAGAACTGTTCACATAGATGTACTAGCTGCATTGGTTCCAGCATTCGACCTGGTCCTACATCACCACAGGCTTGCTCTCCTGCCGCAGGGCCCCAGATGTGCATACCACGACGCGCTAACGTAGCGATGTTCTCTTGGGTTGCGATATTGCGATACATCTGTTGATTCATCGCAGGAGAAACAGCAACAGGGGAATCCGTCGCGAGCACGAGCGTAGTAAGTAAATCGTTCCCCATGCCTGCGGACATGCGCGCGATTAAGTCCGCGGTCGCGGGCGCTAATAGCACTAAATCTGCCCATTTGGCCAATTCAATATGGCCCATAGAGGCTTCCGCTGCTGGGTCTAATAAACTGTCCGAGACAGGACGGCCCGAAACGGCTTGCATGGTTAAAGGGGTAATGAACTCTTTTGCGGCTTTCGTCATTACAACTTGAACTTGCGCTCCTCTCTCTATGAGGCGACGGGTTAGCTCCGCACATTTATACGCGGCAATACCGCCACTGATGCCGAGTAGAATTTTCTTTCCTGCTAGTGTTTGCATGTGAGATCTCCAATTTGATGACCGGATTTTAACACAATTCAAAGTCTGACCGCCCGAGCATATATAACGAGAAGATAATTCACATCAAACTCCAGAGTATTAATCTGACCGAGGAAGGGAAAATTCTCGCCTACCTCACAGACAAGTTGCGCGGAGTTTGCAAGTCTGAAAAGAAAAAGAGGTAGTGGAAACCATGGTGTTGAAAAGTCGAAACAAATTGCTGCTGATAACCCTAATTCCGCTGTTGTTGATCACCACGTTGATCTCAGTGGTGTATTACATCAACAGCAGTAAAAGTTTGGAAGCAGAGCTGGCAAGAGACAGGCAAGAGCTCATCGAAACGAAAAAGAAAGAGTTACAAGCCTATATGATGATGGGCGTGACGGCGATAAAACCGTTATACGACACGGATGTAAATGGAAGTAATAAAGAGGCAGCAAAAGAAATTCTGAAAGCCATGCGCTTTGAAAGCGATGGTTACTTTTTTGCCTACGACTCTCAAGGTGTGAATACGTTGCATGCCATCAAACCTGCATTAGAGGGTAAAAACCTTTACGACTTAAAAGATGAAAATGGGGTCGCAGTTATTGCGGGCTTGATTGACGCTTCTCAAAAAGGGGATGGGTTTCTCTATTTCTCGTGGCACAAACCGACCATTGACGCACAAGCGCCTAAGTTGGGCTATGCAGAATATCTATCGAAATGGGACTGGGTTTTAGGTACTGGCGTTTATATTGATGACATCGACCAGCAAGTTGCGATGCACAGAGAGTTAAAGACTCAAGAGCTAAAAGAGCATACATTATCTGCCGTGTTGATTTCCGTTATTGGATTGATCATTACCAGTGTTCTCACCAGTATCGTGGTGTCTAAAGGTATTCAGCCATTACAACATGTCGCGGCTTCATTAAAAGATGTTGCCGCAGGCGGCGGTGACTTAACGGCTCGTTTAAAAGTCGAAAGTCAGGATGAAGTCGGTGAAGTGGCGGCGGCGTTTAATGAGTTTATGGATAAGCTGCACCCACTGATGCAGGACATTCATCGCTCTGCGACGACAGTACAGACCGTTTCCCAAAGCCTGAACACTCAGACCAGCCAAGCGAGCGGTCAAATGCAGGATCACTGTTTAGAGACGGACAAAGTCGTGACGGCAGTGACGCAAATGAGCATGACTGCCAAAGAAGTAGCCAGCAATACTAATGCGACCGCGCAGGCAATTGACGATGCCAACAGTCAAGTCACCGCCGCTCAGCATGAGGTCGAGCAAGCAATAGAAGGCATTACCGAACTCGTGACGGAGATAGACAGCACGTCAGATGCAATTTCTGAGTTGAGTTTACAGACCGAAAAAATAACCCAAGTGCTGGATGTGATTGGCGAGATAGCCGAGCAAACGAATTTGTTGGCCCTAAATGCGGCGATTGAAGCGGCTAGAGCCGGTGAGCAAGGTCGAGGGTTTGCCGTCGTTGCGGATGAAGTGCGCTCGTTAGCCAGTCGTACGCAAAATAGTACTCATGAAATTGGCGACATGCTCAAGCAGCTACAAAATGGTGTGTCAAGAGCGGTCAGTACGATGTCGGTGAGCCAAAAACGAGGTGTCAAAACGGCGGAAGAATCTGCGCTCATTCAGCAATCTCTTTCTGGTGTTCATCATTCTATCGGAACAATTCGAGATATGGGTATTCAAACCGCGTCTGCCGCAGAAGAACAAAGTGCGGTTGCAGAAGACATCAACCAAAACTTAGTGGCTATTCAACAGATCGTGAACAACATTAATGAGACGTTGCAGCATGCCGAGTCAATCAGCACGCAGCTATCACAGTCTGGAACGGAAATTCACGGCTTGGTTGGCAACTTTAAACTCTGATGAACTGTTAAGTTGCATGGAAAGCACTGATAGTACGAAGAAAGCGAAAGTCATACTCGACTTTCGCTTTTTGTTTTGTGGAATAGGGACACTTTCCATATAAAGAGACATCAGATGATACTGAAAGCTTTGCCAAATGAGTCCATGCCCAGAGAGAAGCTACTGCAACGAGGGCCGCAAGCTTTGACCGATGCTGAGCTACTGGCCATCTTCTTGCGCACAGGCACCCGCGGAATGAACGTGATTGAGCTTGCAGACTTCCTTATTCAAGACTTTGGTTCGCTCAGACAACTATTTTCAGCATCAGAAGAAGAGTTTTGTCGTCACAAAGGATTAGGGCAAGCCAAGTATGTTCAATTGCAAGCTGTACTAGAAATGACACAACGTTACTTGGCGGAGACGCTAAAGCGTGGTGATGCCTTAACCAGCCCCGACCAAACTAAGTTATATCTGTCTTCTATTTTAAGGGATCGGCAAAGAGAGGCTTTTTATATTCTTTTTCTCGATAACCAGCACCGAGTGATAAAAGATGAAATTTTATTTGAAGGAACGTTGGATGCAGCGTCGGTGTATCCGAGAGAAGTTGTTAAGCGTGCTCTGCATCATAACGCGGCGGCTTTGATTTTGGCGCACAATCATCCTTCAGGGGTTGCTGAGCCGAGCCAAGCTGACAGAAGGATTACAAGGCGTCTCATTGACGCATTAGCATTGGTGGATATTCGTATTTTGGACCATTTCGTCATCGGAGATGGGGAAAGTGTCTCTTTTGCTGAAAGAGGCTGGATATAACTGTGCGTTTTTTAGGTTGTTAGTTGCTAAAAATCTGCTATCATCCACGCCACTAAATTTTTAACTGAATTCAGCTTGGACTGCTAAAAAAATCTGCTGTCTAAAAAAAGATCACGAAAACCTGTAAAAAGGATCTGTTCGGGTCTTGAGCAATGCATATCAAGTTAGTATAATGCGCGACCTTTGATAGCCTTGTATGGATTTTCCATAGCGGTTCTTAACCTCTAACTTCTTTTCGAGAGATAGAGAGGTTCGGCCACCAAGGTTGATATCGAGCTGAAACGATTTTGGAGAAGACATTCATGTCACGAGTATGCCAAGTAACTGGTAAGCGTCCAGTAACGGGTAACAACCGTTCACACGCACGAAATGCTACTAAGCGTCGTTTTCTGCCGAACCTACAAACTCATCGTTTCTGGGTAGAGAGCGAAAAACGTTTTGTTAAACTACGTCTATCTGCTAAAGGTATGCGCATCATCGACAAGAAAGGTATTGATACTGTTCTTGCAGACATGCGTGCACGTGGCGAAAACGTTTAAGAGGAAATAAGCAATGGCAAAGAAAGGCGTTCGTGAGAAAATCCGTCTAGTATCTTCTGCAGGTACAGGCCACTTCTACACAACTGATAAGAACAAGCGTAACATGCCAGGCAAATTTGAGATCAAAAAGTTTGATCCAGTAGTTCGCCAGCACGTTATGTACAAAGAAGCAAAAATCAAATAATTGGTTTCAGTCTCTTTGATGAATTGAAAAACCCAACTTTCGAGTTGGGTTTTTTATTACCTGAATAAAAGTGCTGAAGATAAAGTGTTCAGTACGTCATCGGATTATAAAGTACTGCTGAAGTTATTTTACTGGTCCGACTCTATACTCGAATTTTTGATTGATCGCTCTCTGCCGCTTCGTTACCACTTCCCTACACACTTGCACACCGTTGTTCTAGTCAAGCTCAATACTCTTTGGTAGTTTACTCATAACGATAAGAGAGTAGAGATGGTTATGCGTGTGAGTCCGGCTCGTCGCCGCCGATGGAACAATATTCTTATTCTGGGCATTATCGCGTTTATAGTGATCTTAAATGCGCCGATGTGGATCAAAACTTACCTATTAACAGACCAAGCAGACCCTTACCCAAATGTACTTCGCTCCGACTATACGGTGGAGTCTTTGTACTATAGTGGCTGGGAGTTTGAACTGCATGATGGACGATGGCAATCCAACATCAAAGTTGATGCACCGATCAGTGAACTTGTATCACGCTGGCAATCATTGGAAGGGACCGAGCTCACCTCAGAACAGTACGATCATTTAAAACCTAACCTGACGGTACCTGAAACGGTAGAAGTTTGGTATCAGGATCTCGAAGAGCCGCAGCGGGTGACTTTCTTTCGTTTACCTGATTTTTGGCTATTTAAAACCTGGCAAGACAAATGGGTCGCTATCTCCGTCGATGAAAACTACCTTATGCCAGAGTAGAGCCTTTTTGCGCCTATACCCCTAATAAGCTTCCCTATTTATCGTTTTTCTTTTCGATTATGCTAGCAGCGAGAACTATTAGCCGGTGAATTGGAGAATCTAATGCCTGAGTTGCCAGAAGTTGAAGTGAGCCGTATGGGGATTAGCCCCCACATGGTTGGACAAACGATCCAGTCGTTTACTTTTCGAACGCCTAAATTGCGCTGGGATATTCCTACAGAGCTTAAAAAATTGGAAGGGCAGGTGATCCGTGCGATTAGCCGTCGTGCGAAATACTTACTGATCGAGACAAACACAGGTACAGCCATTGTTCACTTGGGCATGTCTGGGTCTTTACGTGTCCTAGATGCCGACTTTCCGCCAGCAAAGCACGATCATGTGGATCTCAAACTAAGCAGTGGAAAAATACTGCGTTATAACGATCCGCGTCGTTTTGGGGCATGGCTGTGGTGTGCTCCTGGCGAGTCACATGCTGTGCTAGCAAACATGGGGCCTGAGCCTTTAACTGAAGAGTTCAATGCGGAATATGTAGCGGAGAAAGCTAAAAATAAGCGTGTCGCCGTCAAGCAGTTCATCATGGACAACAAAGTCGTGGTTGGTGTTGGGAACATCTACGCGAATGAGTCGTTGTTTAAATCTCGAATTCACCCTTCAAGGCCCGCAGGTAAGTTGACTTCTCAAGAGTGGAGGTTACTTGTTGAAAATATCAAAATGACACTTGAGATTGCCATTACGCAAGGTGGGACTACTCTGAAAGATTTTGCGCAAGCCGATGGAAAGCCGGGTTACTTTGCACAAGAGTTATTGGTTTACGGAAAACCCGGAGAGCCATGCCCAGAGTGTGGCGAACGACTTCAAGAGCTAAAGATTGGCCAACGTAATACCTTCTTTTGTAGTGAGTGTCAGAAGTAAGTCGAGCTATTATCGAGCTTAAGTTGTTGTAATCTTGCGTTCGAGCCTCAATAATTCAATCAGTTTCGAATAACTTAGTAAATTATATGAAAGTCATTTATCCGGGCACTTTTGATCCAGTGACTAATGGTCACCTCAATCTAATAGAACGTACTCACGAAATGTTTGATGAGGTTGTGATTGGCGTAGCCGCAAGCCCATCGAAGAACACTATGTTTTCATTGGAAGAGCGCGTTGCACTGATGCAGGACGTTGTAGCGCATTTACCTGGTGTGACGGTAAAGGGGTTCTCCGGGTTATTAGTGGATTTCGCGAGAGATGAGAAAGCTAAGGTTCTTATTCGTGGTTTACGAACAACGGTAGACTTTGAATACGAGTTTGGACTGACCAACATGTACCGAAAGCTATTACCAGGAATCGAGAGCGTATTTTTAACTCCTGAAGAAGAGTTTGCGTTTTTGTCGTCGACTATCGTGAGAGAAGTAGCGATTCATGGCGGAAGTATCGAACAATTCGTTCCCAAGCCAGTAGCCATCGCGATTGGGGAAAAACTGAATGAAAGACAGTAAGTTCCCTTATTATTTCTCAAACGCTCTCTCGATACTTATCCCTCGCTTTGTATATCGAGCACAAGCCAAGCGTTTACTTTCGAATCTGACCGAAGCAGAGCAGCACCGCTGTCTTGAGCGAGTGAACTATTACAATAAGTGTGAAACGCCGTTTTCAGTCGATAGCCGAGAACAAAATTACTCGACCATCGATACATTCAAAAAAACGAAAGGCTGGACGTATTTTTTCGATCTTCGCCAAGTTGTACGCTATTTCCCTTCCAGTTTTGCGTTTAACTACATCAACGGCGATGTTACACACATCCCCAATGTACCGAGCTTTATAAAAAGCCGCCCTATTTTTGGTAACAACCAAAATTCAGTGGTGTTGAAACTTAATCAAGTTCGTCATTTTAAATTTATTGATGATCCTGTTCGCTATCAAGATAAAAAGGACATGGTAGCGTGGCGCGGCGTGGGTTTTCAGCCGCATCGTAAAAAGGTGATTCATGCGTTTTACAACCATCCGCAATGCAATATTGGCCAGACCCGCCCGGTAGAAGGGGAACCATGGGAAAAGGGCTTTATGAGTATTGAAGAGCAACTGCAGTATAAGTTTTTGCTCTGTATAGAAGGCAATGATGTGGCCACCAACCTTAAGTGGGCTATGTCGTCTAACTCCTTGGTTATTATGTCAAAGCCAAAATATGAGACTTGGTTTATGGAAGGTAAGTTAGAGGCAGGCGTCCACTATGTTGAAGTGAAGGATGACTATTCGGATTTGCCCGAAAAGATGGATTATTACCTAGCGAATGAGCAAGAAGCATTAGCGATCATTGAAAATGCGCACCAGTGGGTTGAGCAGTTCAAAGATAAACCTAAAGAGCGTTTGATCTCATTGATGGTTGCCGATAAGTACTTCGCTTTATCTCAGCAACAATAAAAAAGGGGCGAAACGCCCCTTTTTATAATCTTAAGCTTCTAGAAATTGATCAACACCATTCTCACAGCGTTTAAGCTTGTTTTTAATGGTGTTTTCTAAAATCTCGTCATTTTGTCCGAGTGACGCACGAGAGTTTTCTACGTGGTACAAGTGGTAGCCTACACCTGCGAATTTTAGGTAAAGACGTGACTTACCCGCATTCAACATGCGATGAACAAACTCGCTGTCTTCGCGTCCCCATCCAACAAAATCTTGGTTGAAGCCATTCACCTCGATGACATCTTGTCGCCAAAACGCCATGTTGCAGCCGCGAGTGGCTTTATCGTTATTACGCTCGTAAGAGAACCATTTCGATAGCAAGGCGTTGGTGATGCAGTTTTTACGATTGCGAATGCCTTTGCTGAAAATGGAAGGCACTAAGCCGTTTTCCATGATGGCCTTGCTGCAGCTTTCATCCGTTAACACACGTCCACCCTGCACAAACCAATTTGGTTTTGCGACTTGCTTATGTGATTCAATAAACGTTTGGGACAGCACCATGTCGCCATCAATCATGATGAGGTAGTCACCTGATGCTTTGGCGATCGCACGGTTGCGGCTCATTGAAAGCTGAAAGCCATTATCCTCGTGCCAACTATGAATCAGTGGAACCGGAAAACCTTCACGCATTTGGTCAACCATTGCTTTGGTGTCTTCTCGAGAGCCATCATCTGCAAGAATTACTTCGTCAGGCAAAACGGTTTGACGTTTCACGCTTTCTAACACCGCTTTTAATGCTTCTTTCCAGTTGTAAGTGGTGATAATTAAAGTCGTTTTCATGATTTTTTTGCCTGTTCACGTAAGTAGAGATCGATATATTTTACAAAAGTAGAGTGCATGCTTAGCCAAGCTAGAATGAAGCCATGTTTGCCATCAAGGAAACCTCGTTTGAGAACATACATCTTCAAAAAGCTCGCAAGAGCGTGAACGATAGCGGTCGTTAACCCCGCTTTCTTTTTTCCTTCCCGTTCATCTGTCCAGGCCTTGAGGTATCCAGTGGTTTTATTGATGTAATGATGAAGGTGCTCGTAAGTGTAGTGATGCAGTCGACCATCCAGTTTTTCAGTTTGATAGTTTTTCTCATCAACTTTTTCATGAACGAGCGAATCATTATATTGCGTATATTCGGTGCGATATAAGCGCACAATCCAGTCTGGAGACCAACCAGAATGGTAGATGAACTTACCAAACGCTGAGCTTAGTCGATTAAGTTTGTATAAAACGTTCGGCTTATTGGCTGATACCGCGTGTAAGATACTTTCTTTTAGCTCTGGAGTGACTTGTTCGTCTGCATCAAGCCATAAAACGTAGTCTGCCGTAACGTATTGCTGCGCAAGTTGGCGTTGTTTACCGAAACCTGGCCAATCTAGATTGGTGTAAAACTTATCTGTGTATTGTCGGGCGATTTCTTCGGTGCGATCGGTGCTGCCCGAGTCTAGAAGGACAATCTCATCGACCCAATCTTTTACTGTGTCTAGACAAGCTTGTAAGTGCTTCTCTTCATTTTTTACAATTAAGGCAACGGCTAAGGTTGGTTTGGACAAGGTCATTTCCTTCTTAACAAATCAAGACAGTAAGTTTACTGGTATTGAGGATACAAATCTTCTAAGACTTGATCGAACATGCTCATTACTTGAGTGCTGGTAATGCGGTTCATTGCCGTTTCATCTTTAGCGCGAGTTCGCCAGCTTAACTCGTGACTGTTTTTACCTGTTTCCGCAAAGATCGTTTCTTCATACACTGAGATAACGTATTTTAGGTAGCGGTAAGGTCCCACTCGCAGCGGATTATGGTGTGCATAGAGCCCGATGATTGGCGTTTTCATGGCATTCGCCATGTGTGCTGGTCCGGTATCGGGGGCGATGACTATTTCAACCTTATCTATTAACGCAAGCATTTGTAGAATTGAACTTTGTCCAACTAAATTTAGACACGGCTCTTCCAAGCGAGATTGAATGACTTCTGCCAGATCCAATTCTACCTGAGCAGGGCTGCCTGCCAGAATCACGTTCCAGCCTTTTGCTCTGGCGTGATGAATCACATCCACATAACCTTCCGCGTTCCAGTTTTTATAAGCTTTGCTCGCACCAGGCACAATCAGCAGGTTAGGTTTACTACGAGAAATATGAGACTCTGCCCAAGCTTGGTCGTGGTCTGAATAAGAAAGTACCCAGTCTAGTTCTGCCTTTGGTACCCCAATTTGATGGGCAAAGGCCATTAAGCCATCTGCGACATGCAGAGATTGCGGGGAAGGCACTTTGACATTGGTAAATAGTGTTTGAAAGTCCTGGCTTCTATCAGAAGAGAAACCAAGTTTGTATTTTGCTTTAATGCCCAACGTTGCGACACTTGCTCGAATCGCGTACTGCATATGCAATAGCGCATCAAACTCTCTGCCTTTCAGCTGTCGCCAAAGTGATTTGTAGCCATCAAGTCCCGCTTTTTTATCAAAAACAATCACTTCTACACCATCGATGGCGGCTAATAACTGGGCTTCAAGTTTACCCGTTATCCAAGTAATCTGGGTCGAAGGCCAGTGTTTCTGAATAGCTTGAATGGTGGCGATAGTATTGCAAACGTCTCCGATAGCGGACAAACGCAAGACGCATAGTGACGATGGGGCAGAAGTGAACATAATTATTGTCTGATTCGATGAATAGAGGCAGGTAAATTATGCAGACATCCCCAATAAATGTAAAATACACGGCTCGAATATAGCTAAGTACTGATAAGTGTTCTGCAATGTCAAAGACAACACCACATCAATCGCAAGAATCTGGCAAGCCGGGTAACACCGGACTAAAGCGCATCGTTAAAGCGACGGGTTATTCGATCCAAGGATTAAAAGCGGCTTTTAAGCATGAAGCTGCCATTCGACAAGAGTTGGCTCTGTTGAGTATTGCTGTGATTTTGGCTTGGCTAGTGGATGTCGGCATGGTTGAGCGTATCTTAATGATCGGGGTCGTGGTATTAGTCTTGATTGTAGAGCTTGTAAACTCAGCGATTGAGGCGGTAGTGGATCGTATCGGTATTGAACGGCATGAACTCAGTGGGCGAGCTAAAGATATAGGCTCTGCTGCCGTTATGGTTGCTTTGGCGTTTGCTGCATTTACTTGGTTGTATATATTAGCCAGCCGGTATTTAGGCTAGAGGGTGAGCGCATGACTCAACAGTATAAAAACAACAACCAAGTGATCTGGTTTGATGACGAGATCATTACAGACCCTAGCCAACCGATATTTGATGCGGAATACTGGCAGTCCTTAGACAAGGTGGTTGGCAGTGCGACGGGGCGAGGCACGACATGGTTTATCCAACTAGAGAACATGCAAGCGGCACTACGTCATTACCGTCGTGGCGGTTTGTTTGGGAAGTTAGTTAACGATCATTATTGGTTCTCTGGCTGGGATAACACCCGTTGTGCGCAAGAGTTTCAGCTTTTGTTGGCGCTAATTGAGGCTGGGGTGCACGTTCCTCGTCCTATTGCAGCAAGAGCCGTAAAGTCAGGACTCTTCTATCAAGCTGATTTATTAAGTGAGCGAATCCCAAACGCCAGAGATCTGGTTAGTATCTTGCAAGAACAGTCTTTATCGGTAGAAATGTATCAGAAAATAGGGCAAGAAATTGCCAAGATGCATCAGGTTGGCGTTAACCATACCGATTTGAATATCCACAATATCTTGATCGACGACAAAGATAAGGTATGGATTATCGATTTTGATAAGTGTCGTTTTGAAACTTCTGGTGACTGGAAGCATCAAAATCTAAATAGACTTCTGCGTTCATTTAATAAAGAGCGTTTAAAGCGACAGATTATTTGGCAAGAATCCGATTTTGAACATTTTCAGGACGGTTATACTTCTCAATCTTAATTGAGTTTTTTATCATTTTATATTAATTGCTCTAAGTAAGCCTTCTTGAGTCTCACGATGCTCGAGTGAGTCTATAAACTACAATAATCATAAAGTATTCATGTGTATCTGATGGCACAAAAATTAACGTAGGTAACATTTGTAATGAAAATATTAGTAACCGGTGGAGCTGGCTTCATTGGGTCAGCCGTTGTCCGACATATCATTCGTGACACCCAAGATACCGTTATCAATTTAGATAAACTGACCTACGCAGGGAATCTAGAATCACTGGTTGATGTCTCAGAGAGTGAACGTTACCACTTCGAGCAAGTGGATATCTGTGACCGAGCTGAACTAGATCGCGTGTTTTCAGAGCATCAACCCGATAGGGTGATGCATTTGGCCGCCGAGTCTCATGTCGATCGCTCTATTGATGGTCCTGCTGCTTTTATTGAGACCAACGTGATGGGCACTTACCATTTGCTTGAAGCGGCTCGTCAATATTGGTCGGGCTTAGATGAAGCGCGCCAATCGGCATTCCGTTTTCATCATATTTCTACGGATGAAGTGTATGGCGATTTAGAGGGTACGGACGATTTGTTCACCGAAACCACCTCATACGCGCCGAGCAGCCCATATTCTGCATCTAAAGCTTCGAGCGATCACCTGGTTCGCGCTTGGCAACGTACTTATGGCTTACCAACACTTATCACTAATTGCTCCAACAACTATGGCCCGTACCACTTCCCAGAGAAGTTGATCCCTCTGATGATTTTAAATGCCCTCGATGGCAAGCCGTTGCCTGTGTATGGTGATGGTATGCAGATCCGAGATTGGCTGTTTGTGGAAGACCATGCTCGCGCGCTGTACAAAGTGGTCAACGAAGGTGAAGTCGGTGAAACCTACAACATTGGTGGCCATAACGAAAAAGCCAACATCGAAGTGGTGAAAACCATTTGTGCTTTGCTTGAAGAGCTGCGACCAAACAAACCTGCAGGTGTTGAGTCTTATGAATCTTTGATCACGTATGTGAAAGATCGCCCAGGTCATGATGTGCGTTACGCAATTGATGCCACCAAGATTGCTCAAGAGCTTGGCTGGACGCCAGAAGAAACGTTTGAAAGCGGTATTCGCAAAACCGTGGAATGGTACCTCAATAATCAGCAATGGTGGCAACGCGTGCTTGATGGTTCATACAGTTTAGAGCGATTAGGAGCGGGCGAATAATGAAAGGCATTATTTTAGCAGGTGGCTCGGGCACTCGCCTTTACCCTATTACACGCGGTGTCTCTAAGCAGTTACTGCCGGTTTATGACAAACCAATGATTTACTACCCGTTGTCGGTACTCATGCTAGCTGGTATTCGTGAAATCTTGATCATCACCACGCCAGAAGACCAGGAAGGATTTCAGCGCCTATTGGGTGATGGCTCAGAGTTTGGCATTGAGTTGCAATACGCGATTCAACCAAGCCCAGACGGCTTAGCTCAAGCCTTCATCATTGGTGAAGAATTCATTGGCGATGACTCAGTATGTTTGGTGCTGGGTGACAACATCTTTTATGGGCAAGGGTTCACTCCAAAGTTGCAGCAAGCCGCTGCTTTAACGGAAGGTGCGACGGTCTTTGGCTATAAAGTGAAAGATCCTGAGCGCTTTGGTGTGGTGGAATTTGATGAAGAGATGCGAGCGCTATCGATTGAAGAGAAGCCATTCAAGCCAAAATCCAATTACGCCGTGACCGGACTGTATTTCTACGATAACCGCGTTGTGGACATTGCCAAAACTATTCAACCGTCCCATCGTGGCGAGCTAGAAATTACGAGTATTAACCAAGCTTACTTAGAGCAAGGGAAGTTGACGGTTGACGTGCTAGGGCGTGGCTTTGCGTGGTTAGACACGGGAACACATGGCAGCTTGCTTGAAGCTGCTCACTTTGTCGAAACGATCGAGAAACGCCAAGGTTACAAAGTGGCTTGCTTAGAAGAGATTGCGTATCGCCGAGGCTGGTTAACGCGAGAGCACATTCAAGCTGCAGGAAAAGCCTTATCTAAAAACGATTATGGCCGCTATCTTCTAGAGTTATTGGAAGAATAAATGTCGAATATACCGCTAATATCTTTTCAGAAAATGGGTGATGAGCGAGGTTCACTAATCTCGTTAGAGCAACACAAAAACATTCCGTTTGATATCAAACGTATTTACTACATTTTTGATACACAAAGCGGTTTAGCTAGGGGCTTTCATGCACACTACGACTTAGAGCAAGTCGCTATCTGTATGAAAGGTAGCGTGACTTTCGTCATTGATGATGGCACCACGAAAGAGAAAGTGACGCTTTCATCTCCCGATGTAGGACTGCATATCAAAGGCTTAAAATGGCGTGAGATGCACGACTTTTCTGAAGATTGTGTGCTAATGGTTGTCGCTAGTGAATTGTATGATGAAGCCGATTACATACGCGATTATGCTGAATTTTTGAATGTGGTAAACAAACATGCTGAAAAGTAAGACAATACAACTTCGCCTTGTTCAAGAAGATGATGCAGAGTTTATAACTCAGCTTCGAGGTGATGAAAAATACAATACACACTTGTCCAAATGCGATACGAGTGTTGAAGCACAAAGATTATGGATAAGAGCGTATAAAGAGGACGAGCAACAAAAGAAGCAGTTTTACTTCATTATAGAGAGGCTAGATGGAACCAAATGCGGAACAGTTAGACTTTACGACTTTAAAGGTGTTTCTTTTTGTTGGGGAAGTTGGATCCTGAATCATGAAAAAACACGTTACGCTGCCCTCGAAAGTGCTCTTTTAGTTTATCAATTTGGCTTTGATGTGTTGGGTTTTAAAAAATGCCACTTCGATGTTCGCAAAGATAACCATGCGGTAAACAAATTCCATGAAAAGTTCGGTGCTCGACTCGTTGGCGATACAGACTTGGATTATCTTTATGAAATATACCCGTCAGATATTGAGCCAATGAAATTGAAGTGTGAAAAAATCCTAGGTAGATAATGAACGTTAATTTTTTAGAGCTAAAGCGCTTAAATGCCGAGTACGAAGACGAATTGAAACAAGCCTGTGCACGCGTGATTGAATCTGGCTGGTATATCCTTGGCAAGGAAACGGAACAGTTTGAACAAGCATTTGCTGACTACTGTGGTGTTAAACACTGTATAGGCGTTGCGAATGGCTTAGATGCTTTAACACTGACGTTAAAGGCTTGGCGAGAGCTAGGAAAAATCAACAAAGGTGATGAAGTTATCGTACCGGGTAATACCTATATCGCATCGGTATTGGCGGTCACCGAAGCGGACTTGGTTCCGGTGTTTGTGGAGCCGGATGAGCAGACGCACAATATCAGTCCTGAAGCGATTGAAGCGGCGATTACAGAAAAGACGAAAGTCATTTTGCCGGTGCACCTGTACGGCCAGTTGGCCGATATGCCAGCGATTATGGCGTTGGCAACAAAACACAATCTTCTCGTGTTGGAAGACAGCGCCCAGTCTCATGGTGCGACACTTGATGGTAAGAAGTCTGGAGCATGGGGTGACGCCTCAGGCTTTAGCTTCTATCCGGGTAAAAACCTAGGTGCATTGGGTGATGGTGGCGCTATTACGACCAACGATGAAGAGCTTGCCGAAACCTTGCGTGCCCTTCGAAACTACGGTTCACATGTTAAATACCAGAATCTTTATCAAGGATTGAACAGTCGTTTGGATGAAATTCAGTCGGCGATGTTGTCAGTGAAACTGAACTACCTTCCAGCGCAGACGAAAGCGCGTCAGGAGCTGGCGGCATTTTACTTACGCGAAATCAACAACCCGAATATTATCTTGCCGGAAGTGACAGAGCCTGAGGCACATGTATGGCATTTGTTTGTGGTGCGAACTTCACACCGAGATGCATTGGTTAAGCATTTATCAGAGCATGGTATTCAAACACAAGTACATTACCCGATAGCGCCGCATAAACAGCAGGCTTATAAAGAGTTTGGTCATCTGTCATTAGCGTTGACTGAGCAGTTACAAAATGAGGTGCTGTCATTGCCAATGTCGTCCTACTTGAGTGAAGACGAGAGTCAAGAAGTAGTCGATGCAATCAACTCTTTTAAGGTTGAGTAATGACACAAGAGCATGTGCAAGTATTAGAAGACGTGGTTTATGTCTTCTTTTGTTATAAACAATCTCGTTATCTTGAGAAAACATTGCCAGCGGCATTGAACCAGACCGTGTGGCCAAGCCAATTATTGATCTTGGATGACTGTTCACCTGATGATAGTCATAAAATAATTCTATCGCTTTTAGAGTTTGCGCCTAAAGGATTAAATATTGAATATCGCCACAATAAGCAAAATGTTGGTTTAGTTAGCCAAATCAACTCCTTGCGGGGGCAATACCAAAATAAGCTTATTATTGTACAAGCTGGCGATGATATAGCGATGCCGAGCCGAGTTGAGGAAACTTATGAAGCCTGGTTGAAAAATGGCAAACCAAGCTTAATTATTGGTGGTTACGACAAAATTTCTGAGCAAGGCGATGTTATTGAGTCATTCGAATCGATTAAGCAAAATAAAAAGCCGTACACACTCGAAAATATTATTAATAGAAAGTGTGCAGTAGATGGTTGTTGCGCCGCTTTTACCTCTGATGTACTGAACGAGTTTGCTCCTTACAACAAAGACATCATCAATGAAGATCGCATCAATGTCCTTCGAGCCTTTTTGTTAAATGGTATTCATCATGAAAACAAAAAATGGATCCAATATCGATTGGGTGGCATATCAACGTTCGCAAAAGAAACACGTGAAGAAAGGTATGACAACACAGTAATTAATGCTCAGCGTGAACTGCAAGATCTTAAAATGAACTTGCGAGATGCAGAGAGTAAAAACGCCACTAAAGTTGTGAGTGCGATTAAAAAGCGTATGTGTACCGCTGAGTTTATGGCATCACTTTCACAATCAAAGTCTGCTTTGTACAGCGAAGCGATTTGTTATTTTGTTAAAACGCTGGATTATCGAACGGTTTTAAAAGTTTTGCGTAGGTTAAGATGAATAAAATTAAAAATATAAAGCAATCGATAAGTATGAAGAGGCATTTTTCTTCAACTTTCCGTTCATTCAAAAAGCGAAGCGATAAAAGCACTGATTCACCTAAAGACTTTTATCGTACACATGAGAAATGTACGGTTTTAGGTAATGGACCATCCTTAAAGTCAGATATTAATAGTATTGGTACAGATAGTGATGTGATTGCTGTTAATCATTTCTCAGAGTCTGAGCATTTTACGGCGTTGAAACCTAATAAATATATTTTAATTGATAGCTATTTCTGGGATGAAACCACCCATAGCTCTCTGGTGGAAAAAAGAGATAAATTGTTTAAAGATCTAAATGAACTTGTGTCTTGGGAAATGCAATTGATTATTCCTGACTTTGCTGACAGAGAGTTCATTCAAGGCAATATCAAAAACAGCAACATAGCGATAAAAGTGCTGCGAGCAATTCCTAGTAATGTAACTAATATTAAATATGGCCCAATGGCACTATCTTCTGGTATCGTCGCACCTCCAGCTGTCAATGTGCTTATCTTTGCTGTGTATGTAGCAATTCTATGTGAATATGATTCAGTGGAAATATTTGGAGCGGATATGAGCTTCCATAATGATGTCCATGTTGATCAAGAGAGCAACCAGCTTTATATGGTCTACAAGCATTTCTATGGAAAAGAAGAGAAGTTGCCGCTCCTAGAAAATCCTCAAAAGGTCAAACCTTTTAATATGACGGACTTGATGCGATTAACTTTCTTGACGTTTTATGCACATCAACTGTTAAATAAATGGGCCGATCTCAAAGGGGTAAAAATCGTGAATAGGTCTAGTTTCTCTATGATCGATGCTTATCCTAGACGATGAAATGACAGGTAAATAGACGCTACAATTGTAATGTCTATTTACCGATGATCATTTATTTTTCTGTAACCACATAGATTCAGCGAAAGTAAAGTCCTCTGGCCAATCTATATCAATTGAGCTCTCTGCATCCTGTATGTACATCGAAGGCTTTAGTCCAATTCGATCATTTAGCTTTTTGTAGTTTTCTACACTATTTAAAAAGACTGAGCTATCGATTTCATAAAGAGGTTCAATTGTCTGAGTTCTAGGCCATTTTTCTATATTACGATCGTAGCTAATTGGCTTATCTTTATTCCAAATAAACCCACGTAGTTCTTTGACCGTCATTAATGAATCATAACCTTCCGTGAGTGCTTGATTATACTGTTTGATAATAGCGCTATAACCTGACTCGTCTAAGAATGGTGAGGTTACATGAGTCCAAAGTACGTGACCCGTAGTAATAATCGAAGGAACATATCTAATAAGATCATCAGTGCTTGTTGAACTTGCCCCTAGGTGCTCTGGGCGTTCATCTATTCGTATGCGAGAATCTTTATATGTTGAAGCAAAATCCAGTACAAAGTCATCGTTTGAAGATACGACTATCGAATCTAGGTCAGTTATATTGATTAACTGATCCAGTTTGATTTTTAATAACCCACCTTTTACACCTGCAAAGTCTTTGGTATTTTTGTTTGGGATACGTTCACTGCCTTTCCGGCATGGTAGAAAAACATGGACACTCATGCTTACCAACTCCTTAGAATATTGAAACCTTCACTTTTTGATAAGCTTTCAAGCTCTTCTTTTACATTTGAAAAAGGAAGATAGCCAAGAAAATCAATATTATTCTCTTTGGCTGCGTGAAAGTCTGATAATGCGTCACCGATCATTAGAGCCGCGCCTGAAGACTCCTTTAGGATGGTTGCAACGTTATCTGCTTTCGCGGTAGGTGATCCTAGAATTAACGTAAAATATTGCGCCAGCTCTCTTTTAACAAATACTTCTCGTAATTCGTCTTGAGCAGATCCACTCGCTACATAGAGTTTGGCTGGGCAACCTGTAATTGCTGCAATAAAATTAGGCGTCAGTTGAGCTTCCATGTATAGCTCTTCACACTGCTTTGAGTAGCAGTTTAGTATACGTTCGTACAATGCTTCATCTGCATTTGTGATGAAATGTTCAACAAAGTAACTCACATGATGAAAACGCGATTTGCCAAAATTAGCTTTAAAATAAGTGCAACACTTATCTATTTCGAGCTCTGATACTTGGGCCATGCGTAAAGCATTACGCATGGCATCAATTTTGAGGTTATTTGAGTCTAGGATCACGCCATCGCAGTCAAAAATAACAGTATCATAGCCATTAAATAGCGGGTGCATAAATAGACCCTGCTTTTACTGGATAAGTGGTTGGGGTTAACGCTTGAATTGATGTACTTCCAAACTGCTGACTAACCATGCTAAAGATCTCATTCATTTCCATTTGGCGTCGGTCAGTCACATCATAACCATCAAAACCAACGAGAGATATCTTCTGCGCTTGACCTATAAAAGCGATACATAACGCATATGCAGCGGTATTATCATACGGTAGTGTACAGTAGTTTTTATGGGCGGTGAGAGTATCCTTCTCTATGGTGCTACTGTAATCAATCATAGAAATATTACTAAATTTACTTAGCTCGTCTTCGTCAAAGCGGTTCTTTGGCAAAAATACGGGTTTGGCTACCTCTGAGTAATGGCTGCTTTCTGACAAGTATTTAGAGTTATGAGATACAGCAAAGTAATCGAAAAGCTCAGTGTTAATCTCATGCTTTGTATTGATGCCAATTACGATAGGCTTTCGAGTCTTAATGTATGTCTCGATCGCGATTTTATGTGTTGCAGCATTAGGCGTATTAGTGACCAGTAAAATTTCTTTTCCTGAAAAGATCCCTGATAGGTCTGATTGGCTTTCAGTTGGTTGGCTTATTTTCCCTACAGTAAGCGCTTCTTCTAAGACATCACCATTATAGCTTGTCGTACCTTCTAGCTTTTTTAAATGCTCGATAGCACCAACAATTTCTTCTGTTCCGTAATTAGGATTAGAAAGCATATTCTGAATATAAGTTGGGTGAATATCGTTTTTGGCTCCCAAGTAATATAGAAGGCTTGAGCCCCAACCGTATCTTCTTTGCATTGGCTCAAAATGGCGAATAACTAGTTCATATATTGCTGTTGGCAAGTATTTATCTAGTCCATCAAGTTCGGCGAGCAGGTTTTCGGTCTGGGCGTTCCCAGCGCCTCGTCCCATTCCGGTAACGGTCACATCCAACCATGTAACACCATTCGAACGAGCTGTCATCGTATTAGACATTGCTTGACCCATGTTGTTATGGGTGTGGATGCCAATGTCGCCATCCCAGTTTTGCTTTACAATTTCGGCAATGCGAGTGACTTCTGCACTATCCATATTACCGAGAGAGTCAGCAAAATAGATGACGTCAGGGTTTGCTTTTGCTACCGCCTGTACTTTTTCCGCTATAACCACGGATGGTTTTCCGCCCGCTTGCATCAGATTTAAGCCAACGATATACCCCATTTCTTTGAAAGCTTTAATCATGCTTTCACACTGCTCTGCTTCATTGAAATGTGCCGCGATACGAACGAGATCAACTTTACTTTCTTGTGCTGGTACAAAAAGATCATTGATGGCAGCGACAACAGGTTTACCCGCATCTAGCAAAGTTTTTGCGTCAACCATTACGCCGTATGTCGGACCTTTCGGTAGGTGTAGCGTGTTTAGAAACTCTTCAGTCGTATAAGCAAATGGACCACTGTAAACAGACTTAGGATAGTTACGAAGCCCTAACTCAACATAATCAATTTTAGCTTTTGCAACTGCTGTGAGGTAAGCGTCAACGACTTCTGGTGAAAAGTCCCAGTGGTTATAGTAGCCAACATCGCGAAGAGTACAGTCTAAAATTTTTTGCATAATGGATATTCTTTTTAAGTTAAACAGGTAAAGTGCTTAGTACAGTAAAACATACAAGCTTAATAGTAAAAGTGAGGTATTTATCAAACTAATTATTAAGTTATTACTTATCACTTTGGGGGAGTAAGCTCATTGTTCGGTTTAGAGCGCCTTGATTGGATGAGGCCCATTTATTAGCATGCAAAGCTCGGAGTAAATATTTATCTTGTTGAGAAATGATCTCTGTAGTCCTTAGGGCAAGGGTCGTTGAGTCTGGCACAATTAAGATACCATCCACAGCTAGTAAGTTTTCAACAATCTCCTTAAAGTTGAAATAGCTAGGGCCAGTGATTATGACTTTTTCTAACATGGCAGGCTCTAGCACATTGTGCCCACCAACCTTATCTCCAATTAGGCTTCCACCCATAAAGCAGATGTCCGCTGCGCCCATCAACGTTAGCATCTCACCCATTGTATCGCCGAGATATACTTGAGTATTCGTCTCTACTGCATGCGTTGAAGTACGACGCACAGTTTTAAATCCTTGCTGTTGGCAAAGCGTGAATACATCATCAAATCGTTCTGGATGGCGAGGAACCAAAACGAGTAAAGCATTTGGATGAGATTTTAAAACTTGTCTATGTGCATCTAATACCTGTTCGTCCTCGCCTTTGTGGGTGCTAGCTGCAATCCAAATCGGACGATCGTTTCCAAGTTGGGCTCGAAGCTGCTGTCCTTGCTGTTTCACTTGCTCTGATATTTGAATATCGAACTTAATCGAGCCAGTAACGGATAGTTTCTTTTTCTCAACGCCTAAGCGTTCGAAGCGCTCTGCATCTGAATCCGTTTGGCAGAGTACTTGAGTTAGGCATGGATGAAGCTGGTTAAAAAGCCGCTGTATTTTGGCGTAGTTCTGACACGATTTTTCAGATAGGCGCGCATTCACGACAGTTATAGGGATACCCGCTTTGTGAACATTGTGAAGCGTGTTTGGCCACAGCTCAGTCTCAATGATCAACATCTGTTTTGGCTGCACTGCTTTAAGAAAACCTTTGATAGCGAACCCAAAGTCAATTGGCATATAGCGGTGTTCAATTAAATCACCCAACTTAGCAATCTGTTCAGCTCCCGTACTTGTTGTTGTTGTAACTAGAATAGATTGTTCGGGGTTTTGTTCCTTAAGGGCTTTGATTAAAGGTGTTGCTGCTATGCTTTCACCAACAGATACGGCATGTATCCAAATAGGTTTGTCGTTGCTTTTTAACTTGGGGGTTATGCCAAAGTGCTCTTTCCAGCGAGAGCCGAACTTAGGCTTATTTGGTTTGCTCTTGTACAAACCAAATAAAAGCAGCGGTGACGCTAGGGCGAGTAGTAAGGTATAAATAATGCGAACTAACATGAGCTTATCGTAATGGCGTCAAGTTTTTGGATACTATCTAGCACTTGCTTAGGCGAAAGTTCTGTCAAGCACTTAAGGTGTTTGTACTGACATTCACGCTGGAAACAAGGGCGACAATCAATATCGGTATGAACAATCTCCACTTTTTCTGCGAGTGGGGGGGTGTACTTCGGTGAAGTTGAGCCATACACTGCAACAACATTACAACCAACCGCAGCTGCCACATGCATTAAGCCTGAGTCATTCGCGACAACAGTCTTACATGCAGCAAGTAGGTCGACCGCTTCAATTAAGCTGGTTTGGCCTGCCAGAACATGAATGTGCTCATGGAATTGCGTCGGAACAAGTGCGCGAATATTGTTACAAGTCTCTAAGTCTTTTTGAGAACCAAACAACCAGATTTGATGTCCAGAACGAGCCATTTGCGTCGCAACTTCAGCGTAGTGTGTTTCGGGCCATTTTTTGGCAGGACCAAACTCTGCTCCTGGGCACAGTCCGATAATTGGTTGGTCTTGGGCTAAGTTGAACTTTTTGATCGTGGCTTGTTGCTCTGCCGCGTTGATTGCAAGGCGAGGGCGAGGTAAGGTTTCAAGCCCGCCAAGAGAGTTAGAGTCCACCATTTCTGCTTTTGGATAAGCTAACGCTACATAGCGCTCTACCATGTACTGAAAAGACTTCATGTTAGGGCGTAAATCATTCAATAAACCATAGCGCATTTCTCCTTTCCAGCCAGTACGAAGAGGAATGTTGGCAAACCATGGGATCAGTGCCGATTTCGCTGATTTAGGCAAGATATAGGCGTGGTCATATTGCTTTTCACGTAATGATTTGCCAATTTCCCTGCGGCCTAATAAGTTAAACTCACCATGACCGATAGGCATTTCAATCGCTTGATGGATTTCTGGCATACGCTCAAGAATCGGTTTACACCATCCTGGAGCGATAACGTCAATTTGGCTATCTGGATGGCGTTGCTTTAATACGATATATAACGATTGCGACATTACCATATCGCCGACCCATGCAGGGCCAATGACTAAAATCTTCATGCTTTGTTTTTCCAGTATAGGAATTTCAAAATTGACTCATAAGTTCTAAAAAGTTCAGCGTATATTTTATTCGCAAGAGTCATTTTGGATTTATCTTTTCTTTTACCACCAATCGTCGAAGCAATCTCTGCTCTAGTAAAGAGATCTGGAGACACGCTGTAGACTTGAACACCATGTCTCCATGGTTTTTCCATGTAGTCATCGACTGGTTCAATAAACTCTTGAGCATGCATAACAAACTTTGAGGCTGCTTTAGGTGTAACGATATAAGCGGTGGTACCACAAGTGCCTGCTGAGTATCCCCCTAGCATATGATTATCATCAATCGGTACGATTGGGGTGAATACACGCTTCTGAGTGGCAGACAACTTGATGTAGTCATAATTAGAAGTCAATGGAAGGGTATGTTCGAGTACTTGCTTCAGCCCTTCTACGGGGTCGACGTTGTCTTCTAAGATGACGATCGGTTCATCAAGCTCAACACAGCGAACCCACAACTCGTAATGGCTTGCAAAACAGGCGACTTCACTGGTTTTTAATTGATACCCTTTGCGGCGTAGAGTAATGGTAGGACGACTTTTTTCTGAATGAAGAAAACGGTCAACAGAGCCATCTACTGCATCAAAAAATTCAAACGTAATGTCTTGTTGTTTTAACTTTTCTTCAATACGTTCTCGGCGATCTAGCGATCGAGCCAAGCTTACGACAAATACTTTCACTGCACTTTCCAGTCGCTGTTATATCTTGGTTTAAACAAATTGTAATAGTTATTGCCGTCTTCTTGAGAGTGCAGCAACTGTAGTACCCACATATATTGTTCGGGTTTATCACCGACAAAATATTCAATGGCTTCATTACAGGTACGAGCGTCTTGCTCTTCGCCTTTATCCAGCTCAAACGCTGGTAAAATCTCAATATCAAACGTACCATCTTCAGTGTTCATCGACGCAAATAGAGGCAGTACTTTTGAGCGTGATAGTTTCGCAATTTTGCCTAAACCAGGTAGCGTTGCTTTACGTGTTGCAAAAAAATCCACAAACACACTATGCTCTGGGCCGTGATCTTGATCAGGTAGATAATACCCTACATAGCCATCTCGAATGGATTTCAGAAAAGGCTTAATGCCACCTGAGCGTTCATAAACACGACCACCGTATTGGACCCTTTGCTTGTGCATCAGCCAGTCAGCAACATCATTCTTTTGCTTCTTCGCCATTGCAGAAACTGGCATTCCCATTGAAGCGAGCAAGATAGCAGGCACATCAATAGCCCAAGAGTGGGGAACCATTAAAATTACATTTTCGTTGTTATCAATGTGCTGTCGTAAAATGTCTAGGCCGCGAATTTGGCAACGGTTCTGAAGCCATTTTGGTGAGCGTAAACTTAGTAACCCGAAGCGAAAAAAGAACATGGCCGCTGTGTAGAGTGTTTTTTCTATCAAAGCTTCACGTTCTTGGAACGATTTTTCCGGAAAACACAGCTCAAAGTTAACCCTCGCTCGATGAGCTGGACCTTTGTGGGATTTAGACAGTTTTTTGGCTATGGTTTTCGCCAACCACTTTTGTAAACCCAGTGGCATTAATGATAACGGTAAAAATAAGATAACACCTAACCACGTGCCCCAGTACTTAGGCGACAGAAAGTGGCGCTTAAACTCAGGGTTATATGCTTTGGGGTCGAAGTCATCACGTTTTATGGTCATGGCGTGTCTAGTTACCTATTCGTGTACGGGCGAAGTGGTTTAAATGAGAAAAAAGATAGTTAGGAATGATACAGGCTATTGCATTTGAGTAAAGGTGGCAGGTTATGGTTCTACCACCTTGTGGTGCTTAACTGTTTTGGATAGTCAAGTATTCGGCAACGCCTTCTGCAACTGTCTTGAATTCAACATCACAGCCTGCGGTGCGCAGTTTGGTCAGATCCGCTTGTGTGAATTCTTGGTAAGCGCCTTTTAGGTGCTCAGGGAATGGGATGGTTTCAATTTGGCCTTTGCCATGATGCTTGATAACTGCTTTTGCTACCTCTTCAAAAGATTCAGCACGGCCAGTACCACAGTTAAAAATGCCTGATACGCCGTTTTCTAAGAACCACAGGTTTACTTTACAGACATCACCAACGTAAACGAAGTCGCGTTTGAATGATTCGCTGCCCGCGAACAATTTAGGATTTTCACCTGCGTTAAGTTGGTTGTTTAGGTGGAACGCAACTGATGCCATGCTACCTTTGTGGTCTTCACGTGGGCCATATACGTTGAAGTAGCGGAAGCCGGTGATTTGAGAAAGGGTCTCACCATGTTCTTCAGCGTCTTGCCATAGGCGACGAACGTAGTTATCAAACTGCTGTTTCGAGTAACCGTATACATTCAGTGCGCCTTCGTATTCGCGTTCTTCAACGAAAGTATCTGTATCGCCGTAAGTGGCTGCTGAAGAAGCGTATAGGAATGGAATCTCGCGATCTAAACAGTAATGAAGCAGCTCTTTAGAGTACTCGTAGTTGTTTAGCATCATGTACTTACCATCCCACTCAGTCGTTGCAGAGCAAGCACCTTCGTGGAAAATTGCCTCAATCGGACCAAAATCATCGCCCGCCATAATTTGGGTCAGAAAGTCGTCACGATCCATGTAATCTGTGATGTCCAGATCAACTAAGTTCTTAAATTTTTTTCCATTTTTTAGGTTGTCGACAACCAGGATATCGTTAATACCAGCTTCGTTTAGTGCTTTAACAATGTTGCTGCCGATCATGCCAGCGCCACCAGTTACGATGATCATAGAACTTCCACCATAGATTAAAATTTTCTCAGGAATTCTAGCAAGAAACGAAAAGTAGCGCTATTGGAAGCAGGAAGATAGGTTTTAGTCTTCTATGACTCAGTATCTAGATATGAAAAAGGGAGCCGCAGCTCCCTTGATTACTTTATTATTCCACATCCGAACGGTTAGGCCTTTGATACCAAGGATTTCGCTCATCGGTCAATTCAATCAAGCTGTATTTACGTCCGAGTTTCTGTCCTCCGTCACGAGTAAGAGGCTGCCAACTAAAGTTCGCACGATTGTTACTTGGCTTAACGGTCATGATGTCAAACGGAATCGACAAGTAGAAACCTTTAGTAAAGCTACCTTCACCAAATTCGTCCGCAGACAAGTCTGTAAATGAGGCAAAGGCGCCAGCAATTACGCCACTCTTGAACTGCTTAGAAATATTGATTTGTGTACCTACATCACCAGCTAGGAACTGACCAACATCGACTTGGATCATCAAATCTTGTAGGAAATCCCATTGAGGGTAGTAGTAACCAGATACAAAACCAGTGAAGCCTTTATCAATAACTTGGAACGGACGTCCATATTCTGGCACGTTTTGCCATTTCTCATCGTAAACACCGAAGTAACTTTGTGGATCACGTTGAGAAATTACGTTGACGTCAGCGCCAATCGCCCAGTTAGCTCCTTGTGGTCGGTAAAGAAACTCGGTACCTACTCCGGCAAACATGCTCTCCAGATAACCCGCGTAGAATTGCTGGTCCATCGTATTGGAATACTCTTGGAACCAAGTCAATTGTAAGTTTGACATGGTTACAGCATGTTCATTTTGGTAAGCTCGGAACATGGTGCGAACACGAGGAACTGTAGTGCCATCAGGTGGAGTTACATAGATAAACTTATCGTAGTTGTTATACCAATCCCAGTACAGTGAGCCACCGATCTCTAGGTTGTCAGCTAACCAATAAGAAGCACTGCCACTCAAGCCAATACTAAACAAATAAAAGTCTTCTGCGCTTCCCAGTGTTTGAACTAACTTTGGTGCAAAGCCCCAATCAAAGCGCTCAAATCCATCATAGACAGACTCTCCTGTTGGCTTAGTAGTAGCTATGGAGGTGGTATCTTCTATTTTCGGGTTGATATAATTGACTTGAGCAAAGTCGCGATATTTCTCTTTAGAAATAATAGTTTGCTCACTGATTAAGCCTCGGTTACGTTCATTGATCGCATAGATATCAATACCGTCAGGCATTTCATTATGGAGTACAGCTGCGGCTTTTTCGTGTGCTTCGTTACGGTCACGATATTTCTTCTGCTCACCAACGACAGTTACTGTATTATCATCGACATAAATGCGCGTGTTTTGGTAACCAGCAATTTTATCTAAATCTTCTGTTACACGTTCCCAGTCAACATCAGATAGTTCTTCAGGCTGGTTATCTTTCACTTCAGGGGTTGGTGTGTCTCGCCAGAATGATGGCATATCATTGAAATTAGTGTTTAGCGTTAAGCCCGCGACCAACGTGTCTCCACGTTCATAGCTTAAACGAAAATCGGCCATTCCTAGGCGGTAGAGCACTCCAAAGTTCCACGGTGTGTGCGGGGACATGTCTACACCCGCCATTACAGCTGGAAAGTCTTCGCTATAGTCGTTGCTATCATATTCTAATTTCAAACGAAGAGGGGAATGTAGAGTTTGATATTCTATCCCACCGAACAAAGCTGCTGAGCCTTTAAAAGCACGATCTAGGTTCGTGGTGCCTCCACTGGCAAGTGTGTCTGAAGGGCGTTCGCAGAAACTCTCAGAAAGCTTACATGTTGGATTAGATATGTTATTTCTAGTTCCTAAATACCCCCAACCTATCCCCAGTGTAAAATCGAATGTTCCAATATTGCTATTGGACCAACGTTTTGTTGCTGCGATGAATTCACCATCAAATAGTCCTGTTCCAGCAAAGTCTCGGACACCGAGAGAGACCTCAGGAATATACTGAGACTCTTTTAGCAATCGAACTTTGAAGTCTATACCTTTATCGGTGTACTCATTATCAACATTAGGAAAAGTTGGATCGTAGGGTATTGATGCTACTCTCGTATAACGAATAGTCGTCTCCAACCAAGGCATAACTTGTAATGTTGCATTATAAAAAAGGTATTCATCACTTCCGGTGACAGAAAAGTTGAACTCACCTTCTGGTGCCATACGTCCTGTTGGCATCTGCATTAAACCAACACCACCAAAATCAGATTGGGAAGGTTGTAAAGAGGGAGCTTCAAACGGCATGTCTTGAGCCCAAACCAATGCTGGGCCCATTAAAGAAAGGGTTAAGCTTTTTCTAATTGGCATCATTGCGGTCTCTTTGTGGAGTTTGGTATCAGTTGAGTGAGTAGGCGGACAATATCTTGATCCATTTCGGAGTGTTCAAAATCACCAAACGGGACATATACCAATGTCAGAGGTGGTAAGTAATATTGTGTTGTCAACCAAGCTCCATGATGCGGCTTAACTACGTGTCCATCTGGGTAAATCAACACTGGCGCATTTGATAATGTATCAATGTTACTTTCCAAGTTCTCTATTTGTCTTTGTAAAGGGATGCCTGCCTGATCCTTAACGGAATACACATTATTTAGGTTTCCTACGTAATACACTTTCTCTTCGCGTAGAGGAGTCGCTAGAGCGTAGGTACCGTGCAAAAGAGGATTATCGAATTTATTTAGTCGAATTTTATCAACATCAATTGCAGATAGTGCTCGTGGCGCAAAGCTTTGCTTCTTAATGAATTTGTAGAATGGATGTGCAACCAAATTGTGCTGGATCATTTGATTGAGTACCGAGTTCTTTAAAGCGGTAGACGTTTTCTCAGCACGATCCGATTTATCAAACAAAGTCGTACCAAGAGGGTATTGTAGTGAGACGTTGTGTTCTGAAGCGAGTGCTAGCACACTTTCTAAACGAGCAGGTACTTGGAATTGTAGCTGTTTACCCACCTGAAGCAACTCAACATTTAATGACTGTGTTGTAGAGGTTTCTGTTTGAGCTAAACTATATGAGCTCAAAAGTGGCATGACCAAACATAATAATGTGATTAGTTGCTTGCTCATGATTTACTATACCCCTTTAAAATGGTCAACTCAACCGGGATCATATTAGGTCCTAAATATTGTAAGGTTTTAACAACCTGACCTAGTTCATCAACCCAATAAATATTTTCGATACCGTGGGAAAGACTACTAAACTCAACAGTTTCTTTATATACATTGGTCGTAGCGCTAGACATTGGTGTCGTCAACGTTTCTTGACCTGAGTAAGAACGAGTCACACTTGCTGGAAAGCCATAACGATATTGTGTTGCCCAGTCGTATGAGAGTGCGTAGTTAACAGAGGCTGAATCAGAGGAAAAATCTGGCACATCACCATAAACACCCGCTAAGTCCCCATTCTGTAGACCTATCGTTTTGACGATATGCCCATTCTCCGTAACGATCATAGCTTTGTCAGCACTTACCCATTTCAGTTGTATTTTTCCATTGAGAGGATTTTGCTCTGCAAAAGCTAAAACAACAAAGACCTGTTTTTGATTCCCCAGTCTCAAATAGGCACTGGCATAAGGAACTGCGTTTATTTCGTCTGAGGACATCTCTACATCGATGTAGTTACCGTATGCTTCTTGGACGGTTGCTGAAACATCATTGAACTTTTGTGTACAACCCTGAATTATGAAGAATAACGGAAGAGTGAGAAGTGGGCGTATCCATTTAGACGCTTTGAAGATATTCATTGTACCCTCTTGTAAATAAAATCGCCCTGATTATTTCAGGGCGATCAGCTGGACTATACTAGAGCTAAATTATTTAGCTACTGAGCCAGAGCCAGAATTAGAGTTTGTTGCTGTAGACGAGTCACTATCTGACGCTGCAACTGCCACTACAGTTACAGCTGCTGCTGCACCTACTGCTACGGCTGTTGTACCTGTTGCAGATGCAGAAGCTGCGCCTGCTGAACCTGCTTCTTCTGCTGCAAATGCAGTTGATGCGCTTAGAGCCATAAGAATAGCTAGAGCTGTATTCTTCATTATTAATCCTTGTATATCCGGTATAAAAACATCGATGTTTGGTAGCATAAAAAATGCTCCAAACTATATTCTAGATAAAAAAGCGTTAGCATGTAAATAGTTTCTTATTTTGCCAGGCTTCCGATCTCATTCCTAACACCAACGTGACATAGCGCGGTTATCTTATTCCCTTACTTGCTGATAAACCATCAAGCGTGCATAATTTGGCGGCCTGTTCCTTCAGTATGGCTTAAGTGTTTGGAGGGAGCTGGGCGCTTGAATATAAAGAAAGCGATACAGTGGCTAACGCTCAACGCCGCCGGGCGGTAGCGTGCCAAAAATCAATAATTAATGAGTCTTCGAGGCGTACGTTGAAGTCCGTAGCACTCATTATTACCAGTACTAGGAACTTTTACGTGATAAGAAAACAGCATTGTTTAGGAATACTTAGTGTACTGTGCTTAAGCCTGAGTTCTTTTTCAGCATCTGCCGATTTTTACGCTGGTGCACTAGTGAGTTACTCAAATGCCGAATTGAAAAGCTCGCCTTCTGAGTCCGTGAAAGAGGGAAGCCCCTTTCTTCTTAGTGCGCAAGCAGGGTACTTCTTTAACGATTATATTGGTTTAGAAGGACGCTATGGAACGTCAGTTCAGCGTGATAGTGGGCTTGCCGTTGATAGTGCAATGAGTGGCTTTTTTAAGCTAAATATGCCTGTTTCAGAGCGAGTTGCACTTTACGGTTTAGCAGGGTACTCGAGCGTTCAACTTGACTTACAAAATGTAGGCTCCGACAAAGAGCAAGGATTCAGTTTTGGGTTAGGTATGCATTACGCTTTGAACAAACAAAGCGCAGTTGTGTTTGAGTTCGTTGATAACGTTTCAGAAAACCAAGTTCGCCTTAACTCGATTACACTGGGTTTCCAGCACAGATTCTAATTTAAATACCTAGAACTCAAACTTGAGCGCTAGGGCCTTTTATCCAATTATTATAGTGGCATATCATGTTTAAAGGATATCTCTCCATTGCCGTTTGTGTCTTGGCAAGCATGTTTGCGTCTTACTCGACTGCGCAAACACCTACTTCAGAACAAATCAAAATGTTTCAGAACTTACCAGCAGATCAGCAGCAAGCACTGGCGAGTAAGTATGGCTTTAGTATCCCTTCAGGCTCTTCTTCCCAGTCTACGTCATACTCAAATCCGCAAGTTATTCAACCTAGAACTCAATTGAGTGGGGCGAGTTCTACTGAAGTAGAAAAAATATGGGATACTAAAAAAGAAGATGATGAGTTACAACGCTTTGGCCTTGAACTCTTTGCTGGCTCTCCAAGTACCTTTGCTCCGATAAGTGATGTTCCAGTTCCGGCTAATTACACTGTGGGTGCAGGCGATGAAATCATCGTGCAGTTATTTGGTAAGGAGAACGAAACACATCGCTTACGTGTAAATCGCGCAGGAACAATCAACTTTCCTTCTCTTGGGCCAGTAAATGTTGCAGGTATGCACTTTTCTGATGTTAGAGACTCTCTAACGCAACGTGTAAAAGAGCAAATGATAGGTGTTCGTAGCGATATTTCATTAGGTGAACTACGTACCATGCAAGTATTTGTTATGGGCGATGCATATAAGCCAGGAGCGTACACGGTTAGCGCATTAACGACAATATCACAGGCTATCTACTACAGCGGTGGTTTTGGTGAAAGTGGGGCACTAAGAGATATTCAGCTAAAGCGTGACGGAAAAATTATTCGTAAGTTGGACATGTATGATCTGTTACTAAAAGGTGATGCGAGTGATGATGTGCGCTTACTACCGGATGATGTTGTTTTAATCGGCTCTGTTAAAGATACAGTCTCTATAGAAGGCGAGATTAATCGTCCTGCAATTTATGAGGTTAAGCCGGGTGAAACCTACCAACAACTTATTCAAATAGCTGGTGGTTTTACTGCCAACGCGTATAAAGAACAGCTAGAAATCAAACGCTATGCAACGCATGGGACTCGTGAAGCGGTCACTCTCGATTTTAGTAAGAGTCAAGATAAGCAAAGCAAAGTAAAAAATGGCGATGTTATTAAAATCTTGAAAAAAAGCGAAGAGCTTACTCGATATGTTCAAATCGAAGGGGATGTCAGACACCCTGGGTATGTAGAGTGGCATCAAAGTTTGCGTATTGCTGATTTGTTTAAATCTGTCGACTCTGCATTTAATGCCACTGCTGATGTTAACTACGCCGTTGTTGTTCGAGAAGTTAATACTCAACGTGATATCGAAGTATTTCAGATAAACCTCGCGAACGCGATTTTATCTCCTAACAGCAAAGACAATATGTCTCTACGTTCTCGTGACCGAGTTCTAGTCTTCAACCGGTTCAATAACGAAGATTTAGATACACTCGCTAATGATGAAGAAATTACAAAAGCGAAAACACTCGAGCAAGCTCAAAAACAGGCGGAGATGGAGCAACAGAAAGAACAGCAACAGATGAGCTCGTCTGTTGCTATGGTTAATAACCCTGCAGGTTCGATAATCGCAGGTAACAATGCGATGACTAGCAATAATCCGCAACAAACTAATTTCAATAACCAACAGAATTATGTTGGCTGGAACCAGCAAGCAAAAGAAGAAAGAAAAATTATTTTCCGCGGTAAAGAGATTACAGAGGAAGACTTTGAAAAGCTGAAGCAAAATACTCGTCGCACTTTGCTTGCACCAGTATTGTTACAACTCCAACAACAGTCTCGTTTGGGGCTAGCCCCTCAAATTGCAGAAGTATTTGGTGAAGTGAAGCACCCTGGGCGCTACCCGATTACTCCAAGAATGACGGTATCAACGCTGATTGAAGCCGCTGGTGGTTTGACTTATAACGCATTCACAATTAGCGCAGAGTTAGCACGAACCGCGATTAATAGTGCAGATGAGCGTGCTTATATTGATGTTGAACGGATTGATTTACGTAAAGCAATACAAGGCGGTACCTCAGACGATGCAGTTATCGTGGGCCGAGATCGTTTGAACATCTTAGAAAAGCCAAATGTGAAGCTACAAAGCACAGTAACTTTACAGGGTGAAGTTCGCTTCCCTGGAACCTATACATTGCGCCAAGGTGAAACCTTAAGTGAGTTATTGGGTCGAGCTGGTGGTCTGACAGAATTTGCTCACCCTCAAGGAGCAATATTCACGCGTGAGGCATTGCGCTTACAAGAGCAGAAGCTCTTAAATCAATACGCCGCTGATATGCGCGCAGAAACTGCGAAGAAAACATTCAGGGCCGACAGCAATATTGGTTCCGTAATTACCGATCCACAGAAAACGCTAGCATTTGTTGAAGAAGCAAGTCGCAGTAAGGCGCTTGGGCGTATGGTAGTGCAGCTAAACCGTATCTTCAAAGGTGATCGCTCAGCAGACTTTATGTTAGAAGACGGCGACTTCCTCTTTGTACCTACCTTCCGCAACACAGTTTCAATTATGGGTGAAGTTCAGGTTCCAATTACTTACTTGTTGGATAACAGACTTGATGTTAATGATTACTTGAACAAAGCAGGCGGTGCGAAGAAACAAGCGGATGAAGATCGCATCTTCGTAGTTCGTGCTGACGGCTCTGTTTACAAACCATCCTCTGGTTACTGGTTCGGTAACAACCAGGAGGAGCTGGAGGCTGGTGACACAATTGTCGTACCAATTGATACCGATTACCGAGATGCGCTAAGCACTTGGACAGCTGCAACACAGATCCTGTATCAGACAGGGGTAGCAATAAATGCTCTGAAGTAAAGCAAGAAAGCTCTTAATCGATGATTAAGAGCCTTTACTTAATTTATGACGAATAAGCTGGAATAGTAAAAGTATTCTAAGATGCTAACTATCCACGAATGGAACAATCAATAATGTCAAATGAAGATCGTGACCAATACAATTTGCCTACCAATGAAGTATATCGTCCAGAAGACGAGATTGGTTTAACTGACTTATTTATGGCTCTATGGAAAGGCAAGTGGATTATTATAATTACCACAGTTATATTTGCTGTTGGCTCTGTAATCTATGCGTTAAATCAACCAAACATATATAAAGCTTATGCATTGCTCGCACCGACAGAGAGAAGTGATAGTGGAGGACTAGAGAAAATAGCCGGTCAGTTTGGCGGCATAGCAGCTCTAACAGGTGTTAGCCTTGGTAGTGGAGATACATCGAAAACTGATCTGGCAGTTCAGGTGATGTCTTCGAGAAAGTTTATAAGTTCATTTATTGGGAGTCATGATTTACTGGTACCTTTGATGGCTACTAAAGGCTGGGTGTTGGAAGATAATACATTGGTCATTGATGATGACATATATAGTGAAAGTAACAATAAGTGGTTACGAACTCCTGATGGTTTAAGAGGGGAGGCCCCCACAGAACAAGAAGCATATGAGCTTTTTATCAAAGATATATTTAGTATAAAGCAAGATAAGTCAAGTGGTTTATATACTGTCTCAATGACATATTACTCCCCATACATTGCGAAACAGTGGGTTGATTGGATAGTAAATGAGATCAATAGAGTTATGCGTGAGAGGACAATATCAGAAGTGTCCAACAACTTGGTTTATTTAAAGCAGCAGCTCAATAAGACATCTGTAGCTGAAATGCAAAGTACGTTTTACAAGTTAATAGAAGAACAAACAAAGAAACTAATGCTTGCAGAAGCGCAAGAGGAGTTCATTTTCAAAGTAGTTGACCCAGCGGTTGTTCCCGAAGTTAAAGTTAAACCATCAAGAGCACTCATCTGTATTGTTGGTACATTATTAGGTTTTATATTGGGTGCAATGGTTAGCATTGTTCTATCTATATATAGAAAACGATAAAAATAAAACAAATTGATATTATAAAGTTTTGGTGAATGATATGAAAATTGGCATTTTATGCTATCAGGGGCACGAGTTGGAAAAAATGAAAGACTCTGTAAGAAAGTCTGGTGCGGATTATAAAGTTATTGATTTAATGTCTAATGACTGGCTTGATAGCTGCGAAGAAAATATTGATGGATATATCGTTCGCCCTCCATGTAATTATCAAGAGCATAAGACAATATTTGATGAAAGAGTATATTTCATCAATGAGGTTTTGAAAAAGCCTATATACCCATCTTTGAATGAAATATATACATATGAAAACAAAAGAAATATGTGTCTGTTTCTAAAGCATTTTGACATACCTCATCCAAAAACCAGAATTTATTCTAGCAAGCATGAAGCTCTCTCAAATCTTGAGGATATTACATTCCCAGTAGTTTCAAAGAGTAATATTGGAGCTGGGGGAAGCGCTGTATCAATTATAAAAGATGCAAAGCAGTACAAAAAATATATCGATCGTGTTTTTGGTCGATTCAGCCCAGAGTTAGCTTTAGGTTTAGTTCCATGGATCTCAACTAAAGGGATTAAAGTTCCTCGATTTGGTCGAGCTCAAAAGCACTACGCTATCATTCAGGATTTCCTGAACATTAAGTGGGAATGGCGAATGATACGTATTGGAGATAGCTATTTTGGTCATCAAAAGTTGTTGGGAGAAAATGGCTATGCTAGCGGCTCTGAACTGGTTGGCTGGAACAGGCCTACGGACGAGCTACTGCATCTTCTTAAAGATGCAACAGACAAAATGCAAATGCGATGCATGGTTCTCGATGTCTTTGAGACCACAGAGGGTGAGTATTTTGTCAACGAAATGCAGTCGGTTATTGGTGCATACAGACCGTATCAAATGAAAGTAGATGGAAAACCTGGCAGGTTTAAGCTTGAAGATAATCAGTTTGTCTTTGAGGAAGGTATACATTGTGACAACTCTTGCTGGGATCCAAGAGTGAATGATTTTATAAAAATGCTGCATGAAGGAGTATAGAATGAAAAAGCTAGCTGTATTTGGTCGGTCAGCCAAAAAACATGAGAAACGAATTGCGATACATCCAGACTTTCTAGAACGGTTCCCAAGTGATGTAAGAGAACATATGTATTTTGAAAAAGGCTATGGAGAAGCCTTTGGTATCAGTGATGCTTTTTTTGAACAAGAGTTCGGAGGCGTTCTAGATCGCGAGAGTTTGTACACATACTGTGACGTATGGCTATTACCAAAACCTACAACGGAAGACTTCAAATATTTTGATGAAGGTAAAGTCCTTTGGGGATGGCCTCATTGTGTGCAAGGTAAGGAAATTACTCAAGCAGCAATCGATAAGAAAATGACAATAATTGCTTGGGAAGCCATGTACGGTGGGAATGACAATACCCATATTTTCTATCGTAACAATGAGCTGGCTGGTTATGCAGCAGTTCAGCACATGATGATGTTAAGTGGCAAGAATGGCTTTTTTGGTAAAAGAATTAAAGCTTGTGTGTTAGGTTTTGGGGCTACGGCTCGAGGTGCTATTAGCAGTTTAAAATCTCTCGGCATTAATGACATTTCTGTTTACAGCAAAAGACCTAGCTATTTAATTAATGCGCCAGTAGAAAGTGTCGACTACAAGCAAATGAAGCTGGATGGCAATAACGTTATTCTAGAAACTGATGATGCTCAATACATAGATAGTCACAAAGCACTTGAACAATATGATGTGATCATTAACTGTGTATTACAAAATCCTACAGATCCATTGATGTTTATCCGTGATGAAAGCTTTGTCGATTCTTTGGATAAGCAAATTGATATCATTGATATCAGTTGTGACGAAGGTATGGGTTTTTACTTTGCTAAACCTACAGACTTTGATGAGCCAGCATTTACCGTAAAAAACAAAGTTTATTACTATTGTGTAGATCATACTCCAACTATCTATTGGAAATCAGCCTCATATGAGATTACCAAGTCAATATTTGACTATATACCTATGCTGGTATCGGATAGCTGGAAAGAAAATAAAACACTGCTCAAGGCATTAGAGATAGAAAATGGCAGAGTGGTCAATAGAAAAATTTTAGATTTTCAGCAGCGTGGTGAAGAGTATCCTCACGATAGACTTGCTTAATTTGTAGCTCAAAGCACTGGTATTTATATAATGCCAGTGCTGTTTTTATATAAAATATGTCAAAGTTAAAAGAAATTGCTAAAAATTTCATTGGTTTTGGAGTGATAGACCTAATTGGTTTAGTAATTCCAATTGTGACCATGCCCCTACTAACAAGGGCACTTGGAGCCACATCATATGGAATTTACCTCCTTATTCTGACGGTTCTCTATTTTGGACATACTATTATTGATTACGGTACTCACTATACGTCTGTACGAGAACTGTCAAAAAATAGAAATAACTTCTCAGTAAAAAATAGTCTATTTGTTCAAACGCAAAGTCTAAGGTTATTTCTAGCTACAGTCTATATCCTATGTTGTTTAGGTTATGCTGTGTTTTATGGTAGTGAAGAATTTTTGACCTACATGTCAGTCGCTGCCATACCTTACTTAATTGGCTACGCTCTTACGCCTGTTTGGTATTATCAGGGTATGAGTGAGATGATGCTAGTTACAAAGGTTATGCTAGCCAATAAATTTGCGAATTTATTGGTAATATTGTTTTTTATAAACAATGAAAGTGATATAAGTAACGCTTTGCTGGCTACAAGTCTACCCTCGCTATTGAGTGGACTATATTTGACTTACAGCTGCAAGAAAAATGAAAAGCTAAGTATAAAATTTTCATTTGGATTTTTGAGTACATTAAAAAGTAGTTTTCATGTTTTTATCGGGCTTTTAGCACCTAACTTGTATAACTCAATTCCAACTATTATTCTAGGTACATCATATCCTCCAGAGCAGTTTGCAAAGTTTGCAATAGCATCCAGATTGTGTTCAGTGGTTGTTACATTACAAAACGTACTGGCTAAAGCTGTCTATCCTGTTGTTTCGAGAATAAACGAAAGTCAGGTATCAAAATTAATTATAGCCAATGTTTTTGTTAGCGTTCCGCCGATGATATTTATATTCCTATTTGGTGAGTATGTTTTAGGTGTCTTCTTAGGTAAAGAGTTTTCATCTGCAAACGAATATCTCATAATCCTTATTGTTGGAGTGTTATTTGTTGGTGTCGCAAATTCATACAGTCAAGGGTATTTTCTGCCCAAAGGTATGGATAAACTCTACAGAAATATTTCTCTCCGAGTCTCATTGATTTCAGGCGGGCTAGCCTTAGTATTAATAACTCACTATGGCCTGATTGGAGGAGCGTTGTCCATTACAACGGCTCGCTTCCTATTCTTCATGGATTATTACGTTAGCTATAAACTACAGTCTCGAAAAGTCCAACAAAGCTAGAATGAAAGCGAAGTCAAATAATATGAGTAAAAATAAAGTATGCCTATTAATCAGCTCTTTGGCTGGCGGGGGGGCTGAAGGGGTCTGCGTAAATATCGCAAATGGTTTGGCCGAGCGTGGAGCTGACGTAACACTCGTTGTTCTTAATCTAGATAATGCAGACTATCTAAGCATTGTTAGTGATAAAGTAAAACTGGTATCTTTGGATGTGCGCCAAGCTCGTCATGCGTTGGCTCCTTTAAGAAATTTTATTAAAAATAGTGATATAGACAAATGGTTGGCGTTTAATTACGAGTTAACAATGGTATTGGTAATCATTCGATGGACGCTTATTAAAAACTACACCATCATATCAAGAAATATTAATACAATTTCACGTAACACTAAGGATATTAAGGGCTTTTTGGGGAAGTTTGTCGTTGTGCCTTTAATCAAACTTCTTTACGGTAAGGCTGATCACATCGTTAACCAGTGCGTTGGCATGAGAGATGATCTTGTTAAGACCATTCCATCGACTGAGAGTAAAACTTCCGTGATTTATAATCCTGTGTCGAGCAAGGTTGAAAGCTTTAGTCAGAGTTTTCCTGGAGAGTCGGCAAAGGAAAACTATATATTGTGCGTGGGTCGCTTGGAGAAGCAGAAGGCGTTTCACTATGCAATTGACGCATTCTCTATAGTCGCTAAAAGCATTCCTGAGGTATCTCTTGTGTTTATTGGTCAAGGTAGTCTGCTAGGTGCTCTAGAGCAACAAGTTGAAGAGCTAGGGCTCTCCGATAGAGTTAAGTTTGAAGGATTTCAATCAGACACAATAGGATATTATAACAAGGCTCGCCTAACCTTAATGACGAGCTTATACGAAGGGTTTCCCAATGTGTTGGTCGAATCTATAACGTTGGGAACGCCTATTGTTTCCTTTGATTGCCCAAGCGGCCCAAGTGAAATAATCGTAAATAATAGTAATGGTACATTAGTAGAACAAGGGAATGTTCAAGCTCTCGCTACAGCCATAATTGAAGCTTATGAACACCCACCAGCCAATGAGTCAGTTAAAGAAACGGCACTTCGTTATCAAAGGGATTACATATTAAAATCTTGGGAGAGATTATTGTTTAATGCATAGAGTTAGAAATACACCAAAGTTGGCAATATTTTCGTTATCGATGATTTATGCCTTGAGCTTGGTGTTAATTTTTCCTATAGATGGTTCTATCATAGATAGAGCAAATTACTTAGACTATGCTAGTAATGCATGGCTAATTATGTTGCGTTATTTATCTAAGGGAGATGTGAGAGTCTTATTTAATGAACCTATTTGGTTATTAATGAATATGTCTCTCAGAGTGTTCTTTTCACCTGAAAACATCATAAGAGTTTTAGTCTTCTTTTCGTCTTTTTTGAGTTGCTATGTTTGCTTGAAGAATAACAGAAAGGAAGTTTTTCTCGTTTTAATTATACTTCTCTTTCCACAGGTTGTTAAAAATTACATTATTCACTTAAGACAAGGTGTGGCAATATCAGTATTTTTATTGGCTTACTACTATAAAGACTGCTTTTTTAGGAAAGTCCTTTTTTTAATTACACCTCTTATACATGTATCATTCTTTTTTGTTCTTCTTGTATATGGTGTCGTAATTTTATCAAAAAAGATAAAGCTTACACGTAATTTCAGAGGCGTTACCATATCCGCTATTGGTATTGGGATTGCACTATCTTTGGCCATCATTAGTGCGTTTTTAGGCGCAAGGCAAGCTAACGAATACGCGTTCGTAAATGCAAATGTTAGTGGCGGAGCATTTTTGTTCTGGTCGTCGATTCTCGTACTCTATTGGATGCAAGGTAGACGTTATTGTCATAAGTATGCTTTTGAAATATCAGGTGCTCTCTTCTACCTGTCGACATATTTTTTAACCGAAGTGACTGGACGTGTGTTTGAAAGCTTTGTTGTATTGGTTTTGATTGCTGGTTGTTATTTAACATCGTCAAGAAAAGTACTCTTTAGATGTGCTTTCATATTGTTTTTTATTTTTAGTTATATGGGCCGAATTAGTATGCCTTACTTTGGTTGGGGAGTATCATCTTGAAAATAACGTTAATCTCAACTGGACTTGAAGTCGGGGGAGGAGAAAAGCAAGTGTGTGACTTAGCTGACCAGTTTTCCTCTAAAGGGCATTTGGTTCAGCTTATCTCGTTGACAGGAAAGACTATTTTAACTCCCAAAAGTAGCACTGTAGAGCTCATTGAACTTAAGGCAACTAAGGCACCATTGAGTCTTCTGCAAGCCTTGTTAAAAGCCAAAAAGCACATAGACCGTTTTCAGCCAGACGTTGTCCACAGCCACATGATCCATGCAAATATCTTTTCGCGATTTCTAAAGCTGATTGGTTCATCTGCACCCTTAGTGTGCACCGCTCATAGTACAAATGAAGGTGGAACTCTGCGTACATTAGCTTACAGGTATACGGATTGGTTATGTAACCTGAACACCAATGTAAGTGAAGAAGCGGTAAAGGTATATTTAGACAAGAAAACTTGTAAGCCAGGGAAAATTGCTGCGGTAGTCAACGGGATAGATGTAGACAAATTTCACTTTGATGTCAGCGTCCGTGAAGAGAAAAGAAAGCTTCTCAAACTTGGTTCTGATGAGATGCTGCTTTTAGCCGTCGGCCGTTTATCAGAGCCCAAAGACTATCCAAACTTACTTGATGCGTTTTCTGAGTTGATAGCAAGCAACAACGTAAAGGCCAAGCTTGCGATTGTTGGTGTTGGTGAGCTAGAAGAAGAAATAAAGGCAAAGGTTCATGATATGAATCTCAGTAATAGCGTTCAGTTTCTTGGGCTTCAGTCTGATGTCGAAAACTGGATGTGCGCTGCAGACATTTTTGTTATGTCGTCTGCTTGGGAAGGATTGCCACTTGTTCTTCTGGAAGCCATGGCGTGTGAGCGAGTAGTCGTTGCTACCGATTGCGGTGGGATCCGAGGAGCAGTTCAGGAAAATGGTAAGGTTGTGCCTACTCGAAACAGCAACGCTTTAGCGGAAGCGCTGGCCACATATATCGAATTACCAGCATCTAAAAGAGAAAAAATAGGAAAACTAGCTCGAGAATATATTGTAGCGAACTACTCATTAAGCGCAGTTGCCGACAAGTGGGTTTCAATTTACCGTTCATTGTAGTCATATGATCTTACCTTTATGTTAAAAGTTGCACATATAATCACTAAGTCTGAGATTGGCGGAGCTCAGACTTGGGTGAAGGACCAAATATCTCTGTTAGACAAAGATTTCGAACATTTTTTGGTGACCAACAAGCCTGGTTGGCTTTCTGAGCGTGTGAGTGTTCAACAAACTCTATTCGTTCCGGGAATAGAAAAAAAGTTTTGTTTAAAGACATTATTTAAATTAGTTCACTTTGTTCGAAGCAATAGAATAGATATTCTTATCGCAAGTTCAGCCAATGCAGGCGTATACGCCCGTTTGCTAAAGTTATTCACCGGATGTAGGGTGATATACGTCTCTCATGGCTGGTCGTGTATTTATAATGGCGGCAGCCTGAAGAAATTGTTTATAACAGTCGAAAAGTTACTTTCTTATTTGTCTGATTCAATTCTTTGTGTTTCAGAAAAGGATCGCCAAGATGCCATTGACATAATAGGCATTCGAGATAATAAGCTGGCGTATATAAGAAATAGTGTATTTCCTCGTAATATAGTGAGAAAAGAAGAATCTGAGATATTTCGTATTCTCTTTTTAGGCCGTTTGGCTAAACCCAAAAGACCCGATATTTTGATCGAAGCTATTGAAAACCTAGCCGATGTTCAATTGGACATCGTTGGAGATGGACCATTAAAGCGAGATTGCAAACAAACTCAAAACGTCAACTTCGTTGGTGCTGTAAGTGATTTCGATGATTTTGGTCGTTACGACCTTTTCGCTTTAGTTTCTGATAGTGAAGGTCTACCGATGTCAGCGTTAGAGGCTGCATCTGCAGGGGTGCCCTTGTTATTGAGTAATGTTGGTGGGTGCTCTGAGTTAATAAATGGAAATGGGGTTTTAGTCGACAATTACCCTGATGATATTGCCACTAAACTACAGTTGCTTAAATCCAACTATAAAACAGTAAAAGGTCAGGCTTTACATTGTTCAACTGAGTTTGATATCCGTAACTATCGAGATTCATATATAAGAATCTACACTGGCCGTCACTAAGGGGCTAATTGTGTTGCTTGTTGCATTACTTGAATATTTTAAGTTGATATGCGCTTGGTTTAGTTAGGTGTATGGATTAAGCATTTAGTAGTGCTTGAGTTTATAGTGCAAAGGACAAAATAAAAAGAGCAGCTACCGAAAAGGTAACCGTTCACCAACGGGTTATTGACTAAGCGTTTGCGTAAAAGCTAGCTTCGTTAAGGTCGAAGACATTAGGGTATGGCTGCTGTAAGATCACAGCAGTTACAATGTGAGTTAAAGTCTCGATTGAAGATATCTGCCTCTTCTTGCAGGTTTCTATCAGCGAGTGCAGCCTGTCTCGGAACTTATCCCCTGCATCTGAGGTTGTGCCGTAGCTGATTTTTCGTTGAATAACGAAGCCACGCAACCGTCGCTCTGCCTCATTATTGGTGAGAGGGATTTTGGGATTAGTTAGGAACAGCCATAGACTTTGGCTATGCTCTTTAAGTTTTCGACACCGCTCTTGATAACGCTGAATCGGGATTTGTATTGCTCCCTTTTCTAGCCATTGTTCAAAATGACATCGTAGACGACTCAGCCGATTTAGATATAGAACGTCATCGATTTTGCCAGCTTCCCAACGATGGCGAGTTCGAAAGACTAGTTTGCTGAGCAGCACAAGGCGCTGACCTATTTGGGCGGTATGGCCTTTACCTGAGTAATCGGCAATTTGTTGTAAATTGCGAATGACATGCGACCAACATAATTGATGTTTATCCTGAGAGAGCCAGTTGTAGCCACTATATTGGTCACTGACCACGATGCCACAATAATCTGAGTTCAGTACTGTTTTTGCTGAATGCGTAGAACGAGAGTAAAGGATTTTTTCATAGACTAAATCATCGCTTGCGACTAGCCAGCACCAACGTAGGCGCTCCTCATCATTTCTCGAGTGAGAGGTTTCATCTACATGTACTAATGGCGCAGATTGTATATTGGTTTTGATTGCTTGATGCAGTGGTGTAAGCATAGAGACAATGCGGCTTTGCGCTTCACTTATGGCACCCACTGAGAAGGTCGTGCCAAACTGCTCTTGCAATAAGGAGCGCATTTTTCGGACGCTGAGATGATATTGACCAGCCAGTATGGCGATATGACTCATTAAATTTGGCCCCATAATCCCTTGAGGGACGTTGTTGGGTTTTTGTGCTTTTACGGCTTCTCCGCAGCGCGTGCATTTGCCCGAGTAAAGCTGGTATTCAGTAATGTCTATGCGTGGTGGTGGGATTTCATGAACTTGATGGCGATAAAACGGCTTGCCACTCATTTCGAGGTCAGTGTCACCGCAGCAAGGGCATGTGTTTTTAGGGTAGCAATCAACAACAATATCGGACTCTTTTAGTTCTGAGAGTTGTCGTTTATGCCCTTCGTGACCCTGTTTAGCTCCTCTCGGATTGCGATCACTAGAGCTTTGAGCTTTTTTCGTTCAGCCCGCTCTTTAGGTCCATCGGTAGAAGGGGATTTCGAAGAATTAGTACTGCTCGTTTTTAACTTATCTTCATAATGGCGTAATTACTCCCATAACTCGGATATCAACGCATTAGCTTCGTTGATATCCGATGCAATAGGTGGTGTCGATGAGAATTTGGATTTTTCTTAGTCATGCAGTCAGCATGAACGCTAGGAATGATCATTCAATAGGCAAAGTGGGATCCAGTGCGAATGGTCACGTTTTTTGTGTCAATGCGTTGCTGGTGAACGGTTACTAATAAGTAGCTTAACGCCCCATGCCAAATAAAACTGTTTTTATCGTAAGAAACAGAATCTTCACTTCCATTTTCCAGTTTTGATGTTTGATGTAGTAAATATCGTACTTATGCTTCCAAATAGCATCTTCTACCGATGCGCCGTAAGGGTACTTTACTTGGGCTAGGCCAGTTACCCCAGGTTTAACGGCGTGACGAAATCGATAGTAAGGAATGGCTTTTTCCAATTCAGAGATGAACACCTCGCGTTCTGGGCGTGGGCCAACCATCGACATCTCTCCCTTTAGTACATTGATTAACTGAGGGAGCTCATCTATGCGAGTCTTACGAATAAAACAGCCGACTTTCGTTACGCGCGCGTCATTTTTAGTTGCCCATTGGGCACCATTCTTTTCCGCATCGTTTCGCATCGAGCGAAACTTAATCACTTCAAACTCTTCATTATATTGGCCAGTACGACGCTGCTTAAAGAATACCGGGCCTGGTGACTCAAGCTTAATGAGCAGAGCTGTAATAAGCCCTACAGGAATAGCAACCCATGCAAGCATGAATACAAACAATAGATCGATGAAGCGCTTTTGCCAGCTGTTCTTACGATTAGAGAGGATAGAAAAAGCTTTTTGGTGTAAGAAGTAGCCGCTATGCAAGAGCTCAGTTTCAGTGTAGCCAAGTGAACGATCAAAGTAGCTCACTAAAGGCTCAACCCAAGCCCCTAGTTCTGTTGCAGCTACAAGAAACGCTTGCTGCTCAGGGTTTAGGTGTGAGCTTTTGAAGTGGCAAAGCGTTTTACTCTTGAAATCCCTAAGGGCATAGTTATTAACTTGAGCGTTAATCTCAGGATGTCTCTTAAGTACCTGAGCAATCTTTGTTTCGTCTTCTTTTGGACAGTAGATATAAATACAAGCATCGGTTTCGCTTGCTGATAACTCGTCCAATGTTGATGTTATGCTGATAGAATTATTCTTAGCTAATTCAGTTGCTTCTCGTTCTTGAAGCGTGTCGCTCATACTGTCTGTCATAGGAATGGAATAAGTTGTTTTCGGCTAGCCAATTGCTTACAAGTCGGCGATTATAATTTAATTCGTATAGAAATTATATCCCTTAATCCAGAACATGCTTGTAACTTTGAGAATTTTCTTGAACCTGAGTCCTTACTTATGGCTTGTTTTTGAATCTTGACGTAACTATATCAATGAATTCGACAAACTATGTTTGCGATATATTATGTTGTCTCGAAATTAAATAATTATCTAATTCACTATAATACGCAGTTATATCCGAGGTTGATTAGTTGTTGATAAAGTGCTTTTTTCGAATCTTCCTCACCATGTATAAGGTGAACCTCCTTAGGAGGAGTGGGAATGGCAGTTACAAATTGTATTAAGTCGTTCATATCGGTATGTGCAGAGTAGCCTGACATCGTATGAATTTGAGCTTTCATTTTTACGCGTTTACCTTCAATCAATACACTTTTTGCTTCATCTTGGATACGCCGACCTAAAGTCCCTTCCGCTTGATAGCCGGCAAATAGCACATCATTTCTTTCATCAGGCAGTAAAGCTTCCAAATAATTGACGACTCGTCCACCTTCACACATTCCTGAGGCCGCAACTACGATAGCAGCTTCTGCTGTGCTCGCGAGTCGATTCACGAGCTTTAAATGGTCAGTGTGGCTTTCGACCATAATACATTGATTAAATGCAAGAGGATGTCGGTGATGCTCGAGCCGCTCTTTCGCTTCTGCTCGGCTTTGTTGCGTAATTCAGACGAGAAACCAAACCTCCTAAAGTTGAGCGACTTTTATACAATATACTGAGTTTCAG
>NZ_JAWOTI010000024.1:0-73810 GCF_033338775.1 Vibrio sp. Vb1018
CCCGTAGATTTCTCTACGAGCCTTTCGGAATATGGTGGCCCCTCGCAGACTTGAACTGCGGACCAATCGATTATGAGTTAGCCACTAACGCAGGAAGTCTAGGAAAACCGAGGTAAATTAAGCGTAATTAAAAATACCTTAAAGTATTTACTAAACAGTAGTTTAGCGTAGTTTTTATAAAGTTGTCAAAACTAGTGACTGTACCTCTAGTGTACCTTTCTTTTGTTTATTGGTCTTATGTTTCTGCGTGCGTATAAAACAAAAAAGCCACTATACATTAGTGGCTTTAGCAATAGATAGTAACTAGAACTTAAGATTGAACAGTTTTTGAATGTGGTTTCGTCTTTTGTGTGTTTGAAACTCGCATATTAAGTAGTTGCTGTTGCCATTGAGGCCAATGAGAAGCTTTCTCATTAACTTTTTCCAAGTGTTTCAGCAATGATTGGTTGTCAACTTTTTTCATAATAATGGTCCTACTTACGAGTTGTCTAGTGAGTGATTTTTGTACATGTCAAGCTGTTGTGACATGACATAGCAAGCATGATCTTCTTCTTTAAGATAGCTGAAATCGCTCTGAGCTAGTCTAAGTTTAGCGGATTCTTTAGACCAGTCTAACACTTTTCCCTGAGAATCTTTCCTTTTCATTTTCATCCCACTTCCTAGATTCATAGAAAATAAATCAAGAAAGCTTCTAGGTCCTACGCCCACAAAAGGTTCAAAAAGTACTTTCCCGTCTTCTTTTTCTTCGGATATAGAATCGTTATGAAATTCGAATGCTTTACTTTTTGCATACGGCTCAACATATACTACTCTCATCACACCAGCTGCTATAATATGTTTGGCGCAATTATGGCAAGGAAATGTTGTACAATATAAAGTTGTATCGATGGTGCTATTATTGGAACGACCACAAGATAATATGGCTTCCATTTCAGCGTGAACGATTCTCCCATACTCTGTAATATCTTTTAACTTAGATTTTATTATTTTATTAAATATGGAGTCTTTTAGGCTGTTTTTTTCTTCTTCTGTCAGTGAATATTTATCACTAATATTGTTCAGATCGAATTTTTCAAGTATGTCATTTGCAAGCTCATGAATAGCATTCTTATTTGCATCAAAACCTCTTGTATAATCTCGACCATTCTTTATGTCTATGATATGAGTTTTATTTTCATCTAGAATTGGCCAGTATAAACCTCCTTGAGCTTTAGGTACATCATTAGCTCCGGTAGAGATGATATTACTATCTTTAGTTAGAACTGCTCCAACTTGTCTTGATAAATCTCCAGATCTAACAGAAGCAGAGAAGGCCATATACATTGCATATTCATCAAATGTTGGTGTTGTATAAGGATGATTAAATATTAATTTAAATACTCTTTCAATATCTGCTTTATTTTTATCTGAGTTTTGGTCTTCATCTATAAAGAAATCTGATAAATGAAATGTATCTCGTGTGTGCTGGCCATGTCCGGATTTTTCTTCTGTATCTCGAGATATTAGTTTGTCTATTATATTTTCAGGATCTGCCTTTCTTTTTTTATTACTTAACGTTCTTCTTCTTTTTTCTTCACTAGAATGTATACCAATTAGAAAAAGTCTATCTCCATATGTATCTCTTAATACTTTCACTTCTTCTGGGTGCTTTAATGATCTAACTATCCAAGCTCTTTTTTCTAATGGCTTAGACTCGTAATTACCCAAAAATTCAGCCCTCTTCTCTGCTATTTTTGCTATGGCAGCATAAGCTAAAGCTCCATTATTCTCACAAATTGATCGATAATTGTTACCAACGGTCATTAGATGATCTATTAGTTGAAGTTTAGTAAGTGAACCGTTTGGTGTTTCTAATGTATGTAAGAAGTCCGTAGAAACTCGAATTTTTGTAGAAGAAAAATCGTATAAATCTAACTCTTCTTCTATTAATCTAGTGAAGTGTCCTAAATCACAGCCAACAGCAGAAACTAAAGCTATAACTATTTCTGAAGGTTCCTGAGTGCTTTGGTTCTTTTGAGATTCATTCGTTGTTTTATCTTGTTTTGACATAGCATAATATCATTAAAAATAATGTTGTTATGCATAATGGCGAATAATCATGATATGGTCAATTATTGTCCTTTGGATTTTTGCGCTAACTCAATTTCTCTTTGGCATACTTTGATGATTACTTCAGCTCTTCACCCTAATTCGTTGTTTCTGCTTCTTTTAAAGGGCTTAAAGTCCAGGAAATAGTCGAATGCTAGTTCACGAGGACATGTGCGTATGGTGAGCATTTTAAACTTAAGTGGTGATTCTCTCGATAAGATTTGAGCCATAGTATTCAAATAACATTAGAGGAAATGAGGATATAACAGCAACCTTTTTCTCTGGTATGTGTTTTTCAATCTGTGTATTGAAAATAATTAGCTGTTCTATTTGGTTTTTAGGAAGCTCTAATAAATCAGTGATTAAGTAGTTAGCTCTAATTAGATGCTGGTTTATAATTTCCTTCCAAGTTATTAAGTCATATAATCCCCAATTAAAGTAACGTTGACTCAATGTTTTGTTAGTATTTATCCATTTTTTGTATTGATCTAATTCTTCGATAGAATGCAATGTCTCTAGAGGTGATTCATTAAATTGGTGCCGTATAGCTTCAACCATCGGATAGCTAACACAGAGAAGCCCTCGGTCTTGTGAATCATTAAATGTTTTAAGCATTTCCGATAGTTTTTCATCATTTGCATTACTACAATGACAGTCATAATCAAAAAATAAGTAAATATCACTGATTTTACTTGGATCTTCAATAGCAATAACTTTCTCTTCTTCTTGTAAAAGAGGCGTTTTTCTTTTTTTTAATTGTTCAACGATAAGTTCGTATGTATCAAAGAATTCATCTTGAGATACAGATTCAAAAAGTTGATAAATATTGAAGCCATAAGATGCACGTAAAATTACTTTGTCACCGTCATTCAGGAAATATTTACATAGATTTTCTGCAATATTTTGCTCGGTTTTCTGACCTTCAAAAATGCATAGTACATAACTACTCATCAAAAGCTCCAGAACGATACATTTTTTCTAGATTGTGCGCTTTTCTAATTTCTCTACTGGTAAGCTGGTGTAGAGGCTTGAGTCCATTTTCTTCGAGAACAAAGTAACAGTCTGGCCGCAGGATATCGTTAGACATTAGCGAGCTGTTATGAGTAGTAATTATAGATTGGCAGTTTGTGCTGGAAATCTTATCTACGATTTTTCTAGACAATGAAAAATGGTAGTAAGCATCAAACTCATCTATATAAGCAAATGAAATTTCACCAGAGGAAAGCTTTAGATACCAGTAGTAAAAATTTCCCAGAGAAATAGTTCCTGTCGATGCTGCTTGAGAAAACTCTATACTTTTCTTCCCAAAATCAAATTCAATTATTTCTTCTCCTTTGACTCCGGACTGTTTAAGTTTACAACTAACTCCGGATTCATTGAGGAATTTTTCGAAATCTTCAAGTTTACTTTGCTCAATAATAGATTGAGATACTCGTTGCTGAGTTAATGGCTGTCCATAGAACTCTTGTGACTTTGTGAGTGTTCTGAAAAAAACCATACCATCAACAAAGTTTATAAATTTCTCAAATATATTATTTATTTTGTTGTCATCGAGCAAAGCATTTGATTTTAGGAACTTTATAGGTGATATATTTCTTCCACTAAAATCATTCTTTAAAGTTTCTGAACCATCTAGATTAAATGTAGCGAGATTTGAATTTCTACGATCAAATTCAATTACCAATTTATCATTTATCGATAGTTTCTCATAAATGGTCGTGTCACAATCTTCTTTACCGTATTTATAAATAACAGTATAACCATTAATGCAAAACTCATAGATAAATTCGGCCATGCCAGAATTTAATTTAGCATTTAAATAGTTTTGTTTTAGACCTGAACTTATGATGTTATCAGTTAGATGTGCAGTAATATCAAGAATCGCTAGGCCAAGGTTAGATTTACCACCACCATTTACGCCATAAATAACCCCATGCTTCACAGTGTCATTTTCCACAACATGGCTGTTGAACTCATAAGAGCGCTCGCTTTTTAGATCGATTTCAAACCAATCTTCAAAGTTTCTAAAGTTCTTAACTGAGAGTTTTACTAGCATTATGTAATCCAGTGCTGATGGTGATAGTTCTCGCTGACTATAGCATGCCATGTAACAGCCGTAAAAAAATTACGGCTGTTTGTATGCTGGAGAATGTGTAAACTTGGTCACTGGTCCCAGTAAGCCGTACTTTTCTAATAAATTGAACGTCCGTGGGTCCCCGTCAATAAGTTGATGAGTTTTGTTTCATATTGAGATTGTCCTTATCTCTTAGAACGTAGGTTGAGATTAAGAAAAATGACGTGATAACGAGTCGTTGAAAAACTGCGCTACATCTTCCAGATGCGTTACATACACGGCAATGTCATTTTTATATTGCATCCCGTACAAAAGCTCTTCTCTTGTTTGGGGCAGTGGCATTTTAGGAATTTCGCCTTTATTAGAGTAAGGGTAACGGCGCAAAGTAAAAACGTCTTTGTTCAATTCAATATCAGCTTTAAGTGAACGCCGGAATTGACCCGCGTACTTTTGTTCTAGCCAGGCCGCATCTTCTGGATAGTTGACTTTGATTTTATGGTATATCTTTGCTAGATCGTGAACATTTTTCGTGTGTTGGACCTTGTTCGCAACACTTCCACTCCACATGACCGTAGTTCTTATGCTCTTTAGAAAGCATTCGATAGCCAGCGCCAGCAAGATGTAGTAGGCGTTTGAAGTTGCGTGATTTTCTTTCAGTATTTGTGCAGATTCGTAGTATTCCCGACCGTATGTAAACAGCCCGAAATCGACAATATTTTCTGTTGTTGAATCACTCATGATTACCTCTGATTTTGACGCGATTTCTTTATGTCGTGTTCTCCATGATTAGCTACGATTATTCAGAAAAACGCCAAATGAGAAGTTGCTATTAGTGCAGAAGACATTTTATCGAACTGACAAAGTTCATTTATATGGTTTCGATCTCTTTCAGAACCTCTAAAAGAATATGAGTTGTCATGTAGTATGTTGTAGTATGTTGTAGTATGTTGTATGCTACAACATACTACATTTTTCTTTTAGATATCATAAGAATAGCTATCTTGATAATAGTGCTGGTTGATGGTGAGGTTTTATCCTCTTAAAACTGGACATCTAGTTTGGATTTATTTGTGATCAATCAAATTATGATCGTTTAGTCCTGCCTCTTTTTTCCAACACTTTTTGCATCTTTGCCGACGCATCTTTCATGTCCTGGCGTAGATCTTCAATCTCTTCAGGAGTGAGTGGTCTTGGACCATCATGATCTAGATACTCAGAACGAGGTGCTCTGGCTTCTTTTCTCTTTCTCAGCTCCTCTCTGGCCCATTTTGACGACTCCTGCATATCTTTCCTCAAGTTGTCCTTTTCGGCCTCTGTGAGGGGGCGTGGTGGCTCTGTATTGGGTGCTTTTCTTTTCATGTTACCTCTACTGAGCTAGCTACGTTGATCTCAGTGGTTTAATTCATTCTCTTCTTGGCGTTCAAACCATCATCTCACCATGTGCACTAATGCTCAATAAGTAACCTATGCCGATAGCAGGTGACCAAGCTTCCAATGGGAGTCCAGAGGGGCTTGCCCCTTTGGGCATAGCGCAGCGTAAACCTTCAATACCTACTTAAAAAGTTTATTCATGACGAGGGACGAGGCATGAATAAACCAGTGATAGAGCTTAACCGTTAGGTTAATGAAGTAACCACTTTTTATACCGGATTCTTTTATCAACTCTCATTTTTTCGGAACGCTTGTAGGTACATCAAAATGAAGTCTGTTTAACAGACTCAACTGAGTTATGTCAGAGGGATACGGTGCAAGATTTTAGATATATTCAGGTTAAAACTTGAGCGTTAGCGTTGATGGCTGATTTGAAGACGTGACAAGTCGACCAAAGCTAATTGGCATAAAAAATTAGGGCGTACTAATGAATGGGTGGGTATCTCAAATCGAGCGGTGTTAAGCCTGTATCAAATTGCCCCTGGAATGATTCTGTTTGTGTGGCTTCGTCCACTATCGCTTTAACTCGTTTCTTCTGGGCCATTTTACTGAAATAGGTAGGCCATACGTTACACCGACCTGACTTTTTTAACCGCTCCAGCGCATGATTTCTTTGTTCATCCAACCAGCCCGATTTGATACGAAGTTCTTTCATCAGTTTCATGGTTAACCATTTAAGTCCAGCCGTCCCACGAATTTGACCGTCTTGGTTACGAATATCCATGTTGGCACTATTGAAATAGCCCGCTTGCATTAATTTATCGATATAACGAAACCAAGAGGATTCAGGCATTGTTTCGTTATACATTTTTTCATATCGCTTGATCATGGCTCGGTGTTTGACTGGATCATTAAATGCAGTCTTTGGGACTCCAATGCGGAATGTTGCCCAATCCATATAACTGATTAGAACCGTTAAGACCCGAAACGCTCTGACTCTTACGCGGCGTTGCATATCTCTGTGAGGACTAATCAGTGAATTTAGTGACCTGAGAATAAAGGGTTTGTCCTGAAAGTGCTTCAGCTTGTCTATCAAACGGCGAGTAGCCTCTGGCACGCTACCTTGTTTTACTACTCGCAGAACTACACGTACTTCAGGGGAATAGCCTTTGATTGCTGTTGGTGTTGTCTTAGTGTTCTTGCGTGACATGCTATCAGTCCTCACAAGATACATAGGATAGAGTGATTTTTAAGCTCTTTAACTCTGTGTTAGGTGCTCTATAATGTTTTATTGTCATGTTATACCTCTCAGGAAGGTTAATGTGAAAATGCGGGCCGGTGTTGCGAGCACCGGCCTGTGTGTCTTTATGATTTGCGTTACTTGAACGGCCAACCTCTGGTTTTGTTGGTTTGCTTATTCAACGACATCATTCCTCGATACGCCTTGTTTACCACTTTGTTTTGAATCCCTTCCAGCACGTCAGCTAAGCGATAAAGCTGCTTACTGTATTTGGTTGAATGTGCCCACTGACCAGCAAAATAAAACGCCAGCATCACTAGAAACATGACCGCGAAAAATGCGCCAAAGTCGGTCCAGTTTTGTGGTGGGAAATGTAGTTCCATGCTTGTTCTCCTCTATGCCTAATGGTGAAATCCTGGGACCTGTTCTCTCAGAACTTCGGTGTGTGATTTCTTCCGCCAACCGTGCTTCGGCCAGCGAAAACTCAATGCGATTCACGCCCCATACCTGCGGCTCTGGCAAACGGTGTGTCACCTGTACCTGGTTCTTCGGACTTGGCAGAATCGCTGCCAATTGAGCCTGTCATCATCTCAGCCATCTCTGAGTTGGTCGCCGACTTAAACGCAGCTTGAAGGGCGGATGCGCCACCGGCAGTACTCATGACTGCACCAGCGGCCATTCCCCCAGTGGTCATTGCGGCCCCGGCCATTGCTCCAGCACTGATGTTGCCCGAACTGGCAGCGGCCCCTGCGCCAGGGATTAGACCGGCAACGATATTGGGAACGGAATGGATCAGTAGCACCAGGACCAGAGCAACAATGAAAATAACCAGCAGCTCTCGCATGGGTGCGTCGTAAGAAAGGTTGACCAGGAATGAATCCATGATGGACATCGCAATGCCGATCATGAGAGTCATCGTCATGAGTTTTAACGCCAGGCCAAGGACGTTACGGAAATAGTTAATGGCGATATCGGAAGTCCAGCGCGAGCCGCCAAAGCCGAGGACAAAGATTCCTGCATAACAAAGTACCCAGGCCGACACCAAGGCCACTAATACGTTGGCAGAAACGATTGTCATACAAACGACAATCAGCAGGGTGATGATAAAGATCGCCAAGCTATCGAAGGGGCTGGAAAAGCTGTAGGCATTGCTTGATTTAGCCACAATATCCAGAGCAATGCTGATCGGCTCAGATGGTGTCAGTTCACGGGGTAACCCCGCAGCTTCTGCACCAATGATTCTCAAAGAATCGATGATGGACGTGGCAAACTCAGGGCCATTACGTAGCAGCCACAGAAAGAAGCCGAACGTCATTATGAAGCGGATAAACTCGGCAAAGAATTCTCTGATATCCGCTTGACGGAGGAGGAGGGTTCCTCCGGTCCAAACCAGAGAGATAGTACCAAGCAGCCAGAACAGCCAACTGGCATAGTTGGTTATCACGTCAGTCCAGGTGCTGGCGACCGTCATGAACTGTAATGCGACATCATCCAGCACACCGTTGTTATCAATGGCAGCATGGGCGGCTGCCGAAGGGATAATCAAGCCCAAGGAAATTACCTGACGAACCTTCATGATCAGAACCCCTTATTCTGGCTGCGATCGGTAGGGTCACCCATGTTCCAAAAGCAGTTGGCTTGTTGTTTTTCGGCTTTTGTCAGGTTCGGGGAGTCGCAATCGATATTCTTGATATCTTGAGATTGGTCACAGCCAAGCAGAAGTAATGATGTGAACAGGCATAAAGCGATAGATGAAGTAATTTTCATGCTTAAAACCCTCTGTTTTGGGAACGGTCGGTTGGCGAACCAAAATCAAAAAGTGCTTCGTGGGCCGCTTGTTGCAGTGCCTCTTTATCGGCGTCTGCCTGCATCCGAGCGCCCACAGCGTTTTGCTGAGCAATCAATAAACTGCGGATTTGCAGCAGTTGGTTAGCCTGGTTACTGGCAAGTTGATTGGCATAACCGATGGCGGCCATCTGACCATCAGCTCCCTGAGCGGCTGACTGCAATCGCTGAAGCTGACGGGCATCGGTTTGTAAGTTGTCTTGCTGGAGTGCCAGGTTGTTGAATAACGCGTCGTTGGCTTTTTTCTGGGATTCAGACGCTAAGCGACGGTTTTGGATCATGGCTGTCCTTTCCGTTTCACTGCATCCTGACGAGGAAAAGCAAGGTGAACTGCGGTAGTAGGCCACATCCTGAAATTTGCCTAGATACTCGTCCAGACTGCCAAGCTGATTCTGGTAATAGGAGAGTGTATTAGTCGCCTGAGTCAGGTCATGAATTGTGGATTGAGCCTGGTCCCAGATGTAGGAAGCCGGAGCCATAGTGTTTTGCAGCATGTTTTCATATTGCTGCAATTGGGACTGATACTGCTGGATTTGTTTGGCGGTCTGCGTCACGGCTTCCATCGCCGAAATGATGTTTTGTTGTAGGTTAACGCCGTCGGCCACCGGTATACCGGACCAAACAGGGCTGGCGTGCGCCATGATCCCGCCGAGTGCTAAAAGACGAATTTTAGCCGCTAAAATTTTTGTGCTGATGTTCATCGTGTATTCCTTACTGACGTTTAAGTGGTTTATCGACTTCTGCTCTTCTTGGCTTGTTTCTGTTTTTTCTGAGCCATTTCAGCGCGCAGTTGCGCTTTGCGTTGTTCCAGCGCCGATGGCCTTTGCTCCTGTGGTTTGTCAAAACGCATGACATCAAGCTGAGAAAGAGTGCTGAGCGTGTTGCGCCTGATGCCAGGCGGCGCTTTGCCAATCGGCGGAACACCACGGCGTTGAGCCTTAGCCGGTGTGGCCTGATGGTTGGCAGACAGCAAAGCTAATCGACGTTGTTCCAGACCTTTATCGCTGAAAGTAAGAGGCAGGCCGGTGTCTGCCGCTGCGCGGATCACACGAGCTTTAAACTCCGGAGAACCATTGACGCTAATTTGATTGCCATAACGCTCTAGGGCTATTTTCAGCGCCTGAGTTATCGCTTCAGAATCGGATTGGGTCGAAACCTGGAGGCGCTGACCATCGTCACGTACTGCGCCATTTTTGGAGCGAAACAGAACGGTGCCGGTTTTGGTGATTGAATCGATCACACTGCTCTGGTCTTTGCGCGTCTGTCCGTTCCCCTGGAGCGTGTTGCCATTCAGTGTTTGAGCTGCTTCTCGCGCTCGCAACGCGGCTAATGCGGTTTGGTCACCTTGTTGCGCTTGGTGTTTCAGCCAGTCGGCCCAGGTGCGCTTGCTGTGAGTTTGATAAACCTGTTGGCGTTCTTGTTGGTATTGTTTATGGATAGAGGCCAAGTTGTTTTGCAGTGCCTGACTCGCCTGGGAATACAGCACACGTTTGGTAAATCGACCGCTGCCGGTCAGTTTGATGGCGGCTCGGCGAACCTTGTTGTTATTTTTGGCGTTGATGATTTGCTGGTTTTTCTTGTGGCGAAGCTGCTCTAAAGCGGTGGCCTTATGAGTTGCGAGAGCCTTTTGCTCACGCTGATAGCGTGCATACAGCTCGCTGGTATCGATGCGTGTTTTTAGCGGCTGCTTTTGGTAATTGCGCTGCGCGGATTGGCCGGAGTGATTGCTATCGGTCTGAGCCGATTGGAACACGCCGAATCGAGTTTCTAATTTGGGCTTTGAGAGATCGCGCGCAACCGTACTGGCTTTGACCGTGATGCCACTGTCAGCCGAGAAAACCAAGCCATTACCTTTGGCCGATAGCGTTAGGCTATGTGTGCGGCAGGTATCGTGCAGTTCAGCCCAGGTTTGGGCGGCTTTCATCTCTTGTAAGCACTCACGTTTAATCCAACCAGCCAGGCTTTCAATGCCAGAGTGTCGCTCCATGTCGGCGGCTCGCGCAGCGTTGTGAGTTTGCTGCGGTGTGTGATTGTCCTGCTGGAGTCCAAACGCTTTTTCTAACTGCTCACATTGTTCGGCCAAGGTTCTATAGGCGGCATACGGTTCATGCATGGTGTGGCGCGTGGGATGAATCTTATTGATGGCAACATGGATATGCAGGTTGTCGGTGTCGTTGTGAACGGCGCTGATACGTTGATGATCGCTAAATCCAAGGCTGTCACACACACGTTTTTCAATCTCTGAAAGCACGTCCTGCTCAAGCTGTTCACCGGCTCGGAAGCTGATGATCAGGTGATAGGTTTTATCGTTCTTTGCCCGGGTGTTCGACTGCTGAGTAGCAAGCACTTCGCTGATTGCGTCCCGGACGGAATCGGCGTGGCAGTTCGTCAGCTTTACGTGTCCCAAGCGGTGCTCTTTGCTCTGAGCATCGGTGAGGTAATTGATTAAGCCGGCAAAATCAGATTTGTGCGTGGAACGCATCGGAATGTGTTTAACAATCATGACTATCACCTTTGGCGCAGGACCGACTCCATGATGGTGCTCATCTGATCTTTGGTGGTATCAATTCGGTTCAGCACGGCCTTGATGGTCGGCACACCGATTTGGGCGGCTTTAACATCGTTGGTCAGCCAGAGTTTGAGTAAACCGCCAAGGCGGCCAAGATCGCCATTGACCTTAACCAGTTCTCGCACCTGCTGTGCATCAACGACGCTTTTCACTTGGCGTCCCTGACCAATTCTGCGCAGGTAAGTGGATACGCTCAGCCCGGCTTGTTTGGCGTTGGCTTCAATCTGTTCACGCTCTTCCGGCAGGCAATAGACTTTGATTGGCGTCGTATTCTTCCTGGTGACTTTCTCTGCATGATTCATGTGTTGTCTCCGTCTCGAACCGTCTGTTACTGAATCGGCCCCGCAGGGCAGGATTACCGTTGAGCGCCCTGGCGCGAATAAGGGAAGTGAAGTGGTAACCGCCGACTTGTCGGGGGGACCACTTCACCTATCCTGCCCGCAATATCGCCCGCAACAGTGTTTTGGATACCGCAGGTATGCTGCGCTGCTGTCGCGCAATTGCGCGTAAACCAGCCCCAAAGCAGGCAAAAACACGAACAAACCACATCAATACAGGCGAAAAACACACAAAGTTGTGTCGGTGTTGCGCGTTGGTAGCGTCGCGACTGCGAGCTGACAGCGGGTAAACAGCGTGGCTGCGTATTCATATCAAGTCCTGCGTATTTGGCTTGGCATCAAACGAAAATCCGCTGATCTTGCGAGAAACGTTCTGCTTCTCTTTCGCTGGCTTATTGGTTGTGCAGGGCTTGGGGGCCGTCGTGATGTACTGCTTTACGTAGCGCAGAAATGTTTCATAGCGGAACGAGATACGTTGCTGCTCCGTCAGGTACTCCCAAATGGTTTTGAGGTTATATCCGGCCTCAATGCTTTCCTCGACGAAGGGTTGAACGCCAAGGAAGGTCGCAAGGACTTCCTGTTTGGTAGGAGGGCGAGTTTTGAGCTGGCGCTGGATAATCCAGGCTTGCAGCTCTTTGACGTAATCCGACATATCAAGCCTCCATATTGTCCGGGATGGCCTGGTCAATTAAGTTGGCTATATCGGAGACTTTGAAATAAACCCGTCTGCCAATTTTTATCCGGTTTGGTTTTAGCTTATTGGCCAGTTCGCAATTTGTGCGAAGTGTAATCCTCAAGCCTTCAGGACTGCGATGCAGGATCTCTGCAACCTGAGTAAATGAAAGCAGCGGAGATCCTCCATAGTGGTTGTAGAGGCTTTCCTCAGTGGTCATTGTATTTTCCTTAGCCGTTATGTTGCGATGTTCTGTACCCATACCGTTCTCCTTTGTCAGTCTCTCTATTGACTTTGAGATAGTCTATGCATAAGGCTCTTGGGCTGTAAACTGCACTTTAACATCACGTTTGTGAATTTTAGCTTCAATTTTTCGATATATCGTAGATCTTTTGAGTTTATTTTGTTGGTTTTTTAGCGGCTAAAATCTAGTCTTTTCTGATTTTGAGCTTTCTAGATTTCGGTATATCGAACATCGATATCTATAGTGATAAAGTTAATTTTTTATCGTTTTGTTTTAATTGTAAAAATTGTTTTTGTTCTGGATTTATAAATAAAGAGAGAGGAGTGACATCAAGTGAGTGAGATAGTACGTAGAGTTAGATTAATTCGGGTGAAATACGCTTAACTTGCAAGAATCACCTACCATGATTTTCTTTTAGTTGCATGTGTATTTGTGATTTAAATCACTATTGTTGTTAAGTGATTACATTCTATGGCTACTCAGTTGCCGTGAATGTGCCCCTCAAGTGTCATATATGAGTTTATGAAGATAATAGAGAAGTGTATTACTGTGGCTCTGGTGGAGTTATTGACATATGAGGGGCACTTGAGAGTCGTAACGACAGCTTATGAAACGAAAGTGTTAACTCGCAAGTGCGCAGAAATCACCCAACATTGAATTCCTGACCACATTCTCTTGTCATATATTGACCAATTTTCCGTAATAGAAGATTATGAACTTAGGTGAGCACTTATGACTATGCAGACGTGTTCCGCAATTTGTGAGTGCAAGGAAAGATAAGACTTACAGAACAGTATGCTACTGCTATGGTATCTGTATTTTCTGAAAATATTATAAAGACAATGTCTGCTGAAAAGACACTGTTAAGCGTAAAAGGATTTTGAATTGAAGGTAGAGGATTTTTGGAAGCCCTTTGAGGTGGAAATCGCAGATTTCGATGGACTTTTAAAAGTCGTCAATCAAGTAATGGAAAAAGCAGTTTCAAAGAACATCAAGTTTGCTTGGCGTGGGCAAATCGATGCAAGCTGGGCTCTGCATAGCTCTTTATATAGAAGGGCTAATCTGACAAAAGGAAAGGTTCTTACTGAAGCCGAAATAGCTAAAGAAGAAAGCGAGATACTTGTAGAGCTTCATCGCTGGGGGTTGCACTCTTCGTCTCAAACAGGACGGTTATCAATATTAAATCAACTTGCTATGTTGCAGCACTACGGTGCTCCAACAAGATTAATTGATATTACTTTCAATGCTTGGGTTGGCGCTTGGTTCGCTGTTGAAGAGAAATGGAGCAACGGGACAAGAATCCATGAAGATAAAGACGCCAGGCTTTTTGCGTTCGATGTAACTGATCGTCTAATAAATGAAAATGACGAATATCGATCTTGGGAGGATGATTATAATCGTCCTTGGAAGCAGGATCGAAGTGAAGGAATCGATAGCAAAGAATGGAATACTTCAGTCTTTGCATGGAAGCCAGCAAACTTGGACGCAAGAATAGCGGCTCAAAATGGTGGGTTTCTTTTCGGTGGTGTTCCATCGACCAACAAACCCGATGGAAAAAAATTTCAGTTTCCTAAATCTCCCAATTTCAAAGAAGGTTGGTGGCCTATAGCAGAAGCGCGCGAAGCGTGCTGTGTTGCTGCAAGACCTCATGTATTTGATCCCGCTAAAGGAAAAGGTGCCGGGCCTGGAGCACTATACACCTTCAGAATTAAGGCGAGTGCCAAAGAAGATATTCGAAAGCGACTAGACAAGCTTTTTGGATACAGGCACTCAACCATTTATCCAGATTTTTCAGGTTTTTCAAACTTTGCGCTTCCTAAAATTAAAAGTTACTGAACTTCAAGCCACGCTTAACAAAGCGCTGCTGTCGGACAAATTTTCCGCTGCGCTTCAAATTTGCCGCAGAGCGCGGCGTTATGTATTAAGGTAAGTGACAGATGATTTCTCCTCCAACAGACAATTTATATAAATTTTTCGCTGTGCTTGGGCTTCTAATTGCCGGGTCATCGGGTGCATTTTGGTGGAATGCTTCCAACGATTTCGATGCCTTTTTCGAGTCCAATGAAGAATATATAAATATGATGTTTGAGGGAGCGGAGGCATACGGAAGGTTTGCAGCGAAAACAAATGAAGGAATAGCCATTTACAATAGCGTCCAAGGCGATATTAACTCTCTGTCTGAATCTCAGAAAAAGGAACTTGATGCAATACTTCAAGAGTCCGAGAAATTGAAGGTAGAGACTGGCGCACTGCTTGATGCAAACCCTGCCAAAAGATTCACAATCAATTCGAAATTGGAAAAATACCAATGGGCGAGAAACATAAGCGTTCTTGGAGGCGCTTTGGGTGTTCTCATTTCAGGATTTGGTTTTTATTTTTGGCATGTACGTTTGCAGCGGCATATCGATCATCTACATTCACAGGTCACGCATAACAAGTCAGTGCAGCCGTCCGCTGACTGAGGCGTTAAGCCTCAATGGAGAAATAATGAAATACGAAGAATTACAAGCTATAGCTAATGCAATTATAGATTCGAACGATAAGCTCATATATCTCAATCTTTTTATCTTTTTGATTGCAGTTGTCTGTGTATATTGCGTAGCTCTATTCAAAAAATCGGGTGAATTAACAGCTATTAAACTTGCTTTTGAAGACATAAAAGAACAGAACCGAGTGATTACATCAGAGACCGAAAGCATTAAACGTCAGTTGGAAAAGGGCACCATTGAGTATCAAATTAAGCTGTCTAAGTATCATGAGAAAAAGATCGACGCGATTGAGAAAATTTACTCTAAATTGGCAGACTTGTTGAGTTGCTCGAGAAAAATCCTCTTGGCGACTGATGAAAACAAATTTCATGAATTCAACGATGCTGTGGAGGAGTTTCGTAATAGTTTTGAGGCTGAAAAGCTTTGGCTGGATGCATCGGTCAGTAAAGAAATTGAAGAGTTTGCTATAGAAATCGATAAACAAGTTCGCCAATACCAAGGAGCTATGAATGTATCAAAGTTGCCTGGTTTACAGGGGAAACACGTTGATCAGGTATATGACAAGCAGCAAAACTTTTATGAGTTTACAGTAACCAAATCAAAGGTTTTAAAAGAGCAATTGGAAGAGTTGCTGAGAGGCTATTTGTCTCCTGAATAAGAGGCTTAACAAACGATCAAGGAATAGACATAGTTTCCTAATCCGACAGAAAGTTTTAAATCATGTTTAAACTAACATGCGTCTGTTTAAAAATGATTTAGGCAGTATTGAATTGTTATGGATATTGGTGGCTGAAACGTACCGGCCCCCCAAGTGTCAATAAACCAGACTTGTCCATTGCTCACATCCAGGACACATCGGCCTAATCCTCATTTCATTGACACTTGAGGGGCGGTGTTGTCTAAGCCTTTTTCCCTTTAGCAATCGCGTCCAGTTCTTCAACTAGGTCTTCGGCTCTTAGGTGGGTATAGCGGCGTAGCATCTGCATCGATTTATGGCCGCTGATGGCGGCAACTTGCTGATCACTCAATCCGCCTTCAACCAAACGGCTGACGCTCTCGTGGCGCAAGTCGTGGAATTTAAAATCCTTCAGGCCAATCTTGGCTTTAATCTTCATCCACACCTTGTTGAAGTTGTAGGGGCGTCGTTTGCCGTCTTTGCCTGGTTCACCAAAGAAAATCAAGTCGGTATCAATAGGGCGTACCGGATTATTAATTGCCTGCTTAAAGGATTCTAACGCCAGGAGAGAAAGCGGAACGGTTCTCGGCATGGTGTTTTTGGTTTCGACCAGGAAAACCACACGCTTTTTCAAATCAACCTGAGAGCGGCGCAGAGAAGTGATTTCAGAGGAACGCATGCCGGTTTCCAGCGCGATACGAACAATCCAGGCCAGCATCGGGTTAGTGTGTGCCTCAACGGCGTCCAGGAGCTGTCGCTCTTCTTCCTCAGTCAAGCGTCGTTCCCGGCCAGAAGGCGGGGAGGGCTTACGAATATTCTGGACCGGGTTAATTGCCAGGCCGATACCCCATTCTTTAATCGCAATGTTGTACAGGTGACTGAGCAGGGCCAGGTCTATTCGCACGGTATTAGGTGAGCGCGGTTTGGGTGCAGGGTTACCTCTGGCGTCGCAACGGTCCAGGCCAGCTAACCGGTCGTCTCGATACTTGGCAATGATTTCTGGAGTCAGGGCGGCCAGGGAGTATTTCCCCAGTGCTTTGATAATCGGTTTGGAATGTCTTGCATCACAGGCAGCGGTCGCCGGTCGTTTGGTCGGTGAGATTTCTGCCAGGTAGCGTTTTAATGCTTCTTCAATGGTGAGTCGTTCGGACGAGGAACGTTTGATGTAGACGCCACGCACAATTTCATCTTCAGTGCGTCTTGCCCAATCCTCGGCATCGCGTTTGAGACGAAAAGTTTTGGACGTCGTCGGCCAGCCGGTTTTTCGAATAACGGCTTTCCAGGTTCCTGAAGAAGTTTTAACTAAAGTTGCCATGTGAGTACTCCCGAATGCGTACTGTACTGATTTTGTACCTCGGGACGGAATAAAAGGCAACATTCAAAGAAGGGTAAGCGATAAGTGCTTGATTTGAATGGTGGCCCCTCCCCGACTTGAACGGGGGACCAATCGATTATGAGTCGACTGCTCTAACCACTGAGCTAAGGGGCCTTAATAGGACAACGATTATAGGGGAAGCGTTGCAAGGTGTCTAGATACCAACTAGGGCAATTGCGCTTAGTTTTTATCCACTTAGAACAGTAGATAATAAAAAAGGTGACCTAAAGTCACCTTTTTTGATTTCTAAAAGCTTGTATGCGCTGCGATTATTCGTCTAGGAAGCTGCGCAGAGTCTCTGAGCGGCTTGGGTGGCGAAGTTTACGTAGTGCTTTTGCTTCGATCTGACGGATACGCTCACGAGTAACGTCGAACTGCTTACCAACTTCTTCTAGAGTATGGTCAGTGTTCATGTCAATACCAAAACGCATACGAAGTACTTTCGCTTCACGTGGCGTTAGACCTGCAAGCACGTCTTTTGTTGCCACCTTAAGGCTAGTTGCAGTTGCAGAATCTAGCGGAAGTTCTAGCGTTGTATCTTCGATAAAATCACCTAGATGCGAATCTTCGTCGTCACCGATTGGTGTCTCCATTGAGATAGGCTCTTTAGCGATTTTTAGAACTTTACGAATCTTGTCTTCTGGCATTTGCATGCGCTCTGCCAGTTCTTCCGGTAGTGGCTCGCGACCCATCTCTTGCAACATTTGACGAGAAATACGGTTTAGCTTGTTGATCGTTTCGATCATGTGTACCGGGATACGAATCGTACGTGCTTGGTCCGCGATTGAACGAGTGATTGCCTGACGGATCCACCACGTTGCGTAAGTCGAGAACTTGTAACCACGACGATATTCGAACTTATCTACCGCTTTCATCAGACCGATGTTACCTTCTTGGATCAGATCCAAGAACTGTAGGCCACGGTTGGTGTATTTCTTCGCGATAGAAATTACAAGACGCAAGTTCGCTTCAACCATCTCTTTCTTCGCACGGCGAGCTTTTGCTTCACCGATAGACATACGACGGCTGATGTCTTTAATGTTCTGTACGTTTAGAGAAGTCTCTTCTTCAATCATTTTTAGTTTAGCGATTGAACGACGGATTTCTTCTTCGTTACGTTTGATCTTTTCAGCGTATGGCTTGTCTGAAGCAAGAACTTCATCCAGCCAAGCTTCACTTGATTCATTACCAGTGAACAGCGCGATGAATGATTTCTTCGGCATTTTGCCGTATTCAACCACAGACTTCATGATCAGACGCTCTTGAGTACGAACGCGATCCATAGCAGTACGCAGTTCATTCACTAGGTGATCAAACTGTTTAGGCGTTAGACGAAACTCGCGGAATACGTCTAGCATCATTTCATTAGCAACGGTTGCTTTCGGGCTGTTATAGCCGTACTCGTTGATTGCTAATTGAAGATTTTGATAGGTGCTGCGTAGTTGGTTGAATTTCTCTAGCGCTAATTCAGGATCGATACCTACATCTTCTTCAGAATCATCTGAATCGTCATCGCTATCTTCGTCGTCATCAACGTCTTCATCGTCTTCTTCTTCTAACTGAGATTCAGTCAGTTCAGAACCGATGTGTGTTGCCGTTGGTGCAGCGGTGTCGTCAGCATCTGGATCTACAAAACCTGAAATTAGGTCTGTAAGACGTAGTTCTTCAGCTTGAACTTTGTCAAATTGCTCAAGAATGTACGGAATTGTGCCTGGGTATTCAGCAACAGACGATTGAACTTGGTTAATACCTTCTTCAATACGTTTTGCGATGTCGATTTCGCCTTCGCGAGTTAGAAGTTCGACAGTACCCATCTCACGCATGTACATACGTACTGGGTCTGTTGTACGACCAATCTCACTCTCTACGCTAGAAAGTGCAGCGGCTGCAGCTTCGGCTGCATCTTCATCGGTAATATTTGTGTCATCGTTCAGTGCTAAATCATCAGCATCAGGAGCAGTTTCTACTACCTTAATGCCCATGTCGTTGATCATCTGAATGATGTCTTCTACCTGTTCTGAATCTACGATTTCAGCAGGTAGGTGGTCATTTACTTCGGCGTAGGTCAGATAGCCTTGTTCCTTGCCTTTAATAACAAGTGACTTTAGCTGTGACTGCGGATTGTGATCCATAGACGGTATCCAACTTCGTAATCTGGTGAAGGAATCAGTATGCGAAATGCAAACCACTTACTATAACAAATTAAATCGTTGCTGACTAATTAAACAGGGTTACGCTTTTAAATCTAGCATAAGTGCTAGCAGCTCCCTTTTCTCTTCGGCTGATAAACCGACACTTCTTGCTTTGGCCTGCAGGTTTTCAATTTGTTTTTCTACGCACTGGGCAATAATTTTATCCAGTGAGTCTAAAAAGATTTCTTCTTGGTTGTCCTCATCGAGTGGAATGTCCCAACTCGCGAGACGAGACAGAAGGGTCTCATTTTGGCTGTTTCGCCAATGCTCTAATAATTGGCCTGTGTTGATATGGGGATGCGCTTGGCATTTATCAAGTACATCAACAAATAAACTTAGACCAGGAATGGGCAAATCTCTAACGCTAGTTAGATCTGGCACCATACTTACGTATTGTGGGTTTTGAATCAGTAACGCGATCACTTCTCGCATCGGCGTTCGCTTGATTTCTTTATGAGGTTGAGGCCTTTTATCCTCTTTACCTTGTTTTGAAATTAGCTGCTGTAGTTGGCGTTCATCAACCAAACCCAAACGGCGGCCAAGCAATTCTCTCAAGTATAGTCTTAAAGTGCCGCCAGGGACTTTATCAATGAGAGGAACCGCAAGAGTACTCAGTTTTGCCATGCCTTCTTTCGTGCTCATATCGACCTGCTGAGTCAATGAGCTGAACATGAATTCAGACAAGGGCATCGCATTAGACACTTGCTGCTCAAATGCTTGTTTTCCGTTTTGTCGGATATAAGAGTCGGGATCTTCTCCATCCGGCAAAAACATGAATTTTAACTGGCGACCATCCGTTAGGTAAGGCAATGCATTTTCCATGGCACGCCACGCGGCTTCACGGCCTGCGCGGTCACCGTCATAACAACACACGACGGTGCTTGTTTGCCTGAATAACACTTGCAAGTGATCGCCCGTTGTCGAGGTTCCCAATGAGGCAACGGAATAATCTACGCCATATTGAGCAAGCGCGACAACATCCATATAGCCTTCAACCACTAAAATTTGTGGTGGCTCACGGTACGCTTGTAGTACTTCATAAAGGCCATACAACTCTTTACCTTTATGAAATATCGGGGTTTCGGGTGAGTTGAGATATTTTGGTGTCCCATCACCTAATACTCGACCACCAAAGCCTATTACTCGACCGCGTCTGTCTCGAATAGGAAACATCACTCGACCACGGAATCGGTCGTAGCGGTTGCCTTTATCGTTTTCAATCAACATGCCGCCAGTGACGAGCATGTCTTGGTTTTCTTTATTCTGGCCAAAGTTCTTACGAACTAAATCCCATTCATCAGCCACATAGCCGATGCCAAACTTCTGGACGATTTCACCAGACAGGCCGCGATCTTTTAGATACTCAATCGCCACCTTACTTGCTGGCTGTTTGAGTTGGTTACGATAAAATTGAGCAATGCTGCCCATTAAGTCGTATAGGTTACGTTTTTCACTGCTGCTTGCTTGTGGGCCTGACTGAAACGAACCATTACCGCCGCTACGTTGTTCGCGAGGAACATCTAAACCCAAGTATGAAGCGAGTTCTTCAATGGCTTCGACGAATTCTAGTCGGTCGAATTCCATCAAAAAATCGATGGCATTTCCATGCGCGCCACAACCAAAACAATGGTAGAACTGCTTTTCTTGACTGACACTGAATGAGGGTGTCTTTTCGTTGTGGAACGGGCAGCATGCGCCGTAGTTTTTGCCTTTTTTCTTAAGTTTCACACGTGCGTCGATGATATCGACAATATCAAGTCGAGCTAGAAGGTCATCGATAAAACTGCGAGGGATGTGTCCAGCCATAAAACCTAACAAAAAAAGAAGATGATGAGTGGAGTGAATGCCTTAAAAGAATGAGCGTATTGCCCATTGATTTCATTCCATCCATCCAGATACAAACAAGCCGTGCGCTCCAAAGGATAGCACGGCTTGCTGCAATTGGGTGGGGTACCTTAAGCCAATTTAGCGCGAACTAAACCGCTTACTTTACCCATATCTGCACGCCCTTGAATTTGCGGTTTCAGAACGCCCATTACTTTGCCCATGTCTTGCATGCCAGCTGCGCCAGATTCAGCAATCGCGTTCTCGATGAGAGCCGCTACTTCTTCGTCTGTCAGTGGTTGAGGCATAAAGTCCTCAAGAACGGTAATTTCTGCTTGTTCCGCATCAGCAAGATCTTGACGACCCGCTGCTTCAAACTGCGCTACAGAGTCGCGACGTTGTTTAACCATCTTGGTCAATACTGCAAGAATGTCGTCATCGTTCAGAGTAATCTGTTCGTCAACTTCACGTTGCTTGATTGCTGATAGGGCTAAACGAATAGTACCAAGGCGCAATTTGTCCTTGGCTTTCATCGCTAATTTTTGCTCTTCTTTGAGTTGATCAATCAGAGCCATAACTAAATTCCTTTTGGAGCTCAGTTATTAGTACAGGCGAACGCGACGAGCGTTTTCGCGAGCTAGCTTCTTAGCGTGACGCTTTTGAGCTGCTGCTTTAGCGCGTTTGCGAACTGTAGTTGGTTTTTCGTAGTGCTCACGACGACGCACTTCAGAAAGGATACCTGCTTTTTCGCAAGAGCGCTTAAAACGACGTAGAGCAACGTCGAACGGTTCGTTTTCACGTACTTTAACTACTGGCATATGCCTTTCACCTCAGGGGTTATTCGTTAACGCTGGTATTCAACAGACCAAATCACAATTGTTAGGTCTCTTACCAGCTTGATCAAAAATGGTGCGGAATTTTAATCCGATCACAACTACTTTGTAAAGCCTTTTGTCGATTATTGTCTGTACAAAATTTGTTTGCAGCACCAAGGCGAGGTAATATGACGCCCAAATTTCCTCTATACAGAAAGCATACTGAGAAAACCATGCGCATTATTGGTATTGAAACCTCTTGTGACGAGACTGGCATCGCAATTTATGACGATGAAAACGGTCTCTTGTCACACAAGCTATACAGCCAAGTAAAACTGCACGCAGATTACGGCGGTGTGGTGCCTGAGTTGGCTTCACGTGACCACGTAAAGAAAACCATTCCTCTTATTAAAGAGGCACTAAGAGAAGCGAACTTAACTTCAAAAGACATCGATGGTGTCGCGTATACCGCGGGGCCTGGTCTTGTTGGGGCGCTATTAGTGGGTGCGACTATCGGTCGCAGTATTGCTTATGCTTGGGGAGTGCCAGCGGTACCTGTTCATCATATGGAAGGTCACCTATTGGCCCCAATGTTGGAAGATAACCCTCCACCGTTCCCGTTTGTGGCGGTATTAGTATCGGGCGGTCACTCTATGATGGTGGAGGTGAGAGGCATCGGTGAGTACAAAATTCTAGGTGAGTCGATTGATGATGCGGCGGGCGAAGCGTTTGATAAAACAGCGAAGCTAATGGGTTTGGATTACCCAGGCGGTCCACTATTATCTAAACTGGCGGAAAAAGGTACACCGGGCCGCTTTAAGTTCCCGCGCCCAATGACGAATGTGCCAGGTTTGGACATGAGTTTCTCTGGTCTAAAAACCTTTACGGCTAACACGATTGCTGCAAACGGTGATGACGAGCAAACTCGCGCGGACATCGCATTGGCATTTGAAGAGGCTGTGTGTGCTACGTTGGCTATTAAATGTAAGCGCGCGCTTGAGCAAACAGGCATGAAACGCATTGTTATTGCTGGTGGTGTGAGTGCTAACCGTCGTTTGCGAGCTGAGTTAGAGAAGTTAGCGAAGAAAGTTGGCGGCGAAGTTTACTACCCACGTACTGAGTTCTGTACAGATAACGGTGCGATGATCGCTTACGCAGGCATGCAGCGCTTGAAGAATGGCGAAGTGGCTGATATGTCAGTAGAGGCTCGTCCACGTTGGCCAATTGATCAACTAACACCTGTCGCTTAGTCAAATTTATGCGGTAGGTTTGAAACCGGTTCTGTGTAATAAAGGTCTCTGCTCCTCAGAGGCCTTTATTTTTAATTATTCAATGAACCGCCTCGTTTTACATTCTGACTGATGCGAGCAGTTCGCTATTGTTTCAGTGCTAGGATGACGTGGAAGAATAAGAAATGGATATAACAATGAATAAGTTTGAAATTGAAGGTCAGCAACTTGCTTATCTAGATAAAGGTGAGGGCCCTGTGCTTCTATTTGGTCATAGTTACCTTTGGGATAGCCAAATGTGGGCGCCGCAAGTTGAGGTTTTAAGCCAGTCATTCCGTTGTATTGTGCCAGATCTTTGGGCACATGGTGAATCGGACGCTGCACCTGCATCGACACAGTCATTGGCCGACTATGCACAACATATGTTGGCATTGATGGATCATTTAGATATCGAAGAATTCTCGATAGTGGGCTTATCTGTTGGCGGCATGTGGGGAGCTGAGCTAACGGCTCAAGCGCCGCAACGTGTTAAGTCACTGGTATTGATGGATACCTTCATTGGCTGGGAGCCAGAAGTTACGTATAAAAAGTATTTTGCAATGCTTGATACCATCAGCCAAGTCCAAGCAGTGCCTGCGCCAATTATTGAAGCCGTTGTGCCGCTGTTCTTTGCCAACAACGTCAATCAGGATAACCCTAAACTTGTCGCTTCATTCAAACGCAGTTTAGAAGAGCTGAACGGTGAGCGTGCGGTGGAAGTAGCTCGCATGGGGCGCATGGTGTTTGGTCGCCGTGATGTGATTGAAGATTCGGAAAAATTCGCTCTGCCGACGTTAATTGCGGTGGGCTGTGAAGATAAGCCTCGCCCGGTTTTCGAATCGTATTTAATGAAAGACTGTATCACGGGCAGTGAGTTGGTAGAAATTCCGCAAGCGGGACACATCAGTTGTTTAGAACAGCCGGAGTTCGTCAACCAAATGTTGTTGAACTTCCTGAATCGAGTTCATGCGTAACCAATGCATCCCTCTTTAAACGAAAAACTCGGCATTAAGCCGAGTTTTTTTGTGTCAGTTTCTTCTCGCCGATTTTTGGCTCGTCGCCAGACAAAAGCCGACGAATATTTTGATGATGCTTAAATACGATTAAGCAACACAGCATAGCAACAGGTAACGTGTATTGCGGTTTAAACATCCAAGTATAAAACGGAGTGACCAAAACCGTGACGAGAGCCGCTAAGGATGAATAGCGGAATAGCGCGGCTACTGACAGCCAAGTTAACATCACCAATCCTGTTAAGTCCAAACCAATCGGAGCGATAGCGCCAAGCGCGGTTGCGACACCTTTTCCGCCTTTAAAGTGGAAAAAGATGGGGTACATGTGGCCAAGACAGGCAGCAATGGCGATGACGCCAAGAATGATAGGGTCGATACCAAGAAAGTATCCGCCCCACACGGGGATAGTGCCTTTGAGCATATCGCACAACAAGACTGAAACAGCGGCTCCTCGTCCGCCAATACGCAATACGTTCGTTGCTCCAGGATTGTTAGATCCCACACTGCGTGGGTCTGGCAGTTTTAAGAGTCGACAGATCAAAACCGCACTGGAAACCGAACCTAATAAATAGGCGGCCATTGTCATTATCAGTGCCAGTGCGTCCATAGAAGTCCTTGATGGATTGGAATTTAATGCTCGGTTCCCGCGTAGTTGCTATCATACCCCGAATTTACATAATGCAGAAATCCTCACTGTGATAGAGCTTGCATTATGTGATTTCTTGTATATAAAGATGCTTTCGCAGTTTATACCTAAGTAACATTGTGATGACCAAAGTAAATGTTACTTAGGTATAGAATACTACGATCAAATTACCCCTCACGGGTATCCGACCTCTGTAATAGAAGGACATAAGATGGCTCTGGATAAAGTTTTTATTGAACAGTTAGAAGTAATCACCACAATTGGCGTGTACGACTGGGAGCAACAAATCAAACAAAAGTTGGTTCTAGATATTGAAATGGCACACGATAATAAACCTGCGGGCAAAAGTGATGATGTGCAAGATGCACTGGATTATTCGCAGGTGAGTGAGGCGGTACTTAACCACATTGAAAATGGTCGTTTCTTACTGGTCGAGCGCGTGGCTGAAGAAGTAGCAGAGCTTATCATGCTGCGTTTCTCAGTGCCTTGGGTGAAAATCCGCCTAGCGAAGCCTGGCGCCGTGCCGCAAGCACGTGCTGTTGGTGTGGTGATTGAGCGAGGCCGAGCATGATCACCACCTATATCGGTGTTGGGACGAACGTAGAAAGAGAGCAACATGTGCTTGCTGCGTATCAGGAGCTGCAACGGCTTGGAGAAAATCTCCTCGTATCACCGATATATGAATGCGAACCTATTGGTTTTAGCAGCAAGAATTTCTACAACTTTGTCGTTGCAATGCGTACCGAGTTGTCATTAGAAGAGTTGAGCCATCAACTACGCGAGATTGAATTTAAGTGGGGACGCGAAGAAAACGCGCAAAAGTATCAGGATCGAACACTGGATCTCGATATAGTGTTGTTCGGTGAGCGCGTCTCCAAGAAAAAACCTGAGCTACCTCGCAGTGATATCTACAAATATCCTTTTGTCACAAAGCCGCTGTATGATCTCGAACCGCAATTAGTGATCCCAGGCGATGGACGCACAGTCGCAGACATTTGGCATGCTATGCAGCCAGTCGATTCGCTCAAACCCGTTTCCTTTCATTTTTAATTTGAGTTGTTTACATGAGTTATTTTGAAGCCTTTATTTTGGCTCTGATTCAGGGGCTGACAGAGTTTTTGCCTATTTCAAGCTCTGCCCATTTGATCCTGCCTTCCGCTATTTTAGGATGGGAAGACCAAGGTCTAGCCTTTGATGTTGCTGTTCACGTCGGTACATTAATGGCTGTCGTGATCTATTTTCGTCATGAAGTAATCACTTTGTTTCAAGCGTTATTTGCTTCGATCTTTAAAGGAGATCGCAGTAAAGAAGCTAAATTGGCTTGGATGATCGTGATTGCGACGATTCCAGCTTGTGTGTTCGGCTTATTGATGAAAGACATCATTGAAGTGTATCTACGTAGCGCTTACGTCATCGCGACTACTACGATCGTATTTGGCCTGTTGCTATGGTGGGTAGACAAAAACGCTAAACTCGTTGCCGATGAATACCAAACGGGTTGGAAGAAAGCTGTATTTATCGGTATTGCTCAAGCCTTAGCGATGATTCCTGGAACTTCACGTTCAGGGGCGACCATCACAGCAGCGCTTTACCTTGGCTTTACTCGAGAAGCGGCTGCCCGATTTTCGTTTTTAATGTCGATCCCAATCATTACATTAGCTGGTAGCTACTTAGGCATGAAGTTAGTGACCAGTGGTGAACCTGTCCATGTTGGTTTCTTAATGACTGGCATTATCACATCGTTTATCAGTGCGTACATCTGTATCCACTTCTTCTTGAAGATGATTTCACGAATGGGCATGACACCGTTTGTGATTTACCGTCTCATTTTGGGCGTCGGTTTGTTCGCTTTTCTATTAAGTGCATAATTGATGTTAACGAAAAACGCCCGCGAAATCCGCGGGCGTTTTTGTTTGTTCGTTACTTCTTAAGTGCTGCTTTCACTGCTTCAATACGTCGTTTTTCTTGCTCGTCACGAATCGCAGGGCCTTTAAAGCCCTCTTTGATAATGGCTTGAACGTCAACTGCCGCTGCTGCTTGGTAGGCTTGCCTAAAAATATCCGCCTGTGGATATGGTTGCGTTTCCAGTCCTTTACGACCAGCGTGATCCGCTTGGCAGCAAAGCAAGATATCTTGCAGACGTTCGGACTTACGCCACACATCAAGTTTATTGAGTATTTTAATTATGGTTTGTGGTTTAAGTTCAGCCGCGCGATGAATATTGGAGTGCTGTTCGCACACCATCAAGGCTAAATCACGAAACTCATTTGGTACCCGGACACGTTCGCACAGCTTTTTGATCAGTTTTAATCCTGTATGGCAATGCATTTTGTGGCTTGGCCATTCGCTCTCTGGCGTCACGCCCTTACCCAAGTCATGCACTTGGGCGGCAAACCTGACGGGGAGTGATTTACTCAATTTTGCGGCTTGCTCTGCCACCATCAAAGTATGGATGCCAGTATCGATTTCTGGATGCCACTTCTCAGGTTGAGGTACGCCAAATAGTGCATCAATTTCAGGTAACACCACGGTTAATGCACCACAGTCTCGTAGAACCGATAAGAAAATATCAGGGCGAGGAGTAGAGAGAGATTTATGCCATTCTTGCCAAACACGCTCGGGAGTCAGTGTGCTCAGCTCTCCGGACTCTGCCATGTGACGCATTAACCGCATGGTTTCGTCGGCAACCGTAAAGTTTAGATCAGCAAGCTTCGCTGCGAAGCGAGCGACACGTAAAACGCGTAGAGGGTCTTCAATAAAGGCGTCTGATACATGGCGTAGCAGTTTATCGTTGAGATCTTGCTGGCCACCATATGGGTCATGGATCGTGCCATCACTCTCCATTGCCATCGCGTTAATGGTTAAATCACGACGTATCAAATCTTCTTCTAAGGTGACGTTTTGATCGAAGAAACATTCAAAACCAGTGTAACCAGAACCTGACTTTCTCTCTGTTCGTGCAAGGGCATATTCTTCTTTACTTTTGGGATGCAGAAATACAGGAAAGTCTTTACCAACGGCGGTGTATCCTTGGGACAGCATCATCTCGGGCGTCGCGCCTACGACCACCCAGTCGTTGTCATAACTATCAATTCCGAGCAATTTATCTCGAACTGCGCCACCTACTAAATAAACTTGCACGAATTACCTCTTAATTTATGGATATGCCGTTGGACATTGTAGCAAGCAATGGTACTTTTCTTTACTCCTAAGAATAGAAGAAGAGCGTTTATACCATGTCTGACTATTCCCAGGTGGTTTTTTAGCTGGAGAGCCTAATGTATAAGGACTTTTTTGGGTTTGTCGAACAACCATTTTCGATTGTTCCAAACTCACGTTATTTGTATTTGAGCCAACGTCACAAAGAGGCAATCACACATCTCCAAGCTGGGCTAGGCGATGGCGGTGGCTTTGCTATGCTTACTGGCGAAGTAGGTACAGGCAAAACGACTGTCGCAAAAGCGATGCTGGCGAATTTGGGTGATAACACCAAAGCGGGTCTTATCCTCAATCCCACGTTTTCGAGTAGAGATTTGCTCGAAGCCATTTGTGATGAGTTCAAAATCACCTATCCGCCAGACGCAAACCTCAAACAGCTAAACCAGGTTATCCATCAATATTTGCTGCGTAATTATCGTTCAGGCTGGCAGACATTGCTGGTCATTGATGAGGCTCAACACCTTGCTGCCGACGTTCTAGAGCAGTTGCGCTTGTTGACCAACTTGGAAACCGATACCAGAAAACTGCTCAAAGTGTTGTTGGTCGGGCAGCCTGAATTGCAGCGGTTATTACAAACAACACAACTACGCCAACTTGCCCAGCGTATTACTGGGCGTTATCACCTGTTGCCGTTGGATGAAAAAGAGACAGAAGATTACATCGCATTTCGACTACATACAGCAGGTGGCAACCAGCAACTGTTTAATCGTGCTTCTTGTAAACTTATAGCCAAATACAGTCACGGTATACCGCGGCTCATCAACCTTATCTGTGACAAATCCCTCAACATTAGTTATCACCAGGGTAATGTGGTTGTGGATAAGCAAACCGTTCAGCAGGCCTGTGAAGAGGTGATGCAGTTTCAGGCAGATATTTATCAGCAAGATAAAAAAGAGCGCCGGACTTTCCGTTGGCCTGCTTGGGGCTCTGTCACGGTAGGCCTTATTGCTGCATTAAGTACGGGGTGGGCGGTCGTGAATTATATGCCAGCTCAAGCGACGTCAGTGTTGACACAAGTGACGGAGCCAAGAGTAGAGCCAACACCAACCGTCGTCAGCCAACAGTTAACGGATGAGCAGCGTGATTTATTGTTAACACAAAAACAGTCGAACCTCGCTGTAAATGATTTGTATCGTTTGTGGGGGTATCAAGCATCGGTTCGCGATAATCTTTGTTTGTCAGAACCGCAGTCGACTATGCGTTGTGAGCGTAAAATGGCGACTTGGCCGCTGTTGATGCAACAAAATCGCCCTGTGATCTTGGAGTTGAATTATCAAGGTGATGTTGGGTATGTCATTCTATATGCCGTCGGTAATGATCAAGCTGAAGTGCTCAATGGTAAGCAGCGTCTCCGTCTGCCAGTTTCGTGGCTAAAGCCGTTGTGGCAGGGCAATATTATCGAACTGTGGCATGCTCCGCTGAATGAAACATTACGTTTAGACATGGAAGGCCCTGCGATTGAAGTATTAGACCGATTATTAGCAGAAGCGGTGAGTGAGCCACTGCTTGAAACGTCTATTTTTGATGGTGCGATGAAAGAGCGAGTCGAGTTATTTCAACGTTGGCAAGGAATTGGTGTCGATGGTATTGCAGGTAAGCGAACGCTAGACCGACTTCAGCAAAATGTTCAGCCAGATGCGCCTCAACTGGCGAGAATCGAGAAGGAGGACGCATAATGTCAGCTGTGAAACATATAGGTCTGTTCTTGCTGCCAATCACTGCTTCTGCTATCGGAGTCGCTTGGTACTTAGATCTCTTTGCACCGAGTGCTGAAGTAGATACAACGTCCCCGATAGAAAAGGTCGAAGTGGTATCACCTTTCAAAGTATTAGACTATCCAGAGAACACCCAGTTGGCCCAATTGCCAAGAGAGTGGCCAAGTGCAGAGCTATCGCGTGATTTTGGTACATTTACCACCCCCGATGAATACACGAGCCATACACCAAGCAGAGATGAAACACGCAACTCAGCATCAACCCAAGCGACTTCTGCTGCTGAAGAGGACCTCGGGTTGTCTTTGGATGATCTGGATTTATCCTCATTATCTCCTGATTTAGCTAGGAAGGTCGAAAATGCCTTATCCCGAGATGATGACAACTCTTCATCACAAACGGCACGCGTGAACGATTTAGAGCGCAACGCTCACCAGTGGCAAGGGCGTCTACCTGCGCTTAATTTGCAAACCCATATGTACGCTAGTGATGAAAAACGCCGTTGGGTGAAAATTAACAATGTTGAGTATCATCAAGGGGATGTCGTTGATGATCAGGTCACTCTAAGAGAAATACAACCGCAAGCTGTGATTGTTGAGTTCCAAGGTGAGCAAATTCGTATACCAGCGTTGTATGAGTGGAAAGGGTAACTCTTGTAGAAACACATCAAGCCAGCGAAATCATATCGCTGGCTTTTTATTTTTCAGAGCATCTTTTGCATCTATTCTGGTGATGATTTTTAGATACTCAAACAAGCAAAATATAGCTTTTCTCAGTCGTTTAAATAGCACCAATATCATTCATCTATTGATAGCGCGATTCCAGTCAGCGTTGTGTAAAAAGACACCATCTTCACGAACTTCGGAGTAATGACTTGGTCCACGTTAGACCCCATCACATAATAGGAGTCTAAACAGAGACACATGCGTATTCTGATTTTTTCTTTAAGCATTGTTGCATCGACAAGCTATGCAGCAAAGCCAGACCCATTCCCAGTTACACCAGATAGTCGCGGGCAAGATTTCATGGTCAGTGCGACGAATCCTTACGTGAGCAGTACCGGTTACTCAATATTGAAAGAAGGCGGTAACGCTGTTGATGCTATGGTCGCGATGCAGATGGTGATGTCTGTCGTTGAGCCAGATATGACCGGAATTGGCGGCGGGACTTTCGCGCTGTTTTATCAACATGACGAGAAAAAATTTCTGGCCCTTGATGGTCGAGATGAAGCGCCCTCTAGCGCGAACCCTGAAATGTTTGTTGAGAATGGGGAAGTACTCAGTCGCAACGAAATATTAGGCCCTCGTTCTGTTGCGGTTCCGGGCACGTTGCGGTTGCTTTACACCACTCATGAACAATACGGCAAGTTGCCATGGGCAGAGCTGATTAAGCCGGCAATTACATTGGCGAGCAATGGGTACGCGATGAACAGCTACACCTACGACATCGTAGTAAGAGAGCAAAGCCGACTTGAGCAAGATCCGGAAGTGAAAGCCTTGTATTGGCAAGGGGACGATATTAAGCCGACGGGAACCTTGATGAAGAACCCTAAGATGGCTGAGACGCTGAGGAAGATCGCGCAACAAGGCGATCGTTACCTTTATGGTGGTGAGCTTGGTCAGCACATCGTAGAGACGGTTAATAGTCGTATTGACGACCAACACGAGAAGTTGTCTTTAGAAGATTTTAAACATTACCAAGTGAAGCAGCGTGACATCATTGAGAGCGACTACCGTGGGAATAAAATCGTCTCTTTTGGTTACCCAGCTTCGGGCGGTGTGATGGTCGCTCAGAGTCTTGAACTGCTTGCACCCTATGACATTGCCCATATGGCGAAAACGGATGTGGAACCTTGGCGTCTCATGACTGAAGCGATGCGAATTGCAAAAGCCGATCGTATTGCGTATGCCGGAGATCCGGATTATGTGGAAGCGCCAGTTGAACAGTTGTTGTCTAAAGCCTATCTAGATCAGAGACGTGATTTAATCCCTGACAATGGCACTTCAAAAGAGGATCCAAAAGCAGGACAGATGACGCAAACTCAGTATGCGCAATATCAAGGCTTCGAGAGCAAAGATACAGGGCATATTTCTATCGTCGATAGAGACGGAAATGCAATAGCGATGACTAGTACGGTAGGAACGGGTATGGGCTCGGGTGTCATGGTCGATGGCGTTATCTTGAACGCGCAGATGGCTAACTTCTCACCTCTGCCAACGGTTAACGGCAAACCTACGCAAAACTCAATTGAAGCGGGCAAGCGTCCACGTTCGGCTATTACGCCATTAATGGTGATGGACAGTGATGATAATTTGCGTTTGGTGGTTGGGTCACCAGGTAGTTCACAAATCCCGGGGTATGTACTCAAAACCGTGGTTGGGGTGCTGGATTGGAACTTATCAGCGCAAGAGGCTATTGACTTACCAAACATCCAGTATGGCACTAAGATAGACCGCACCAAGTCTTATGACCCGACTGGTTTGCTGGTGGAAAAGAAAACGTTCGCAGAAATGTTGGTGCCTGAGTTTATGGAGCTTGGCTACCCAGTGCACGTTATTCCAGTGGTAAGCGGTTTGAATGCAATTGAGCTAAAAGATGGCAAGCTTTATGGCGCAACGGATCGTCGTCGAGCCTCTAGTTCAATGGGGGAGTAGTACTCACTTCTATCAAACGAAGCAAACTAAAAAGCCAGTCAATATCGACTGGCTTTTGCGTTCTTTTTAAAGATAAAAGCGTAAGGGTTTATGCCCAACCCGCAGGAGAGCGCTTTCTACGAGGCATGACATGCGGAAGAATCAAACCAAATAGTAAACCTAAACCTGCGACACCGCCGCCATAAGTGAAGTACTTAAGCAGCATGTCATCTTTTTGTGTATCCAGTTTTGCGCGTAGCTCGCGGTTTTCTGTTTCAACAGAAGTAAGCTGATCACTGATCTCAGAGTATTTATTTTCTAGATCTGAAATTTGTTGGTTACGTGTTTCGAGAGAGGTAACAAGACCGGCTTTCTCTGCATCAGAAGTTTGACGAGCATTAGCAAGCTGCTCTTTTACTTCGGCTAGCTCTTTCTCAATGCGAGGAAGGCGAATTGCCATGCTCTCTTGGTTTGTCACAAACTTGCTTTGTACCCAACCAGTGCGACCACGGTCATCACGAACTTGCGTATAGCCAGTATCTCGGTTGGTTTTAATCAGTTGTACTTTAGAACCGGCGTTAACACTACCGATAATACGGTAGGTGTTATTTGGACCTGAGTGCATAAAAGTGAAGAGGTCATCAGAAATATAACGGTCTGCTGCTAGGGCCGCTGGCGCTGCTAGCAAAGTAAACAAAACCGTGATGATTAGTTTTTTCACAGTAAATCCCTTAACGATTTTTCTTGGAGACAGCGTTGGCACCGAATGATTGGAGCCGGAAATAGACGAATAGTATGCAGTTTCAAACCTCGGTGCAACAAAGAAGGGAGGCAAAGCCTCCCTTTCTGTGCGTTTGAGTCAATAATGACAAAGCGCTTACATTCTATTGACGAGTGTCTTAAGCGAACATCGCTTGAAGTCCGTAGAAGAATACTACGGCCAATAACGCACCCGCTGGTAGTGTAACGATCCATGATGCCACGATGTTACGAACTACGCCTAGGTTCAGTGCTGCGATACCACGAGCAAAGCCAACACCGAGAACCGCACCAACCAATGTTTGAGTGGTTGAAATTGGCAGGCCTGTACCAGACGCTAGAACTACCGTACATGCTGTTGCTAGCTGTGCTGCAAAACCGCGGCTAGGCGTTAGCTCAGTGATGCCTGTACCAACGGTTGCCATTACTTTGTGACCCAGTGTTGCAAGACCGACCACGATACCAATACCACCAAGAGGTAGAATCCACCAAGCGATGGCGCTTTTCGTGCTGATTTCGCCCATGTGTTCAACAGTCGATACGACAGCAGACAGTGGACCAATGGCGTTTGCAACGTCGTTTGAACCGTGTGCAAATGCCATCGCACAAGCGGTGATAACCATCAGAACGCTGAAGATACCTTCCACGCCAGAAAAGCTGCGGTCCTCTTCGCGATTAGCGAATTTTTTCTGGATGTATACGTAGCCGCCAATCATCACAAGTGCTGAAACTGCTGCTGCCCACATCCAGGCTTCACCATTGGTCAGGTGAAGACCAACGTGTTTTAGACCTTTTTTGATGGTTACAAGTGCAATCACCATTGTTGTGATGAACATGTAAACAGGTACAAAACGTTTCGCGTTAAACAGAGGGTTCTCAGTATCAAAAATCAGGCGCTGTGCGCTGACAAAGATAACGTAAGCAAAGAAACCTGAAATCACTGGCGTAATAATCCAGCTACCAACAATGCCTTGAACGCTGCCCCAGTCAACCGCTTCAGTACCTACTGATACGCATGCAAAACCAATGATTGCACCGATGATTGAGTGAGTCGTTGATACTGGCCAGCCCATGTAAGAAGCAAGAAGCAGCCATGTACCTGCTGCTAAAAGCGCAGACATCATGCCGTAGACAAGAACATCTGGTTGACTAGCAAATAAAGAAGTTTCGATTACACCTTTACGGATAGTGTCGGTTACTTCACCGCCTGCAAGGTAAGCACCTGCAAATTCGAAGATCATCGCAATGATGATAGCTTGTTTTACAGTTAGCGCTTTTGAACCTACAGATGTACCCATCGCATTAGCAACGTCGTTCGCGCCAATACCAATCGCCATCATGAAACCAAAAATCGCTGCAACAATAATCAGGACAGTGCCGTAGTTCGCAAGGATATCCATCGTAATACCTAGTTGTTTTATAACAAGCGGAACAAAATTTTACGCGCGCCAAACCATAAGACGATGAAAATAGTCATCGTCCCTATGACACGTGTTAATTATGCTCTTCGTTATGTCGTTAACTTTATGTTTTAAGATCGAGATAGCATGACTTCCAAACGAGCACCTACGCGCTGCGCTTGGTCGGCAATACCACCTACCCATTCAAGAATCTTGTACAGGAACATGACATCGATAGGGTTCATGTCAGCTTCAATCACCATCAACTGTTGGCGAAGTTCAATCTGCATGGCATCGGTATCATCTTCGATAACGTCTAATTGATGAATCATTTCAGCGACGAGCGTCACTTCACGGCCTTTGAAGCCGGTTTCTAGCAATTCATCAAGTTCATTGATTACCTTTTGCGCCTGATCGGCAGCATCAAGACAACGTTGAACGTAAGCGAGGAAGTTTGGTTGGAGAGCCTCAGGGATGACAAGTTGACGACCATATACACGGCCAGCAATGTCTTTTGCCAGGTTTGCAAGTTTGTCCTGTTGAGTCAAAAGCTCAAGCATGTCAGTACGGTCGACTGGCATGAACAAACCGCGAGGCAGTTTTAGACGGATTTCACGTTTCAGCACATCCGCTTCTTTCTCTAGGTGAGAAATTTGTGCACGGATTTCTGCTGCTTTTTCCCAATCACCCTTTGAAGATACTTCAAAGAATTTCACCAAGTGTGAACAACATTCGTTGACACACACAACGTGGCGTTGCAAAGGCTTAATTGGGGACTTTGCAAATAACCCCATAATTGTATTTACTGGCATGGTCATTCAACCTAATAACTATAACCTTAAAAAAACATACACCATTTCTGAGTGCTTGGCGAAATGTTGAACGATGGCTATAAAGGCGCGCATGGTAACGCATTAAATCGCTCATTAAAACTGTTTTAGATCATCAATCCGGCGATATTTCTCTCTTGCCGTGTGAGAAATTACGCAATATCCTGTTTCTATCTGCTTTGAAAGGTATAGCTATGGAAACCGAAATAGAACTGAAGTTTTTTGTTTCTCCTGAATTTTCAGAAACTTTAAAAGAAAAAATTTCTGAGACAAAAGTACTTCAGCATAGTTGTCGTGACTTGGGTAACACCTATTTTGATACTGCCGATAAATGGCTTCGAAAGCACGACATTGGTTTAAGAATTCGCCGTTTTGATGATGTATTCGTCCAAACCGTAAAGACAGCAGGACGCGTCGTCGCAGGCTTACATCAAAGACCAGAATACAATGCTGAGCACACTAGCGACGAGCCTAATCTGTCGCTTCATCCTCTAGATATTTGGCCTCCAGGTAAAGATGCAGAAACGCTGCAATCCGAGCTTATGCCATTATTCTCGACCAACTTCACACGTGAACAATGGCTGATTGGCATGCCCGATGGCAGTCAGATTGAAGTTGCCTTTGACCAAGGCTTAGTTGTAGCCAAAGGTGAAGACGAAGAAGAGAAGCAAGAGCCGATTTGCGAAGTTGAACTGGAACTTAAGTCAGGCCAAACCGAAGCTTTATTCACGCTGGCACGCAGCTTTTGCGAGCAAGGCGGTATGCGTTTGGGTAACTTGAGCAAAGCGGCGAAAGGTTATCGACTTGCAAGCGGTTATGCGGGTGATGAAGTAAAATCATTGGCACTTGTGGACAGTAGTCCGACGGATACCGTTGAATTTTGCTTGATCAACTCTTTAGAGCACGCTTTGTCTCATTGGCATTATCACGAGCAAATTTATGCTGAGCGTGACAGCGTGGAAGCACTGCGTGAAATCAGTAATGCCATTCGTTTCATTCGTCAAACATTGACTATTTTTGGCGGGATTGTCCCTCGTCGCGCGAGCGCGATTCTGCGCCAAGAGCTTAAATGGTTGGAAGAAGAACTGAGTTGGTTGGATGAGCATGCACACCTTGAAGAGCTTTTAGATGACAAAGGCAATGTGCTGCGCAAGTTGGATGCACGTAAGTTCTTAGTATCTGAGTTGACTCAGCAGTTACAAGAGTTGCCAAGCCGTGAAGAAGTGCTAGGGTTGCTCAATTCCGCGCGTTACACAGGGTTACTGCTGGATCTAAGCCGCTGGATCTTAGCGCGCGGTTGGCAGCCATTTCTTGATGAAAAAGCACGTGAAAAAATGGCAAGTAACATCATGCCGTTTTCAGTTACTCAGCTCGATCGCACTTGGGCTGAGCTAATGGAAGCTTTCCCAGCAGAGCGCGATTTGACGGCGCAAGAGTACGTTGATCAGCGTTATCGCTTATTGCGTAACCTCTATACTGGTATTGGTTTCGCGAGTTTGTATAACTCGGATGAGCGTAACAGCTTCCGTTTACCATGGGCGGATCTAGTGCATGGTATCGATGATCTGCTAATGCTGAACCACTTGCTCCCGTTGGTTGATATGCTGGAAGACGCAGAAAAAGAGCAGTTAGAACGCTGGTTGCACCGTCAAGAGCGCTCAATTTTGCATGCAATGGATCAAACCCGAGCGATCAGTGTGGAAGTTCAGCCTTATTGGCGTGAATGATCGTTCTGGTGATAAGAACAAAAAAATAGGACCGCATGGTCCTATTTTTTTGTCTCTGTTTTACGTTGTTGTAGCTCTTTTTCCATGAAATCGAGTCGTTCTAGTATTTGAGCTTGTTGGGTTAGGAGCTGCTCGAGCATACGTTCTTTATTGATTGAACTGTGCGTCTGTTGTTTCGTTGGGGCAGTAAGGATAGAGGTGATAAGACCCGAGATCATACCAAAGATACCCACCCCGCAAACAATGATGATGACAGCCAAAAACTTTCCTATGGAGGTCACTGGATAATGATCGCCGTAACCAACCGTTGAGATTGTTACAAATACCCACCACAAAGCATCGGCGCCAGTACGAATATTCGCTTCTGGGTTTTTCGCTTCGATAAACAGCATTGCACTAGAACCGAGTGTTATGAGGATAACCATCAATAGCAGTATAGAGGCGACCGTGGTTTCGCGGCGGTTTTCTTTGAGCTGATGCAAAATGAACTTTGACGAACGCAGTACTAATACCACTCGCATAATATGAAAAATACGAGCAAAGCGCAGGGGCTCTATCAATGGGATGCTCGCCACGAAATCTATCCAATGACGTTTAAGGAATAACCAGCGATCTGTGGACCGGATCAAATCAATGGTGAGCTGTAGTAGAAAAATACTACAGATTATGAAATCCAGACCGATAAGAACTTGACGGGTTTCGTGATCGATCGGGAAAAACAACAAGCCAGAGATCACAAATAGTGCCATAAAAGACAATATTAGTGACAACAGGCCCATCGGTCGTGTGCTGTCTTTGATATCATTGTTTTTCATACGAAGCTCAAAATAAATCGCGTAACCACGCAAAGCGCGAACATAACTATAAGTAATATAAAGATTATAGATAAAGACTATATAAGACTCGGTGGAGAACTGACAATGGAAAAGCTGGCATTTAAGCCATGGGAAAGGGTCATATCCGACATTCGACTGGTGCCTAAAATGGTCATGTTGATGGTCTTCAGTACTGTCCTGATCGTGGCAAAACAACTGTGGGACGCAAACACTTTTTACGACTCACTTTTAGCGGCGACACAAAACGCGCAAGTTGCCCAACAGCATTATGAAGCATACTTAACGCAAGTTGCTTGGCAAACCGCCTTATTGATAGTGGTTTTTGTCGTGCTCTTATTAGCGGCGGCTAGAGTGATGTTGCGTCAAACACAGTATTTGAGCGACGCGATCAAACTGATGGCGAGCAAGAACCTCTCTGTTCCATTTGGTATGGATTGTAAAGATGAATACGGAGACGTGGCACGTGAATTAGAAAAGACACGTCGACAATTGCACGATGTGATTCAAATGCAAATTAATGCGTCTGATGAATTATCAACGCTCACCGAAGTCATGACACTGAGCATGTCGGAAACGAAGGAATCGGCGCAAGAAGAGTTTAACGAAATTGATCAACTTGCTACGGCGATGAGTGAAATGTCGTCGACGGTCCAAACGGTTGCGGAACATGCCCAGACGGCATCTTCTCTAACAGAGCAAGCTTCCGCGCAAGCAATTTCTGGTCAGCAGTTCTTGCAAAGTACAATGGCGAAAATGAGTGAACTTTCGTCGGATATCGCTTTATCGGCACAAGCGGTTAACCAAGTTGAAGAACGTGTTGAAGCTATTGGTAGCGTTGTGGGGACGATTCAAGGCATTTCTGAACAAACCAACCTGCTTGCACTGAATGCGGCGATTGAAGCGGCGCGAGCTGGCGAGGCTGGGCGGGGTTTTGCTGTGGTTGCAGATGAAGTTCGTAACCTTGCCCAACGTACACAACAAGCGACGGTAGAAATTCAAGAGATGATCGCACAGCTGCAAACCAGTGCTGAATCTGCGGTAGAACTCATGGAAAAAAGCGTTGTAGAAGCGGCAGATGGAAACGAGCTGGTTTCTAATGCTGGATCTGAGCTCGATGGTATTGTTGGGCAAGTGACGCAAATCAATGACATGAACTTCCAGATCGCGACGGCGTCTGGTCAGCAAAGCAGTGTTGCAGAAGAGATGAGCCAAAACCTCACCAATGTACGTGAGTTGGTGGAAGCCTCAGTTGTTGTCGTTACCGAGCTGCTAGAAACCTCTGAAATGATGCAAAATAATGCAGGTGAGCTAGACAAGAAGATCAAATCTTTCCAAGTTTAATATTCGATCCCGAACTTTTGATAAAACGCCCACAAACCTTTTGTGGGCGTTTTTATTTGCTTTCAGTCTGGTATAAAGAATGAGTTACCGTGCTTTTCAAACAAGGAAGAAAAATGCAGCTGCCTTCGCCACTGATTTCTATCGCTGAATCTGCCGTACAAAACGCCCAAGACGCAGGTTATTTTCCCCTTTGGCCCGATGAGGTTGCGCAGCAATTTCGTTATGTGGCGGGCTTAAGCCAATTTATAACCGAAGCCATTCATCGCGATGAAGTCCTAGGCCGTGAGTTGCCAAGTATGTTAGCGCAGCCAAGTCGTCAGGAGTCTTACCGCTCACGTCTTGCTGAACTGTTGGAACAATGTCCTGATGAGATGTCTGGTCATCGCGTGTTGCGTCAGTTTCGCAACCGAGAAATGGTGTACATTGCGTGGAAGGATTTCACGCATGCATGGTCTCTAGAGACGTCTTTAAGCCACTTATCTGAGTTGGCAGAAGCGATGATTTTTGAAACCTATCAATGGCAATATCAAGTGTGTTGTCAGGAGTGGGGCACGCCAACAAGTGAGGACGGTGAAGTGCAGCCGATGTTAATTATCGGCATGGGGAAACTGGGTGGTGGCGAGCTAAACTTTTCTTCCGATATTGATCTAATTTTCACGTACCCAGAGAATGGTGAAACCCAAGGCGCACGCCGAAGCATTGCCAATGCCCAGTTCTTTACTCGTCTTGGTCAACGCATCATCAAAGCGCTCGACCAACAAACCTTCGATGGTTTTTGCTACCGCGTCGACATGCGGCTTCGCCCATTTGGAGAAAGTGGCCCCTTGGTTATGAGCTATGCCGCACTTGAAGATTATTACCAAGAACAGGGACGAGATTGGGAACGTTACGCGATGATCAAAGCTCGGGTGATGGGATGTGAGATGTACCCGCAGTATCAAGAGCTACGCCAAATGCTGCGCCCTTTTGTTTTTCGTCGTTATATTGATTTCAGTGCGATTCAATCTTTGCGTCGAATGAAGTCGATGATCAGTAGCGAGGTTCGCCGCCGAGGGTTGAATAACAACATTAAGCTAGGTGCGGGTGGCATCCGAGAAATTGAATTTATCGCTCAAGTTTTTCAATTGATTCGAGGTGGTCGAGAGCCTTCTTTGCGTAATCGAGGGCTGTTGGAAACGCTGCAAGGCATTGAAGAACTGGCATTGCTTACTCCAAAAGAAGTCAGCGATCTAGAAGCTGCATACAAGTACTTGCGTCAATTAGAAAACTTGTTGCAAGCAATGGCGGATAAGCAAACCCAGACAATGCCTGATTGCGAAACCGAACGCTTAAAGCTCGCCACTGCGATGAAAATGAGCTGTTGGGAGCAATTAATTGAGCAAACCCAGCAGCATATGGCAAATGTTCACCAAGTTTTTGAATCACTAATTGGTGATGATGAAGAAGACGAGGGGACTACCGTTGCTCGTCATTTTCATGAGCTATGGGATATGGCCGACAAACAAGACGTTCTTGAGCATATCTTGCAGCAGGATATTCAGATTGAAGACTTTGCTTCATGCGCGAAAACCATCATCAACTTTAAAACCGATCTGGCCAAAAAAACGTTAGGCCCACGTGGACGCGAAGTGCTCAATCGTTTGATGCCGAAAGTGTTTGATGCGGTCTTTGCCCATCCTGATGCACAGTTTGGTTTATCTCGTGTACTTCACTTGCTACACAACATCTGCACTCGCACAACTTACTTGGAATTATTGGATGAGCATCCAGCGGCTCTGGTGCAGCTCGTACGTTTGTGTACCGCAAGCCCAATGATTTCAGAGCAGCTGTCTCGTTATCCTATCTTGCTTGATGAGTTGATCGACCCTGCGCAGCTATACAATCCCATTCCATTAGACAGTTACCGTACAGAGCTGCGTGATTATTTGGCGCGTATTCCTGAAGATGATATGGAACAGCAAATGGAAGCGTTGCGTCAGTTTAAGCAAATTTGTATTTTGCGTATTGCAGCGGCAGATATTGCTGGCGCATTGCCAGTGATGAAAGTGAGTGACCATTTAACTTATTTAGCGGAAGCTATCGTTGATGCGGTGATCAGTCAGGCTTGGTTGCAAGTGTCTGAAAAGTACGGCGAGCCAACGCATGTGAAAGATCGTGAAGGTAAAGGCTTTGCTGTAATTGGTTATGGTAAAGTCGGAGGGTGGGAGCTCGGCTATAACTCCGATTTGGATATTGTCTTCATGCATGACTGCCCCGTCAATGTCTACACTGACGGCAAGAAAGAGATTGATGGTCGTCAGTTCTACCTTCGTTTAGCACAGCGTATCATTCATATTTTCTCCACTCGCACCGCTTCCGGTATTTTATACGAGGTCGATACCCGATTGCGTCCGTCCGGTGCATCGGGTTTGTTGGTTAGCCCAACAGACGCGTTCGACGACTACCAACATCAAGACGCGTGGACATGGGAACATCAAGCACTTGTCCGCGCGCGCATGATTTATGGTGATGAACCACTGGCAATTGCATTTCACAATACGCGGCATGATGTGTTGTGCAAAGCACGCGATCAAGCTGAACTGAAAAAAGACGTTGTCGAAATGAGAGAAAAAATGCGCGGTCATCTTGGGGGGAAAAAGCCAGGCCGCTTTATGCTCAAGCAAGATGTAGGTGGGATTACCGATATCGAATTTCTCGCTCAGTACCTAGTGCTCAACTATAGTCACGATAAGCCGAAATTGACGCGTTGGTGTGATAATGTGCGCATCTTTGAAACGCTCATTGCGCAAGATGTTATGGACGAAGACCAAGCAATGCAGTTGATACGTGCTTACACGACAATGCGAAACGAAATACACCGCCGAAATCTACTTAATTTAGACGCTGATGTGGTGGAAGATAAGTTTGTTGCCGAAAGGGAGTGGGTAAAACAGGCTTGGAATCAGTGGTTCAGTTAAGACCATATATTTAGCCTCGATAAGGGCTGTGATAAACTCACTTCGATTTAATTTTTGGAGACCAACAATGAAACCAATTCTACCTGATTACAACAGCGCTGGTGTGCTCATCATCGGTGATGTCATGCTAGATCGTTACTGGTATGGCCCAACCGGACGCATTTCTCCTGAAGCGCCGGTTCCTGTTGTAAAAGTAGAAAACAATGAAGAGCGTCCTGGTGGTGCTGCGAACGTTGCGATGAACATCGCATCACTAGGTGGCCATGCTCACATTGTTGGTCTAACTGGGGAAGATGAGCCTGCAAAAGTGCTGACGGAGACGCTGAGCTCACTCAATGTGAAGTGCGATTTCGTTGCACTGCCTGATTACCCAACGATTACGAAGCTTCGCGTAATGAGCCGTGGACAACAGCTTATTCGTCTCGACTTCGAAGACAAGTTTGAAAACACAGATTCTGCGCCAGTGTTATCTCGAATGGATGCCGCACTACCAAACGTTAAAGCCGTGATTATGTCTGACTACGCAAAAGGCTCGTTAGAGCATGTTCAGGCATACATCCAAAAAGCGCGCGCAGCAAATATTCCGGTTTTCATTGACCCGAAAGGTGCGGATTTTGAACGCTACCGTGGCGCAACACTTCTTACGCCAAACATGAAAGAGTTCGAAGACGTTGTAGGTAAAGTGAAATCTGACCAAGAGCTAGTAGAGAAAGCACTGGCTTTGGTTGAAGAGTTTGAATTTGAAGCGCTTTTGGTGACACGCAGCGAAAACGGAATGACCTTGATTCGTCGTGGCCAGGAACCGTTCCACCTTCCAACTCAAGCGAAAGAAGTGTACGACGTGACAGGTGCGGGCGACACGGTTATCTCTGTATTGGCAGCGTCTGTTGCCGCAGGCAAATCATTTGAAGAAGCGTGCGCTTTAGCGAACGCAGCGGCAGGTGTTGTGGTTGGTAAACTAGGCACGTCAACGCTTTCTGAGATTGAATTAGCAGAAGCGGTACATGGCAGCCAAGACACGGATTACGGTGTGATTTCAGAAAAAGCATTGATCGAAGCGGTGAAAAAAGCACGTGCTCGTGGCGAGAAAGTCGTTATGACAAATGGCTGCTTTGATATTCTGCACGCTGGGCATGTGTCTTACTTAAACCATGCTGCTGAACTGGGCGATCGCCTAATCGTTGCGGTAAATACCGATGAGTCAGTAAAACGCCTTAAAGGCCCTGGTCGTCCGGTAAACCCAACCGATCGCCGCATGGCGGTGTTGGCAGGTTTGGGCGCTGTGGATTGGGTTGTACCATTTAGTGAAGATACGCCGCAGCGTTTGATCTCAGAAGTTCTACCAAGCTTGCTAGTAAAAGGCGGTGACTACAAACCAGAAGAGATTGCTGGTGGTAAAGAAGTCATTGCGGCGGGTGGTGAAGTTCGTGTATTGAACTTTGAAGATGGCTGCTCGACCAGTGAAATCATTAATGCAATCAAAGGCGGTAAGGGCTAAGCCTGCTGTTTGTTAGAATTGAAATGCTATTTGCTCATAAAGGTCGCTAAGTGAGGCCTTTTTGATACTTTTAGTTCAGAGGCACTTTTAGGCTCTGAACTACAAGTAATAAAAAACGCCAGCTGATAACTCAACTGGCGTTTTTTATTTATTAAGACCTGAAGTATTCAATTCGCGGTTATTTTGCCGCTTTCAAACCTGCATCAACGTCTAAGATGTCTTGTTCGCTTAGCGTACCAACTGCTTGGCGTAGCTGAAGAACACTTAAAATGTAGTCGTAACGAGCGTTCGATAGGTTTTTGTTCGCATCGTATAGACGACGAGTCGCGTCCAGTACATCAACGATAGTACGAGTACCTACATCAAAGCCAGCTTCTGTTGCTTCTAGTGCAGAGCGTGCAGAAATAACCGCTTGCTCATACGCACGTAATGCGCCGATAGAGGCGTTAATGTTGTTGTTTTGTGCGCGAACATCTTTTACTACGCTACGGTACTGTGCTTCAAGATCTTCGCTTGCTGCCACGTACGCGTATTCAGCTTGTTTGGTTTGAGAGGTTACGTTACCACCTGTGTATAGCGGTACAGCAAGGTTCACACCAATATTGAAGTTGTCTGTCGTGTTGTCACGAGAGCTATGAGAAGTATCACCGTAGTTGTAACCACCGTCTAGAGAGAGCGTTGGTAGGTGGCCAGAGCTTGCTAGTGAAATATTGTCACGCGCAATGTCTTGAAGAATACGTGATGATAGCAAGGTCAGGTTTTTGGTTTTTGCTTCATCAATGAGCGATTCAGCTGGTACGGTCGATGGGCTAGCAGTGAAGCGGCCAGTGTCCAAAATGTTGAGATCTTTGTGCTCTTGGCCTGTAATTTCACGCAGTGACTCGTAGCTATTAGTTAGCGCGTTTTCTGCCAACACTTCGTCCGCTAGCACTTGGTCGTACTGAGCTTGTGCGTCATGCACGTCAGTGATTGCAGACAAACCTACTTCAAAACGCTGTTTAGTTTGCTCAAGTTGACGGCCAACCGCGGCTTTTTCTGCACGTACGAAAACAAGATTATCTTGTGCGCGTAGAACTTCAAAATACGCTTGTGACACGCGAAGAATCAGTGCCTGTTGCGTCGCTGCGTAAGTTGCGTCTGCTTGGCGAGCACTTTTCTCAGCAGTATCTAGAGAGATCCAAGATGCGCGGTTGTAAAGTGCTTGTGAAAAGCTAACGCCAGCGGTTAGCGCGTTGCCATCGTTTGATACGTCACTAATTAGATTTGAATCGTATTCAGTATCACCACGAGTTAAATTGTAACCCGCAGTAAGGTTGATCTGTGGTAATAGAGCACTACGGCTTGAGGTGATTGCTTCGAAAGCTTGGTCACGTTGTGCTGCTACACTGAGCAATTGTGGATCATTTTGTTTTGCCAAGTCGTAGATTTCAGCCAAAGAGTCTGCGAACGCAGACGTACTCATGCTACCTAGCGCTGCACTGATAAATAGTGGAAGCAATTTTTTCATTTTCTATTCCCGCGGTCCATAGATTGGTTAATTCTCAGTAGTTTAACTCAATTTGCACGATATTTACTCTAAAGTTTGCACTTTTTTACACGTAATTATCCACTTGTGCAATAAATTTTTAGCAAAGACTTAAATTAATTTGTAACTATTATACAAAAAGTTGAGCCAAGTCCTTTGAGCAAGCGAATAACAATGAGTAAACTACAGGATTAACTCAGAGAGGTGTTGAATGCAACAGCGTGACAAACAACAACAAGATTTTACTTCGCGAGATGTAAAAGTCATCTCGAAAGAAACCTTATTTGAAGGTTTTTTCAAAATGGTGAAATACCGCTTTCAGCATAGGCTATTTGCTGGTGGTTGGAGTGGAGTTGTCGAACGAGAAATGTTCGAGCGTGGTCACGCAGCAGCGATGCTTCCTTATGATCCAAAGGCGGACCAGGTCGTAATCATTGAACAGATTCGTATTGGCGCGTTGGAACATGAACACCCTTGGCAGCTAGAAATTGTCGCCGGTATGATTGACCGCGATGAATCTGCTGAAGCCGTAATTCGTCGAGAGGCTGTCGAAGAAGCGGGGATTCAGGTGGGGCGCGTTGTACCTGTTACGTCCTATTATCCTTCGGCTGGTGGTTGCTCGGAAAAGCTAGACGTCTTTGTTGGTGAAGTGGATGCGTCTAAAGCGCACGGCATTCATGGTTTAGACTATGAGAATGAAGATATCCGGGTTCATGTCATGAGTCGTGAAACGGCGTATCAATGGGTGAAGGACGGGAAATTTGAAAATGGTGCGTCGATTATTGCGTTGCAATGGCTGCAATTACACCATCAAGAGTTAAAGTCAGAATGGGGACAATCCCAAACGGTGGAGAGTGAGTAATGGCACAATTGGCTGAAAAACAACAATATCATGTTGATTTAGCTGGTCTTATGAGAACCTATGAGACCAACTACGCTAAATTGAATGCCTTATTGCCTGCTTCTGCTGAAGTTGGGGATGTACGTTGCTACCAAGCGGCGAACATGGTTTACCAATTGACCGTGAATGAAATCACAAAATACACCACAGTTGTTGAGATATGTCAGAGTGATGAAACGCCAGTGTTTCCTTTACCGACGATGTCTGTCAGGCTTTATCATGATGCGAGAGTAGCCGAAGTATGCTCAAGCGGAGAGTTCTCTCGCATAAAAGCTAAGTATGATTATCCCAATGACCAACTGATGCAGAAAGATGAAAAGCATCAATTAAACACATTCCTCGGTGAATGGCTGACGTTTTGTTTACGAAGTGGTATCAGTAGAACACCACTTGCCTTCAATTGATCGTCACGTCACTAAAGGAAAATAACAAATAACGATATAGTGGACGAATCAGGTTTTCATTTTGCAATCATCTAGTGACAGCATCAAACTTTTACAAATTACGGATACTCATCTGTTTGCTGCCGATGAGGGAAGTTTGCTAAGCGTAAAAACAGTCGATAGCTTCAATGCTGTTGTTGCTGATGTTTTACGCCGCAACGTGGCGTTTGATTACATCTTGGCGACGGGGGATATTTCCCAAGACCATAGTGCAGAATCTTATCAGCGCTTTGCCAACGGCATTGAACCGCTAGAGAAAGACTGTTTTTGGCTACCTGGTAATCATGATTACAAGCCTAATATGGGCAGTGTTTTGCCTTCGCCACAAATCAAAGCCGCAGAGCATGTATTGCTTGGCGAGCATTGGCAGTTAATTCTTTTAGACTCGCAAGTGGTTGGCGTTCCTCATGGGCGCTTGAGTGATCAGCAATTAACGCTACTCGAAGAAAAGCTAGCCGAACACCCAGAAAGACACACACTTGTTTTGTTGCATCATCACCCGTTACTGGTGGGAAGCGCGTGGCTTGATCAACATACTTTAAAAGATGCCGAAGCGTTTTGGCAGGTTGTCGAGCGTTTTGATAACGTGAAAGGCATTCTCTGTGGCCATGTTCATCAAGATATGAATGTGCTTCACAAGGGTATTCGAGTGATGGCAACACCCTCAACTTGTGTTCAGTTTAAGCCTAACTCGGATGATTTTGCCCTTGATACCACTTCGCCTGGTTGGCGGGAGCTGCAACTACACGCTTGTGGCGATATTACGACCCAAGTAGGTCGGCTTCCTGATGGCCAGTTCCAACCAGACTTCTCTTCTAACGGCTACTAACGCGCCCGAGCTCTCTGTTCGGGCTCGCTTTTTTGTGCGAGATATATATGAGTAAACCTTCACTTCTTCTCTATATCCATGGCTTTAATAGCTCTCCACTCTCCATGAAAGCGAATGTGATGAGAGCCTACTGCGAGCAACATAGGCCTGATATTAAGGTGATTGTTCCCCAGTTACCTTGTTATCCTCAGCAAGCGGCGAAAATGTTGTTGTATATTATCGAGCAATATAAAGACGACTATAAAATTGGTCTAGTGGGCAGTTCATTAGGCGGTTTTATGTCAACGTGGCTAAATGACAAGTTTGGGTTTAAAGCGGTAGTGGTCAACCCCGCAGTCAAGCCTTATGAGTTGCTAGTAGATTATTTGGGTAAGCAAACTAACCCATATACGCATGAAACCTATACACTTGAAGCTTGTCATATTGACGAGTTAAAAGCTCTTGATGTACAAAGCATCGCGTCGCCACATTCTTTTTGGTTATTGCAACAAACAGAAGATGAGGTTTTAGACTATCGACAAGCGGTAGATAAGTTTGCAGACGCTAAGCAAACAGTAGAACAAGGCGGTGATCACAGTTTTGTAGGCTTTGAGCGTTATCCTGCACAGATTATCGAATTTCTAGAACTGTAATTCGAAAGCGATTGGAAAAGGCTCATAGTTTTTATTGATATATCCAACCGTTTCTTGACATGGGCGGTATGCTTTCCGACTATGTTTTGCCAAAAGATCTTAAGGGTCGAGGACCCTGGCTACTTTGTTATGCATCATGTTTACAAACTCTTAGTGATGTGAACAGGGTGGCTTTTTCGTTTCCTGAGTATGGGTACGCCCATTGGTGATACTCAGGCAACAAGTAAACTTTGAGAATAATTCCGTATTATGACTGAACAATATAATGCTGGTGCCATTGAAGTACTGAATGGCTTAGAGCCAGTACGTCGCCGACCAGGGATGTATACGGATACAGCGCGCCCAAACCATTTGGGCCAAGAAGTTATCGACAACAGTGTCGATGAAGCGCTAGCCGGACATGCCTCAAAAGTACAAGTCATCCTACATGCTGACCAATCACTCGAAGTGATCGATGATGGTCGAGGCATGCCTGTTGATATCCACCCAGAAGAGAAAGTATCAGGCGTAGAGCTAATTCTATGTAAGCTACATGCGGGTGGTAAGTTCTCTAACAAAAACTACCAATTCTCTGGTGGTTTGCACGGGGTAGGTATATCTGTAGTAAACGCGTTGTCAAAACGCGTTGAAGTAACAGTTCGTCGTGATGGTCAAGTGTATGAAATTGCATTTGAACACGGCGAGAAAGTGTCTGATCTGACCGTAACTGGCACATGTGGTCGTCGCAATCGCGGTACCAGCGTACATTTCTGGCCTGATGCGAAGTACTTCGATTCGGCTAACTTCTCTGTGACGCGCCTAGTCAACAACCTGCGCGCAAAAGCGGTTTTGTGTCCGGGTTTAGAAATCACATTAACCGACAAAGTTAATGGCAAAGACTATAAGTGGTACTACGAAGATGGTTTGAAAGACTATCTTGCGGAAGGTGTAAAAGGCTATCCAGTTATTCCTGAAGAACCATTTACTGGTGAGTTCTTGGCGGATACTGAAGCGGCAAACTGGGCGGTAATTTGGCAGCCAGAAGGCGGTGAGATGATCACCGAAAGCTACGTTAACCTAATCCCAACCGCTCAAGGTGGTACGCACGTTAATGGTTTACGCCAAGGCTTGTTGGAAGCGATGCGCGAATTCTGTGAGTTCCGTAATCTATTACCTCGTGGTGTGAAGCTAACGGGTGATGACGTTTTCGACCGCTGTTCTTACGTGCTGTCGGTTAAGATTCAAGACCCGCAATTTGCAGGCCAGACCAAAGAACGTCTGTCTTCTCGTCAAACCGCGGCATTTGTCTCTGGCGTTGTAAAAGATGCGTTCAGTCTTTGGTTGAACGAAAAGCCTCAGCTTGCAGAGCAATTGGCAGAAGTCTGTATCGCTAACGCACACCGTCGTATGCGTGCAGCGAAAAAAGTCGTACGTAAGAAAGTGGCGTCCGGCCCAGCACTGCCAGGTAAGTTGACCGACTGTTCAGCACAGGACTTAAGTCGCACTGAAATCTTCTTTGTGGAGGGTGACTCTGCGGGTGGCTCGGCAAAACAGGCACGTGACCGTGAATTCCAAGCCGTGATGCCACTACGTGGTAAGATCTTGAACACGTGGGAAGTCTCTGCCGATCAAGTTCTTGCGTCTCAAGAAGTACACGATATCTCCGTTGCTTTGGGTATTGACCCAGATAGCGACAACCTCGAGAGTCTTCGTTACGGTAAGATCTGTATCCTTGCCGATGCGGACTCGGATGGTCTTCACATCGCAACGCTGCTTTGTGCTCTATTTACTCGTCACTTCCGCGCACTAGTGGAAGCGGGTCATATCTATGTGGCGATGCCGCCTCTGTATCGAATCGACTGCGGGAAAGAAGTGTTCTACGCCCTCGATGATGATGAAAAAGATGGCATTTTAGAGCGCTTGTCGAAGAAGAAAGCCAAAATCAATGTGCAACGATTCAAAGGTCTGGGTGAGATGAACCCACTTCAGTTGCGTGAAACCACCATGGATCCGAACACGCGTCGCTTAGTGCAGTTAACCATTGACGACTCTACGGCGACCATGGAAATGATGGACATGCTGCTAGGTAAAAAGCGTGCAGATGACCGTCGTTCTTGGCTACAAAACAACGGCGACTTGGCAGAGGTGTAACGGATGTCTACAGAAATTACCTACGATGGCGTCGAACAATTGCCAATGCGCAAGTTCACTGAAGACGCTTATCTGAACTACTCGATGTACGTAATCATGGACCGCGCCTTGCCATACATTGGTGATGGCTTAAAGCCGGTTCAACGACGCATCATTTATGCGATGTCAGAGCTTGGTCTCTCTGCATCAGCAAAATACAAAAAATCTGCACGTACCGTTGGTGACGTGCTAGGTAAATACCATCCGCACGGTGATTCAGCGTGCTACGAAGCGATGGTATTGATGGCTCAGCCATTCTCTTACCGCTATCCATTAGTGGATGGTCAAGGTAACTGGGGTGCGCCAGATGATCCGAAATCATTTGCGGCAATGCGTTATACCGAAGCAAAACTGTCTAAGTTTGCTGAAGTATTGCTTGGCGAACTTGGCCAGGGCACGGTTGAATGGCAACCTAACTTTGATGGCACAATGAAAGAGCCACAAATGTTGCCAGCACGTCTGCCTCACATCCTGCTTAACGGTGTAACCGGCATTGCCGTTGGTATGGCAACAGACATCCCACCGCACAACGTTCGTGAAATCGCAGATGCGACTATTCATTTGATCGACAACCCGAAAGCAGAACTGCCGGACGTGATGCAGTATGTCAAAGGTCCGGATTACCCAACAGAAGCAGAAATCATCTCGCCGCAAGCGGATATCGAGAAGATTTACCGCAACGGTCGTGGCAGCATCAAAATGCGTGCGGTTTGGCACAAAGAAGGTTCTGACATTGTTATCACTTCTTTGCCACACCAAGTATCGGGTGCCAAACTGCTTGAGCAAATCGCTAACCAGATGCGTGCGAAGAAGCTGCCAATGGTTGACGATCTTCGTGACGAATCGGATCACGAGAACCCAACGCGTATCGTTGTGGTGCCTAAGTCAAACCGCGTCGATTGTGATTTGTTGATGAACCACTTGTTCGCATCAACGGATCTTGAGCGCAGTTACCGTGTTAACTTGAACATGATTGGTTTGGATAACCGTCCTCAAGTTAAAGGTCTGGTGCAAATTCTGTCTGAGTGGATCGAGTTTCGTCGTACGACTGTGCGTCGTCGTCTACAACACCGCCTAGACAAAGTAATGGCTCGTCTACACATCTTGGAAGGTTTGTTGGTTGCTTACCTCAACCTAGATGAAGTGATTGAGATCATCCGTACTGAAGACGATCCAAAAGCGGTGCTGATGGAACGCTTTGGTATTACCGATATCCAAGCGGATGCAATTTTAGATACCAAACTTCGTCATCTAGCAAAACTAGAAGAGATGAAGATCCGTGGTGAGCAAGACGAGCTAGAGAAAGAGCGTGAGAAGCTAGAACAGCTACTCGGTTCTGAGCGTCGTCTGAACACGCTACTGAAAAAAGAAATCAAAGCAGACGCAGAGAAATACGGTGATGACCGTCGCTCTCCAATGGTTGAGCGTGCAGAAGCAAAAGCGCTGACTGAACGTGACCTCGTACCAAGTGAGCCAATCACGGTTGTGCTTTCTGAGAAAGGTTGGATTCGTCACGCGAAAGGCCATGACGTGGATGCCGAAGGCTTAAACTATAAGTCGGGTGATAAGTATTTAGCGCATGCTCGAGGTAAGAGTAATCAGCCTGCGGTATTCCTAGGTAGTGACGGTCGAAGTTACTCTCTGGAATCGCACTCACTGCCTTCTGCTCGTAGTCAAGGTGAGCCGATTACCGGTCGCTTGAATATTACGGCTGGTAGCAGTATTCGCCAAGTCATCATGAGTGAAGAAGATCAGCTGTGGCTGGTGGGCTCAGATGCAGGTTACGGCTTTGTATGTAAAGGCGCGGACTTGCTGTCTAAAAACCGCAGTGGTAAAGCGCTCGTCACTTTACCTGCCAACTCTGAGATCATGACGCCAAAAGAGATTGAAGATTTAGACTCTGATGAAATCTTAGCAATCACTAACCAAGGTCGCATGCTGCTGTTCCCAATCAAAGACTTGCCACAACTGGCGAAAGGTAAAGGGAATAAGATCATCAACATTCCTGCTGCTAAAGCAAAAGAGCGAGAAGAAGTACTATCTCACTTAATGTCTTTACCAAAAGGTGCATCGTTAACGCTGTACGCGGGTAAGCGAAAGTTGGGTCTTAAACCGTCTGACCTTGATAACTTCCGTGGCGAACGTGGTCGCCGAGGCGGGCTACTACCGAGAGGTTTGCAGCGAGTCACTCGCATTGAAGTTGAGCTAGATGATTCCGATACGACGGAAACACCGAGCGATAGCGAGTAACGCACAAATAAAAATCCCAGCCAATGGCTGGGATTTTTTATGCTTCTTGCTTGTCTTCGGCAATGGTGACTTTCAAGGTCATCTCTTTTCCTTTGCGAATGATACCGACGTCCACGGTGGTGCCAGGACGTAAATCGGTGACGATATCCATAACACTCTGACGCCCTTGCACTTTATTGCCATCAATACTGATAATGATGTCCTGCTTTTGGAAGCCTGCCGCATTGGCTGGACCATTTGGATCAATACCAAGTACGACAATACCACCTATGTGTTCATTTCCAAGTAGGCGAGCAGTGACCGCATTAATGTCTTGGCCGTCGATTCCAATATAACCACGAATCACGCGGCCATCAGCGATGATTTTCTGCATGATCTTACTCGCTAGCGGCGCAGGGATCGCAAAAGAAATACCGTAAGTTTCTAAGTCTGTCGCTTGCTGAAAAGAGGCGGTGTTAATGCCGACGAGCTCGCCTTGTGTGTTCACTAGGGCTCCACCAGAGTTACCTTCATTGATGGCGGCATCGGTTTGAATGAATGCTTGACGACCGTCGCTAATAGATGAACGACCTGTGGCAGAAATAATGCCGAACGTTGTGGTTTGTCCAAGGTTGTATGGGTTACCGATGGCTAGTACTACATCGCCCACTTGTGGTTTGTAATTAGAGTTCAGAGGGATTACGGGCAAATTCGAACCTTCGACACGCAGCACGGCTATATCAGTACGTTTATCTGTCCCTACGAGCTGAGCCGCTGCGGCTCTGCCGTCTTGTAATGCCACAACAATTTGATCAGCTTGAGCAACCACATGATAGTTAGTAATGATGTAGCCTTTCTCACTAACAATGACACCTGACCCCAGACCTTGAGTCGAGAGTTTACTGCGATCATTCTCAACATACTTACGGCTGTAGATGTTTACCACTGCAGGCGCTGCTCTTCGGACCGCTTGATTAAACGTCAATTCGACTGATGCGATATTAACAGGTTGAGGATCAAGCGCGGCAGGAATTACGTTGTTGCGCAAAGATGGAACCGCCAGTAATACCACTGCGGCAGTAGCCAAGCCTAAAAAGACAGAACGTAATAAAAAGCTGAGCATATCCTCTCCATGCGTGAGCGCCAAAATGGCATCGAAGATGAAGAATAGCATTACATTGAAAAATAACAAAAGGGCAGCACGTCATCGCGCTGCCCTTTTCATTAGTTATTGAGCGATAAGGAAAAGTGATCGAGCCTTATCACTCAGTACTATGCATCGAAAACCTTATTTCCTATCACTTTGAAAGTGGTTAACGAATGACAAGATAAATAGTACGTTCACCACGTTGAATATTAAGAGCCAGTACACCTTTGTGTTTCTCTACGATTGTACGAAGCTCGGCAAGGTTTTTCACTCGTTGACGGTTCACACCGATAATAATGTCACCTTGTTGTAATTGATATTGAGCCGCTGGAGAGTTATCTGCAACGCTCGATACTTTAACACCTTGGATTACATCACTTGGTGTTGTATTGCTTAACTCCGCACCTTTGAGTCCCTCATGTAATGTCTCCGCTTTAGCTTTCATATTCGTAGATTCGCCAAGCGTTACATCAAAGGTTTTATTCTTACCATCTCGAACCACACCTAATGTGATTTCTTTACCTGCGCCCAGTGTTGCCACTTTTGCGCGGAGCTCTGAGAAAGTATTAATCGCTTTGCCGTTCACCGATACAATTACGTCACCGGCTTTTAACCCTGCTTTATCGGCTGCGCTGTCCGGTACGACTTGACCAATAAAGGCCCCTTTACTTGACTCGTAACCCAATGCATCAGCTAGCTCAGAGGTTACTTCGCCACCTTGCACACCCAACATGCCGCGTTTGACTTCACCAAACTCTAGAATTTGATCAGTGAGGTTTTTCATCATGTTTGATGGAATCGCAAAGCCAATACCCACATTACCGCCGTTAGGGCCTAAAATCGCAGTATTAATACCGATCAGCTCACCATTAAGGTTGACCAATGCACCACCAGAGTTACCGCTGTTAATTGCGGCATCGGTTTGGATGAAGTTTTCGAAGTTTTCAACGTTTAAGCCACTACGACCAAGGGCTGAAACAATACCCGAAGTCACAGTTTGACCGAGTCCAAATGGGTTACCAATCGCAACCGTAAAGTCACCGACACGCAGTTTGTCGGAATCCGCGACTTTAATCTGCGTTAAGTTTTTCGCTTTCTCTAATTTAAGTAACGCAACATCGGCCATTTCATCACCGCCAACGAGCGTAGCGTCATACTCGCGCCCGTCAAAGAGGCGAACTCGAATCTCATCTGCCCCCTTGATCACGTGGTAGTTAGTGACAATATGGCCTTTCTTCGCATCAATAATGACACCAGACCCTAAACCTCTGAACGGGCGCTCTCGCCTTTGTTCCATAGGAAAGTCTGGGCCAAAGAAAAATTGAAATTGCTCGGGAATGCGGCTGGTTTGTACTTGTTTACCTTCTACAGCAATACTCACAACAGCTGGGGTCACCTTCTCAAGCATTGGTGCCAAGCTAGGTAACTGTTGGCCATCCACATTCAAAGGTAATGCGGCAGTGGCTTGAACTGGGGCAATAATCGAACCCAAACTCAGAGATAGAACGGTGAGCGCAAGCAGTGGTTTTTTCATCCAATAACTCCTCTTGAAACATGTCTGCCAAAAAGAAATATCCGAACGGTTAGTTCACTTTGTTAATAACTAATATAGGGTCTAGTTCGGACAATCAAAAGGGGAGGCAGTGCACACCCAAGTTAGAGCGAAGGTGAGGGGAAAAAGTTCAAAAAAGGGCCGATACAAATGTATCGGCCCTAGATAGAAGTAAGAGAGGATTATGATGCTTTTGCGGTTACCGCTTCGGGAGCATTAATGATTTCTTTCTCTTGATCCTTCAAAAGACCGGTGGCGCCATTAGCGTAGTCTTTTGGTTGTTCGTTAAACTCTGGTTGATCTTCTGCAATGGTTTCAGACGACATTGCCGTTTTCTTATCAAACGGGTTGTCTTGTTCTGGTAAGTTTGGCAAAAGCTCAGAAGAGGTCTTGGCCATATGTTGGTATAGCTTGGTGTAATCTTTACCTAGGGTGTCCAACATTTCTGCGGTTTGTGCAAAGTGATCGACGAGCTCTTGACGTTGTTGCTCTAATTCAAACTTGGCCGCTTCAAGTTCTTTCTGCACAGACTTTTGTTTCTTGTATTCAGGGGTGGTTAGTCTACTAATGACTACGCCTACGATTGTACCGACCAGCAAACCCACAATGGCATAAATCCAAGGCATAACTGCTCCTTATAGTTGTTTTAACAAGTCTTTTACTACTTAGTTACACGCGGTGCTCGTCCATGTTACTATGGCTTGAACAGCCGATAAAGAAAAATAGCAGTATGTCTTCGGGGACTGATAACTACTTCTCTCTATTCTCAAAGTTGACCCCGAGGTAACCCTTTTCTCTATACCTCTATACGACTTAATACGATGACACCACTACAACAATATCAAAAAGACATAGCAGAACACGGGTTTCAGCGTGATGAAGCTCAGTATCAAGCGGTCGTTGCATTAGACAAGCTTTACCATGCTATCGTTGAATTTCAGTCAGCGCCTGTTCCTCAGCTTTCCAAATGGCAAAAGCTAATGGGGAAAAAAATCGACAAGCCTGAACCACCAAAAGGTCTTTACTTTTGGGGTGGGGTAGGTCGCGGTAAAACCTACCTTATGGATGCATTTTTTGATGCTTTACCGACCCAAAGAAAAATGCGCGTCCACTTCCATCGATTTATGTATCGAGTACATGATGAGTTGAAGCTGTTAGGTGATGTCGAAAATCCGCTATCAAAAGTGGCGGATAAATTTAAAGAAGAAGCCGATGTGGTTTGCTTTGATGAATTTTTTGTTTCCGACATTACTGATGCGATGATCCTTGCAACGCTACTTCAAGAAATGTTCAAGCGGCAGATGATCCTAGTCGCGACTTCAAACATTGAGCCGCAGAACTTATATCGTAACGGTTTGCAAAGAGCGCGCTTTTTGCCCGCGATCGATATGATTTTGGCACGTTGTGAAGTGTTGAATGTCGATAGTGGCGTTGATTATCGCTTAAGAACGTTAGAACAGGCTGAAATATACCATTACCCGCTTGATGAGCAGGCTAGCATAAACCTTAACAAATATTATCAGCAGCTGACTGGAGAGCGTCAGTTTGTTGCTCATCAAATCGAAGTTAACCACCGTCAACTAGCGGTGATTGAAGCAAGCGACGGGGTGCTGCATGCGTCGTTTGCTCAGTTGTGTCAAACTGCTCGCAGTCAAAATGACTACATTGAATTGTCTCGTATTTACCACACGGTATTACTGGCAGATGTTCAACAAATGAACCGAAAAATAGATGATGCGGCGAGACGCTTTATCGCGCTGGTCGATGAGTTTTACGAGCGCAATGTTAAGTTGATTATTTCTGCTGAAGTGCCAATGGCCGACTTATATACTGACGGGCAGTTAGAGTTCGAATTTAAGCGCTGTTTGTCTCGGCTTACTGAGATGCAAAGTCATGAGTATCTCGCGCGTGAACATTTGGCCTAGATCCAATGGGTTCTTAAAAAAGTGAAGAAAAAATTAGTGATTTGGCGCAAAAAAAGGTGATTTTTTCTTCGCTCTTCTCTATAATCCTGCGACCCACCGTTACTGCAGACCTGATTATCGAAGTTATTTCGAAATTGAAGGTCGAGAGTACCAACGACTCGAAGGGGTGATGACTGGGCTCTTAGACAGTGTGGGAGCACTATTGGGTGTTCCTTTAAAGTTTAAAATTTAATTAACGGGTTATTGTTAGCATGAAAACTTTCGTTGCTAAACCAGAAACTGTAAAACGCGACTGGTACGTTGTAGACGCTGAAGGTAAAACTCTTGGCCGTCTAGCAAGTGAAATTGCATCTCGCCTACGTGGCAAACATAAAGCTGAATACACTCCTCACGTTGACACTGGTGATTACATCATCGTTATCAACGCTGAGAAAGTTGCTGTAACTGGTAACAAAGCTAAGAACAAAGTGTACTACCGTCACTCTGAATTCCCAGGTGGTCTAAAATCTATCACTTTTGAAAAGTTGATCGATCGTAAACCTGAGATGGCTCTTGAGCTTGCAGTTAAAGGCATGCTTCCACGTGGTCCTCTAGGCCGTGCTATGTACCGTAAGCTAAAAGTTTACGCGGGCGCTGAGCACAACCATGTTGCTCAACAACCACAAGTACTAGACATCTAATTGGGGATTTCGAAAATGGCAGAGAATCAATACTACGGCACTGGCCGTCGCAAAAGCTCAGCTGCACGTGTTTTCATTAAACCAGGCAGCGGTAACATTGTAGTAAACAAGCGTAACCTTGACGAATACTTCGGTCGTCCAACAGCACGTATGGTTGTACAACAACCTCTAGAGCTAGTTGAACTAACTGAAAAGCTAGACCTTTACGTAACAGTTAAAGGCGGCGGTATTTCTGGTCAAGCTGGTGCTATCCGTCACGGTATCACTCGCGCGCTTATGGAATACGATGAGTCTCTACGTCCTGCTCTACGCGCAGCTGGCTACGTTACTCGTGACGCTCGTTGCGTTGAACGTAAGAAAGTTGGTCTACGTAAAGCACGTCGTCGTCCACAGTTCTCTAAGCGTTAATTTCCTCTTATCGGGAATTATGCTTTTCAGAGTTACTCTGGAAACTGTGTACCAAAAGCTCGGCTCTATGCCGGGCTTTTTTGTATTTAAAGCAACGAACAGCCTTCACTTATCATCACACTCCGAGCAGGCCTTCTTATTCGTCCTCTTCGTCGAAAGGTTGCCAGTGCCGTTTTATATCTGTGCCTTATTTAATCGCGACTCACCACGCTTTCTCTTGCGATGCAGCATAGATGTATTCATCAGCAAGAATGTCTTTGTATCTTATTCTTCCTGTAACATGTTTTAAAATGACTTACGCTCCTTTTTGAGCATTCTGCGTGCTACAAAATTGAAAATATAAACACAGTAAGCTGAACGCGTAATACGAAATATTTCTCTGTGTAATTAACTGAAAACTACCAAGATAAAAGGTTTTATCTGCTTTCAGCGGGGCTTCTATGTGGTGCTTTCTTGTTACAAATCACATCAATTTTTTATAATTCTGCCGCTTTTGTGACGACGCGAGCGATTTGCCTCACAAATGTTACAAAAAGGTAGCTTTATCTTGTCAAAAAGTAGGGTTTTCTTTATCATTTCCCTCCAATAAATAGAACTAAATTCATTATTTGTTAGCCATGCTCTTATAAGCGGAATAATAACGATCCAAAGGGAGCAAATGGGAGAATGTTTGGATGAGCAACGCGCCTTTAAATAACGGTCGCAGGCGTTTTCTAACCGCTACAACGGCAGTTGTTGGTGGGTTAGGGGCAGTCGCCGTCGCCGTGCCTTTTATCAAATCATGGAATCCGAGTGCTAAAGCCAAAGCGGCGGGCGCACCGGTGGAAGTGGATATAAGTAAAATTGAACCAGGTCAGCTGGTTCGTGTTGAGTGGCAGGGAAAACCTGTATGGATTGTTCGCCGCACTCAAAGCGTTCTGGATAACTTAAAATCGATCGGTGATAAGCTTCGCGATCCACAATCTGAAATGGAGCAGCAGCCTGAGTACGCTCAGAATGAGTTTCGTTCGATTAAGGAAGAGTTTTTCGTCGCAGTTGGTTTCTGTACCCACTTAGGTTGTTCACCAACCTATCTACCTGACTCTTTCTCAGAGCAGGTGCAGGGCGTAAGATCTGGCTTCTTCTGTCCTTGTCATGGTTCTAAGTTCGACATGGCTGGTCGAGTGTTCCAAGGAGTACCTGCTCCGTTGAACCTTGTCGTTCCTAAGCACATGTATTTGAGCGATACCAAGCTCATTGTGGGTGTTGATGAGGGAGATGCATAATGCAAGCAATGTTAGATTGGGTTGAAAAGCGTATTCCTGCAATGAATGCTTATAAAAAGCATTTGTCTGAATACCCAATGCCTAAGAACTTCAACTTTTGGTACCTTTTCGGTTCTCTGGCGATGCTGGTTCTTGTTAACCAAATCCTAACGGGTATTTGGCTAACGATGAACTATGTTCCTTCAGGTGACGGTGCATTTGCGTCTATCGAATACATTATGCGTGATGTAGAGTACGGTTGGCTTCTGCGTTACATGCATTCCACTGGCGCGTCAGCGTTTTTCGTTGTTGTGTATCTTCACATGTTCCGTGGTTTGATCTACGGTTCATACCAAAAACCTCGTGAACTATTGTGGATCTTCGGTATGTTGATCTTCCTTGTTCTCATGGCTGAAGCGTTCATGGGTTACCTACTTCCATGGGGTCAGATGTCATACTGGGGTGCGCAGGTAATCATTTCCCTGTTTGGTGCTATTCCTGTTATCGGTGATGACCTAACGCTTTGGATTCGTGGTGACTACATCATCTCTGGTGCAACGCTAAACCGTTTCTTCGCACTACACGTTATTGCACTGCCTATCGTTTTGCTTCTTCTTGTTGTTCTGCACGTATTGGCGCTGCATGAAGTAGGCTCAAACAACCCGGATGGTATCGAAACTAAGCTGCCAAAAGGCTCAATGGGCGACGATTACAAAACGCAATTCAAGTTCCACGATTACTACACGAAGAAATATGACATCATTGATTCGATTCCTTTCCATCCGTACGGCACGGTTAAGGACTTGGTCGGTGTTGCTGGTTTCTTGTTCTTCTTCTGTTACGTGCTGTTCTTTAACCCAGAAATGGGTGGGTACTTCCTTGAGCCGCCTAACTTTGAAGCTGCAAACCCATTGAAGACACCAGAGCATATTGCTCCGGTATGGTACTTCACGCCGTTTTACGCAATCCTACGTGCGGTTCCAGACAAACTATTAGGTGTTATCCTAATGGGTGCGTCAATTGCAGTGCTGTTTGTTCTACCTTGGTTGGATCGTTGTAAAGTTCGTTCATACCGTTACCGTAGCAAACTTCATCTATTGAATATTGTACAGTTCACTATCGCCTTTATCGCTCTGGGTATTTTAGGTGCGTTACCTGCAACACCAACGTACACACTACTATCTCAGATCTTTAGCTTGTGTTACTTCATGTTCTTTGTGTTGCTGTTCTTCTACAGCAAAAATGAAGCAACCAAACCATTACCAGAGAGGGTGACATTCAAATGAAGAAGTGGATTGTAATTCTATTTGCTATGTTGCCATCACTAGCGATGGCAGCTGGGGCCAATGTTCCGCTGGATAAAGCGAATGTTGACCTTACGGATAAAGCTTCGCTACAAAACGGCGCGAAGTTGTTCATGAACTACTGTTTTGCTTGTCACTCTACGCAATACCAGCGTTACGAGCGTGTAGCAACAGACTTGGAAATTCCAACAGACTTAATGAAAGAAAACCTGATTTTCAATCCTGAAGCGAAAATCGGTGATCTAATGGTCAACGCTATGCCACCGAAACAAGCGGCAAACTGGTTTGGTGCTCCACCACCAGATCTTACGTTGGTTGCCCGAGTTCGTGGTGCTGATTGGTTATACACTTACTTACGCTCTTTCTATGTTGATCCATCTCGTCCATTCGGCGTGAACAACATCGTATTCCCGAGTGTTGGTATGCCGCATGTACTTGAAGAGCTACAGGGCATCCCGACGCCGATTTACGATACGAAAATCGTAGATGGCGAAGAAGTACAAGTTGTTGTTGGTACTGAAACCGATGGCACGGGTGAGCTGAGTGAAGGCGAATATGACAAAGCGGTTGGCGATCTCGTTAACTTCTTAGTTTATTCAGGTGACCCAGTGCAGCTTGAGCGTCATGCTTTAGGCTGGTGGGTAATGGGCTTCTTAGTGCTTCTAACCATCGTTGTTGTGATGCTCAAGAAAGAGTATTGGCGCGATGTGCATTAATTGTGCTAAAATACCGTGCTAATTCCCAATTTTAATTGATGTACAATGGAGGCTTAGCCTCCATTGTTTTTATTTGTAAGTGTACTGGAGGGCTCCATGGCTGTAGCTGCCAATAAACGTTCTGTGATGACTCTTTTCTCAAGTGCATCAGATTTGTATAGCCATCAGGTTCGCATTGTACTAGCTGAAAAAGGCGTAAGTGTTGAAGTTGAGCTTGTTGACGAAGCAAACCTTCCTGCTGAGCTTGTTGAGCTAAACCCATATAAATCAGTGCCAACTCTTGTTGACCGTGAGCTAGCTCTTTACGATTCAAAAATCATCATGGAGTACTTGGACGAGCGTTTCCCTCATCCACCTCTAATGCCGGTTTACCCTGTTGCTCGTGGCAACAGCCGCTTGATGATGTACCGTATCGAACGCAACTGGTATTCACTCGCTGAAAAAGTGATGAAAGGTAATGCGGAAGAATCAGAAAAAGCACGCACAAAGCTGCGTAATGATCTTCTGACGTTAGCGCCAATTTTTGCTGAATATGAGTACTTCATGAGCGAAGAATTCAGCTTGATCGATTGTTACCTAGCTCCACTATTGTGGCGTTTGCCTCAACTTGGTATCGATCTTGTTGGCCCTGGTTCAAAAGAAATCAAGGTATACATGAACCGCGTATTTGAACGTGATTCGTTCCTTGCTTCTTTGACTGAAGCTGAACGTGAAATGCGCCTAGTTCGCTAAGCGATTTAAAACACGTTATGGATATTGCAAAAATGACTGCTCGCCGCCCGTATATGCTTCGCGCATTTTACGACTGGTTAGTAGACAATGACTTGACTCCTCACTTGGTTGTGGATGCAACAATGCCAGGGGTGCGTGTCCCGGTTGAATTTATTCAAGATGGTCAAATTATTTTGAATATTGCGCCACGTGCAGTGGGTAATCTTGAGTTAGGTAATGATGCGATTACCTTCCATGCTCGCTTTAGCGGTCGTCCGCACTCAGTGATCGTGCCTGTGTATGCTGTTCAAGCTATTTATGCACGTGAGAATGGTGCTGGTACTATGTTTGAACCAGAAGAAGCGTACACTCACATCGAAGAAGAAGCGATGACCGAGGAAGAATCATCCCCATCGTTCACAACGGTTAGCGATGAGCCTTCTGAGTTAGTTTCTGATTCAGATGCCGAAGAGGACGATGCTCCTCGACCAAAAGGCAAACCAAGCTTAAGAGTGATTAAATAATAAAAAAGCAGCGTTACGCTGCTTTTTTCTTTTTAACTTGTTGAAGATGATTTCAAGCCAGACTTTGGAAATTACTCACTAATCGTAAAGACTTCGACGTTCTCTTCATTTTCTGTGCTTGCCTCACTTTCTATTGTTTGTACACCGTCACTCGGTAAGTCTACTTCAACAGGCTCCATTTCGCCGTATTGGAACCCTTTAATGACTTGTTTTACGCCTGAGATATTACGCGCGATTTCTGTCGCTCGATCGCCTTGCTCTGGCGTGACATAACCAAACAGAAAAACGTCGCCATCTTCGGTGATCACTTTAACCTTAACACCATTAAGCTCAGAATCAGTAAGCAAAGCTGACTTTACTTTGGTTGTGATCCAGCTGTCATTGCTAATCTGGGTAACAGTGAGTGGCTCTTTTTGTTTGATTTGATTGTGTATGACTTTTACACCACTAACTTCTCGAGCCCTTCGCTCTAAAGCAAGGATAAGGTCTTGTGTCGGAGCTTGTCCCATAAGGACTACAGTCCCATTATATGAACTGGCAACGACACGTACTTCACCTTTAAACGGTGCTTTATTGCCGATCGCCGCAACTTCGAATTCAATGTTATTGTCCTGCCAAATTTGTTTTGTCGTGCGTGTGTCCGTGACAATATTCGCTGTGGTTGCTGCACCTGCGATAAACAAACCTGCGCAACCACTTAAACTCAATGCTGTTAATAAGATAACAAGGCTACGTATCATAATTCTGACTCTCAGTCTTGGTTACTCTTCGTGAGCAGGGAAAAGCACCTGGTCAATAAGATCACAAAGGCAATGGAGTGTTACCATATGTACTTCGTGAATACGTGCAGTGCGGTGTGATGGAATACGAATTTCGACGTCGTTCTCACCGAGCAGTCCTGCCATCTCTCCGCCATCTTTTCCTGTTAGCGCGATAATCGTCATGTCTCGAGTTACGGCTGCTTCCATCGCTTTGATAATATTTTTACTGTTACCGCTAGTCGACATGGCAAGCAAAATGTCGCCTGGTTGACCAAACGCTCGTACCTGTTTTGAGAAGATTTCCTGGTAGTGGTAATCGTTGGCCACTGCGGTTAGGGTGGTATTATCGGCGGTTAAGGCCATTGCTGGTAGGCTAGGGCGCTCAGTTTCAAAACGGTTTAAAAGACAAGAAACAAATTGTTGAGCGTTTGAAGCACTGCCGCCATTACCACAACATAAAATTTTATTGCCATTAAGCAGGCTCGACACCATCGCTTGAGCTGCATGAGTAATGGCATCAGGCAGCGCCTCTGCTGCTGCGATTTGAATTTGAATACTTTCTGTAAAGCTGTCTTTAATGCTGTCTAGCATCGCTTATCCTTCAGAGATTGCGTTTTCTATCCAGTTGATATCTCGACCATTATCATGAATGGCGATGACATCAAATCGATAATCGATATTGTGTTTTAAGCGCTTTTGTTGGCTAAGCCAAACTTGTGCGGTTTTGACTAGCTTGCGCATTTTAGCGTGCGTCACCATTTCTGCTGCCGAGCCAAAGTGATTGTTCTTACGGTATTTGACTTCAACAAACACAATAGTTTCACCTTGTTGGAAGATTAAATCAATCTCACCGACCTTAGTCAGAAAATTTTGTTCAATAAAGTTTAAGCCCTGGCGTTGTAAATACTGCTTCGCCAGAGCTTCATATTGATTTCCGATTTGGCGCTTGCTAAAGAGCCCCACGCTCAGCCCAGCTTAGCTCACGCTGTACAACACAATTATTGTCGATACTTAAAATACCGGTTTGGCCGCCAACTGAGTAGCCCGGAACGACCTTCATTTGTGGCAGCTCCCCAATCAATTTATACGCATCCATACCCAGTGCTTTCAAACGTTTTTCCATGTTAGATTGCTCTGACCACAACTCGTTCATTTCAGCGGTCACGCTAGGGTCTGGGTCAATCAGCAATGGAATATCGCTGTAGATGATGCCTGTTAGATCTTCGTAAGTCGCGCCGCCACTGTTGCTACGCGAGCTAGAGAAAATTTGTGGCGCTTTGGCGTCTGGATTAATCGCTACCTCAATAAACGGCTTAATCAAAGTCAGTTCCGTGCTTCTAGCAACAATATAAACCGCATCGACATCACGACGGCTACGTGGCTGTGTTTCAAGCTTGATACGCATTAGTGATTGCATCTGAGCAATACGTTGTTTGCTTTCTTGCAGACCAAATACTTCATTGATGTCTTTTTGAAGTTGGCGCTTGTCACCAAAATAACTTGCTGCGACTTTATTAGAGCTGTACTTGCGCCACTCTTTGTTGAACGCTTCAGTTACACGTTCACCAAAGCTGCCCTTTGGTGCCAGAATCAGAGGGAAGTTATAGCCTTCGCTGAACAAGTGTTTCGCTGCTTGTGCGGCTTCTTGTTCTGGTGATAATGCCAAGTAGCAAATATTGCTATCTGGTTGCACATCTTCGGGAATATTTAGCGCAAGGGCTGGAATCGTAGGACCATTTTCTGAGCCATCCATGGTTGTGTGCAATAGCTCAACGTTTTCTTTTTCTAGGGGACCAACAACAAAGTCGATGTTTTCATTGATCAAACGTTGTTTAATTTGGTCGGCGTTATACGCATTAGTGTCTATTACCGTGAGGGTAGCACTTGGATCACGGTTACGATCATTCATCATCGCAAACACAAAACCATCACGAATTAATTGCGCTTGTGGCGAGAATTTACCAGTAAGCGGCAGTAACAAAGCGGTGTTGTTTGGTTTAACGATGTCTAGAGAGAGAATGTTTTGAATCTCTTCTGGTGTGTAGATAGCGGCTGGGTGCGATGGGTTCTCGTTTAACCAGCGTTCTAGGGTATTTTTTAGTTGAGATAAGTTGCCCGACAACGTTTTCGCATAAATAGCGAGTTGTAGCCAACCATCCAAAACATCTTCATTTGGCTCTGTTTCTAATGAGGTCAGTTCGTACTCGGAATAGCTGCCAAAGTTCATCCAAATACGGCTAGAAATCTCTCTCTGCTCCGCGGACGATGCATATTGGCCAAATGCAACCAGTTGGCGGTTTGCCTCAAACGCTTGGTTAAGACCTTGATAAGCGTCGGCACGCATCAAGTAATAGTCTTTCCATTGCTCATTTGGTAACTTCCACCAAGGTTTAAAATTCAACAATTGCAGCAACTGAGAGTAATTACCCTGTTTTTGCTGTATGGTCGCACGCGCTAGTTGCCACTCTGCTTGCTGAACTTCGGTTAACTGTTGACGAGCCAGGCGCTTGATCAACATTTCTGCTTGATCAAACTGGTTTGCTTGAATCGCGGCTTTGGTTGCCATGATCAACCAGTCATTTTGTAAACTGCCTTCCGTGCTATCAGCTTGGATCATATAGTTCTGAACAGACTGAGTAGGCTCAAGTGTTACATCAACGCCATCAGGCTGTCTTGGACCTGAAGAACAGGCGGCGAGCGTAATTGCTAGTGCAACAGGAGTAAGTATGCGTGGTACACTGAGTCTCTTATGGTTAATCATTGCCGTGAGTTCTCTATAATTTTGTACAAAATTGTCTCTATATTAATCGTTGAAGTGATGGTAAACAAATGACAGATAAAAATAAGTTGCCGAATGAGGGGCCAACTCTCTATATCGTACCGACTCCAATCGGAAATTTAGCGGATATCACCCAACGTGCTATCGAAATTCTGTCGACTGTGGACATCATTGCCGCTGAGGATACTCGACATACGGGCAAATTACTGTCTCACTTCAATATTCAAACCAAAACTTTTGCTCTACATGACCACAATGAGCAGCAAAAAGCACAAGTTTTGGTAGAAAAGCTGCTTTCCGGTCAGTCTATCGCATTAGTTTCTGACGCTGGTACGCCACTTATCAGCGACCCAGGATACCATTTGGTGACAAAATGTCGTCAAGCGGGCGTTAGAGTTGTGCCTCTTCCAGGTGCCTGTGCGGTCATTACGGCGTTAAGTGCCTCTGGCTTGCCATCTGATCGCTTTAGCTTCGAAGGTTTTTTACCACCGAAAAGCAAAGGTCGTAAGGATAAATTCCTAGAGATTGCTTCGGTAGAGCGTACGTGTATTTTTTACGAGTCACCGCACCGTATTTTAGACTCTCTACAAGACATGTTAGACGTTCTTGGCCCAGATAGAGAAGTTGTGTTGGCAAGAGAGCTAACAAAAACCTTTGAAACCATTCAAGGCATGCCGTTAGGTGAGCTGATTAAATGGGTGAAAAGTGACGATAACCAACAGCGTGGTGAAATGGTATTGTTGGTACATGGCCATCGTGAAACAACAGACGACTCACTACCTGAAGATGCTTTACGCACGTTAGGGATTTTGACCAAAGAGCTGCCTTTGAAAAAAGCAGCTGCTTTGGTGGCAGAAATACATAACTTGAAGAAGAATGCGCTATATAAATGGGGCTTAGAAAACTTAGACTAAGTGCCGCTAGCGAGATAAATGGTCAATGAGGGCTGATGTTTAGGAATCGGCCTTTTTATTATCTATTTTTGGCGCGCTGACTAAAAAGTCATCACTTAGTGCATTCATTTCATCATATCTGTGATCTAACTAGACTCTGAAGTGAGAACTCTATACAATCCGCCCTCGGAGCTGACTGGGTAGTCGCTGCTTTGTTGATGTCCTTCGGGAGACTGACGTCGAAGTCCCTTTGGGAGACTGACGTTGACGTCCTTCGGGAGACTGACAAAGGGGAGGAAAGTCCGGGCTTCATAGAGCAAGGTGCCAGGTAACGCCTGGGGGGCGCAAGCCTACGACAAGTGCAGCAGAGAGAAGACCGCCGATGGCCCGTAAGGGTACAGGTAAGGGTGAAAGGGTGCGGTAAGAGCGCACCGGACGACTAGCAATAGTTCGTAGCAGGGTAAACTCCACCTGAAGCAAGACCAAATAGGCCTCCACATTGCGTTGCTCGCGTAAGGAGGCGGGTAGGTTGCTCGAGCCAGTGAGTGATTGCTGGCCTAGACGAATGGCTACCGCCGCGCAAGCGGAACAGAACCCGGCTTATGTGTCGGCTCCACCTATTCGAGACCCATCTCTACTTCGGTAGTGATGGGTTTTTTGCATTTAATTGACGCAAACTATGTCATTACCAATAAACTTGGCGTAAATCACGTCTAACTTTAGACTTGTGGTGGCGATGATGTAGGAAATCAGTACACTAAAGAATCGCTTCAAGATCATTCAACGAGAAAGCTATGACCGAAACCTTCCAACATATTTCCGTGTTATTAAATGAATCCATTGATGGCTTAGCTATCAAACCAGACGGCGTCTATATTGATGGAACATTTGGCCGTGGCGGTCACAGCCGGACAATTCTATCTAAACTCGGTGAAAATGGCCGACTGTACAGTATCGACCGTGACCCTCAAGCGATCGCTGAGGCAGGCAAAATCAATGACCCTCGCTTCACCATTATTCATGGTCCATTTTCTGGTATTGCTGAGTATGCTGAAGAGTATGGGCTAGTTGGAAAAGTGGATGGTGTTCTGCTGGATTTAGGCGTTTCTTCTCCTCAGTTAGACGACGCAGAGCGTGGCTTTAGCTTTATGAAAGACGGTCCGCTAGATATGCGTATGGACCCGACATCAGGTGTTCCAGTATCTCAATGGTTGATGGAAGCAGACCTCGATGATATCACTTGGGTCATTCGCGAGTTTGGGGAAGATAAACATGCGCGCCGTATTGCAAAAGCGATTGTTGCCTACCGTGAAGACGAAGAAAATGAGCCAATGGTTCGCACTGGTCAGCTGGCAAAATTGATTTCAGATGCCGCACCGAAAAGTTTTAAAGAGAAAAAACACCCTGCGACTCGTGCTTTCCAGGCTTTTCGTATTTACATCAACAGTGAGTTAGAAGAAATTGATACGGCACTTAAAGGCGCGGCGAGCATTCTGGCTCCAGAAGGCCGTTTATCTGTGATTAGCTTCCACTCTCTGGAAGACCGTATGGTCAAACGTTTTATCCGTAAAGAGAGCAAAGGGCCTGAAGTGCCACACGGTATTCCAATGACGGAAGAGCAAATTCGTGCTCTTGGTAGTGCGAATATGAAAGCGGTGAGCAAAGCGATTAAGCCAAGCAAACAAGAAATTGAAATGAACCCTCGCTCGCGCAGCTCTGTGTTAAGAATTGCGGAAAAGCTTTAATTATTATGACGAAATCCACTCCTAATCTTGCTAAGTTGATTGCAACAGATCTCCTCACTGTTGGTCGCTGGCCATTACTGTTGTTGCTATTGATCGTGGCATCGGCAATGGGAGTGGTATTTGCTACCCACCATGCGCGTCAAGCGATCACCGAGAAAGACCATACGTTGGTTGAACGAGAACGATTAGATAGCGAATGGCGTAACTTAATGTTGGAAGAAACTGCCCTCGCGGAACACAGTCGTGTTCAAGACCTTGCCAAAAAAGAACTTGAAATGAAACGACCTGATGGCGATAAAGAAGTGGTTGTCACGCTCAAATGATTAGAAAAAAATCCAACACGAAACAAGCCAATAAGCGTAAACCTGTAGCAAAAGAGAAAGCGGCTACGGGGGATAAGAAAACCGATAACAAAGCAGTGAAAGTGGCGGTCGAGGAATCTTTCTTGATTCGTTGGCGCTTCCATCTATTACTGTTTTTTGTTTTTTGTGCATTTGCCCTTTTGGTGGCACGCGTAGCCTACATCCAAATCATTGAGCCAGATAACCTGATTAAACAAGGTGACCTACGTTCGGTTCGTGTTAAATCCATTCCTTCTGCTCGCGGTATTATTTCGGATCGAAATGGTGAGCCGCTTGCTGTCAGTGTGCCGGTTGAGGCGGTTTGGGCAGATCCTGCCACTATATTTAAAGAAAACGCGCTAAGCCAGACCAAAAGTTGGCATGCATTAGCGGATGTTCTTGGTATTGACCGACAAGGGTTAATAGACAAAATTAAGCGCAATGAAAAACGTCGCTTTATCTACTTGCAGCGCCAGGTCAGTCCGGCCATGGCGAACTATATTCGTGAGCTAAAGCTGCCAGGTGTTGGCCTTAAGTCGGAATCTCGTCGTTATTATCCTGCAGGTGAGGTTAGTGCTCACTTAGTCGGTGTAACAGGCATTGACGGGCATGGCCTAGAAGGTGTGGAGCGTAGCTACGATGAGTGGCTCACTGGCGCGGCGGGTAAGAAAACTATTCGTAAAGATCGCTATGGTCGTGTTGTGGAAAACATTGCTTGGCAAGACAAGCAAGAAGGTAAATCACTTCAGTTAACCATCGATCAGCGCCTACAGGCGATTGCGTATCGTGCGATTAAGCAAGCCGTTGCGGACCACCGCGCCACTTCAGGTTCCGTTGTCATGTTGGATGTAAAAACGGGCGCCGTATTGGCCATGGTTAATGCTCCTTCTTACAACCCTAACAATCGTAGCGATTGGCAAAGCTATCAAATGCGTAACCGAGTGATCACGGACTCAATGGAGCCCGGTTCGACCATTAAGCCTTTCGTTATTTTAGCCGCCTTAGAAAATGGGATAGCCGATAAAGATACCATCGTAGATACCGGTAATGGTGTCCTACGTTTAGGTGGTAGTCGAGTCAGAGATGTCTCTCGCGTAGGTAAAGCGAGCTTGACCACGATCCTTAAAAAGTCGAGTAATATCGGTGTGACGAAGCTAGCAATGCAAATGCCGGTAGAGGCGCTTCTTGGGCTGTACAGTTCAGTGGGTTTTGGTGAGCTTTCTGGCCTAAACCTAGTTGGGGAAGTGACGGGTATTTTTCCTACACGAACTCGTTGGTCGCCAATTGAGCGCGCCACGATTGCGTTTGGTTATGGTCTATCAATTACACCAATCCAGCTAGCCCATGCTTATGCGACGCTTGGAAACCTTGGCAAATACGAGCCTATTCATATTATCGAAAGCAATGATCATGACATGTCACGCCAAGTGGTGAGTGCGAAGTATGCGCGTCAAGTATTAGACATGTTGGAAACCGTAACTCAAAAAGGGGGCTCGGCTCGCAGAGCGGCAGTTCCTGGTTATCGAGTAGGAGCGAAAACGGGTACATCACGTAAAGCTTCTGCCGGTGGGTACAGCGACGAGTACATCACCTACACGGCTGGGCTTGCTCCGGTTAGCGATCCGCGAATTGCTTTAGTAGTGATCGTAAACGAGCCTCAAGGCGATGACTACTATGGTGGTTCGGTAGCGTCTCCTGTCTTCTCTGAAATCATGAAAGGCGCGCTACAAATACTCAATGTTGCACCTGACGAAAACAAATTCCAACAGTAAGCCCTGTGGTTTACTGAGCAAACAAAATTAAGAAAACCTGAGCCAAAGCTCGGAGAACAAATATGACTAAAGCCATCAGTATGGACGTGCTGCTTTCCCCTTGGGTGGATTGCCCTAGCTTATCGTCCGTTCTTGTTTCTGAATTGGAGCTCGACAGCCGAAGAGTTCAACCTGGAACCACGTTTGTAGCAGTGATTGGCCATGTTGTGGATGGGCGTAAATTCATTGCCTCTGCAATTGAGCAAGGTGCAAATGCAGCCCTGGCGCAAGCCTGCGATGTCAAAACACATGGTACGGTGGAAATCATTGATGATGTTCCCGTCATTTACATTGATAGGTTGGACCAACGTTTATCCGCAATTGCTGGAAAGCTTTATGCTTACCCTGATATGGATTTGATTGGTGTCACCGGCACCAACGGCAAAACCACCATTACCCAGTTAATAGCGCAATGGCTAGAACTGCTTGACCATAAAGCGGCGGTAATGGGAACAACAGGAAATGGCTTCCTCAATAACTTGCAACAAGCTGCGAATACAACGGGGAATGCCGTTGAAATTCAGAAAACGCTTTCCTCTCTCGCAAATCAACAAGCCACATACACCGCGCTAGAAGTATCTTCCCATGGCCTGACGCAAGGTCGTGTCAAAGCATTATCATTTGCGGCGGGCGTGTTTACTAACTTAAGTCGTGACCATCTTGATTACCATGGCACGATGGAAGAGTATGCCAATGCAAAGCTTGGGTTGTTCACGCAACACCAATGTGAACGTGCCATTATCAATGTTGATGATGAAGTCGGTCATCAATGGGCGTCGCAGTTAAGTAATGCGGTCGCTGTTTCGCTCAAACCGAACACTGAATTTGAAAGCGCAATTTGGGCGACGGAAGTCAGTTACGCGGAGTCAGGGATTACTATTAAGTTCCATGGTAAGTTTGGCTCAGGTGAATTGCGCGCGCCATTGATTGGTGAGTTTAATGCAACCAACTTAATGCTCGCTTTTGCGACCTTATTAAGCTTAGGTAAAGAGAAACAAGCGTTACTCGAAACCGCAGGTCAACTGCAACCTGTACTCGGCCGAATGGAGTTATTCCAAACTGAGGATCGTGCCAAAGTCGTGGTCGATTATGCCCATACTCCTGATGCTTTAGAAAAAGCGCTGCAAGCTTTACGAGTTCATTGTGAAGGCCAGCTGTGGGCTATTTTTGGCTGCGGTGGTGATCGCGATGCAGGTAAGCGCCCGATGATGGCGGAAATTGCAGAGCGACTAGGTGATAGAGTGGTGTTGACTGACGATAACCCACGCAGCGAAGATCCGGTTCAGATTGTGAAAGATATGTTAGCTGGGCTGTCAAAACCTGCTGAAGCGATTGTTCAGCATGACCGCTTCAAAGCGCTGTCTTATGCCATTGAAAATGCTTCGCCAAACGACATTATCTTGTTAGCAGGGAAGGGCCATGAAGATTATCAGATTCGTAATGGCGAAACGATTTATTACTCCGACCGCGAGTCCGCAATGCAACTTTTAGGATTGACCTCATGATCAAAGTAACGTTATCTCAAATTGCAGACATCACTCGTGGTGAGCGATTCGGCGACGAGCTACTTATCGACGCGGTTTCTACTGATACACGAACGATTGAGCGTGGGGCTTTATTCGTCGCGTTAGTTGGGGAGCGCTTTGATGCGCACAACTTTTGCCAACAAGCGGTAGATGCAGGTGCCGGTGCTTTACTCGTAGAAAAACGCTTAGATGTGAATGTGCCGCAAATTGTGGTGTCGGATACCAAACTTGCATTGGGTGAGTTTGCTTCTTGGGTGCATCAAGCATGCAAAACACCTACCGTTGCCATCACCGGAAGTTGCGGTAAAACGACCGTAAAAGAAATGGTTGCGAGTATCCTGCAATTGAAAGGCAAAGTGTTATTCACGGCGGGTAACTTCAATAATGATATTGGTGTTCCGTTGACATTATTGCGCTCACAGCAGGATGATGATTATGCCGTGATTGAGCTTGGTGCTAATCATATAGGTGAAATTGCTTACACGACTCAGTTAGTAAAACCAGATATCGCGTTAGTGAACAATGTAGCCGCCGCTCACCTTGAAGGCTTTGGTTCTATCGATGGCGTGAAACAAGCCAAAGGTGAAATCTACCAAGGCCTTTCAGCTGGTGGTATTGCGATTGTTAACCTAGACAGCAATGGTGAAGCCAAGTGGGATGAAGTGTTAGCAGATAAGAAAGTCATTACTTTTTCACAAAGTAATACTGATGCAGACTTCTTCGCTTCTAACATCGTATTGAACGCCGCAGGTGAAGCAAGCTTTGACTTACATATCGCAGCAAGCTCACAAGAAATTGAACTGTCTCTGGGTATTATAGGTCAACACAACGTTGCGAATGCGATCGCTGCTTCTATTATTGCGTTACAAATGGGCGCCACATCAGAAGAGGTTCGTGCTGGCCTTAAACATTTGAACAAAGTGAAAGGTCGCGTCGAGGTTGAAGCGCTGAGCGAAAAGATAAAATTGATTGACGACAGCTACAACGCGAGCGTGCCAGCCATGAAAGCGGCAGTTGATTTATTGGCCGCTTTCCCAGGTCAACGTTGGCTGATTTTAGGTAATATGGCGGAATTGGGCGAGGAAAGTCTTGCACTTCATCGTCAAGTCGGGGAACATGCTGCCCCACAAAAATTTGAACATGTTCTCACATATGGTGCAGACGCCAAGGTGATCAGTGATCTTTGCCAAGGCATTCATTTTGAGACGCACCAAGAGATGATTGAATACATCAAGCAGCATCTAGACCAAGCCGTTCCTGAAAGCCATACGATGTTGGTGAAAGGAGCGAACGGTGCACGTATGTTTGAAGTCGCTGCTGCTTTGAAGGAGTATTATTAATGATTATTTGGCTTGCCGAGCTG
>NZ_JAWOTI010000025.1:0-66491 GCF_033338775.1 Vibrio sp. Vb1018
GGAGCGACACACGAGGTTCGAACTCGTGACCTCAACCTTGGCAAGGTTGCGCTCTACCAACTGAGCTAGTGTCGCATCAACAACGTTTCCGCTGTTTAGGGCTGCGAATTATAAGAGCATTTTTTTGTGATGCAAGTCCTTCCTTCAAAAAAACTTTATTTTTTTACTGAACGACGAAAAAGCAATCAAAAGCGATATAAATTACAACAATTTGGATCGCAACCTTAACAGTTAAATCTTGAAAATAGTACCTCGATAGTACTTAAGTTCTGCGATGGACTCACGAATGTCGTCCAAGGCCAAATGTGTTCCCTGTTTTGTGAACCCATTTAGCACCTCAGGTTGCCAGCGACGTGCTAGTTCTTTAAGAGTACTAACGTCAACATATCGGTAATGGAAGAACTCTTCCAACTCAGGCATATGCTTGTATAAAAAGCGGCGATCCTGCCCAATGCTGTTACCACATATTGGCGACGCCCCTTTTGGCACCCATTTTTCTAAAAATTCAATGGTTTGTGCGACTGCGTCTTGTTCTGAGATTTGACTGTTTCGAACGCGCTCCACCAAACCGCTTGCCGTATGCGTATTAGTACACCAGTCGTCCATTTTCGCCAGTTCTTCTTCCGGCTGATGAATCGCTAACACTGGACCTTCAGCCAAAATATTTAGTTCGCTATCCGTGACAATAGAAGCAATTTCGATGATTTTGTGCGTTTCAGGATCAAGCCCTGTCATCTCTAAATCAACCCAAATTAGGTTTTGATCGCTAAAGGACATGGTTACGCCGCCTATTTGTTTATCGATAAAAGAGGTACTATACCTCAAAATACGAGAAACACGATACTCATACACGGAGCCAAGAGTACGGCTCAACCATTTGAGTAAATTCACATAAAGTACAGAATTGTGGCAAAGAAGAAAAAGTTAACCAAAGGTCAGGTGCGACGCGTACGTAGCAACCAACAAAAGCGTTTGAAGAAGCAAGAAGATTCCATCCAGTGGGATGAAAACATGCTAGGCGCCAGCAAGCAAGGTCTCGTGATCACTCGTTTTGGTCAGCACGCGGACATTGAAGACCTTGAAACAGGCGAAATTCAACGCTGTAACCTCCGCCGTGGTATTGAGTCTCTAGTATCTGGCGATCGTGTTTTATGGCGCGAAGGATTGGAGTCTATGGCGGGCATCTCTGGTGTTGTTGAAGCGGTAGAACCTCGCTCTTCAGTGCTCACTCGTCCAGATTATTACGATGGTCTAAAACCCGTTGCAGCCAATATTGATCAAATGGTCATTGTCTCTTCGGTATTACCAGAGCTATCGCTAAATATTATTGACCGCTATCTCGTTGCATCAGAAACACTGAATATTGCGCCATTGTTGGTCTTAAATAAGGTCGACCTTCTAGAAGCCGATGACCGTGCAATGTATGAAGAATGGCTCAAAGAATATGAACGTATTGGCTATAAAGTGCTTCTGGTCAGCAAGAAGTCTGGAGAAGGCATTGCTGAACTAGAAACCCTACTGCGTGATCGAATTAATATCTTTGTTGGTCAATCAGGCGTAGGGAAATCCAGCTTAGTCAATGCGTTAATGCCGGAACTAGAGAGCGAAGTGGAAGAAGGCGAAGTCTCTGAGAACTCTGGCTTGGGCCAACACACCACGACGGCTGCACGTTTATACCACATTCCAACGGGTGGCGATTTGATCGACTCACCTGGAGTACGTGAATTTGGTCTTTGGCATTTGGAAGCAGAAGAAGTAACAAAAGCATTCGTTGAATTTCGACCATATTTAGGCGGTTGCAAGTTCCGAGATTGTAAACACAATGATGACCCAGGCTGCCTTCTACGCGAAGCTGTCGAGAACGGGGAAATTAACGAAACTCGCTTTGAAAACTATCATCGCATTTTGGAAAGCATGGTTGAAAACAAAGCAAATCGTCAGTATTCACGTAATAAAAAAGCCGATCTGTAATTGAGTTAAGGCTGTAACTGTGTAAAAAGTCTTCACCTAATACTGACAAGCAAATTAAATTTCAGTAACATCACTCGCCCTAAAGCGCGAATCTAACAGAAGTATCGGAATTAAAGATGGACAAGTTTAAAGTTGGACTGCAGTACTGGATCCCACAACACGGCCTCACTCGCCTAATGGGTAAACTGGCTTCAGCAAAAGCTGGCGGTCTAACAACAGCAGTTATTCGTTGGTTTATCAAACAATACAATGTGAATATGGATGAGGCAAAGCACTCAGATCCTAAGCATTTTAAAACGTTCAACGAGTTTTTCGTTCGTGAGCTAAAAGAAGGCGCACGCCCAATTTCTGAAGGCGAAAACGTCATCACTCATCCAGCCGACGCTTGTGTTAGCCAGTTTGGCCCTATTGAAGATGGTCAACTTATCCAAGCAAAAGGTCATCACTTCTCAGCACAAGAATTGCTGGGCGGTGACGCGAATTTAGCGGACGAATTTAAAGATGGTTCTTTTGCCACATTGTATCTATCTCCGCGCGATTACCACCGTGTACACATGCCATATGACGGCACTCTGCGCCAAATGATTTACGTACCAGGTGACCTGTTCTCAGTAAACCCTCTGACAGCAGAAAACGTACCGAACCTATTTGCTCGTAACGAGCGTGTGGTGTGTATCTTCGATACTGAGTTTGGTCCAATGGCACAGGTGCTTGTTGGTGCGACAATTGTTGGTAGCATTGAGCAAGTATGGGCTGGCACTATCACTCCGCCTCGTGGAAACACTGTCTACAAATGGGATTACCCAGCAGAGGGTGACAAGGCCGTGATCTTGAAAAAAGGCGAAGAGATGGGCCGCTTCAAACTGGGTTCTACTGTTATTAACCTGTTTGCCAAAGACGCGATTGAGTTTGACGCAAGCATGGAAAACGGTAAGCCAACCGTTATGGGCACACCTTACGCCTTGAAAAAATAAGTAAAACACCGTTAAAGAGCCCTTTATTAAGGGCTCTTTTTATTGATAAAAAGCAAAACTCCGTTCGAAATTTAGCCTCTATTTCTCAAACTCATACCTGCCTCTAAGACCCTCATTCCACAATCAATTATCCTGCGCTTAGAATGAATATTTAGAGGGGCAGCCAATGCCAAAGATGAGTGTAAACACGTTGGCGAAATTGCTGGTGTGCTTTTTAATTCCGCTCGGTGTTTTGATGATGCCGATCGATGCTATTCCTATTGACGATCTCACTTTAATTCAGCATCGCCTGTTAGCTATTTTTCTTCTTGCTGCCCTACTTTGGGTTCTCGAGCCGGTTCCCGTTTTTGCTACGTCCATTCTTATTATCGCTCTTGAACTGATCATGATATCGGATAAAGGTTTGCATCTATTTCGCAATCCACCAGCGGGGCATGATTTAGGAGAGTTAATTGCTTACACCGATATTTTCTCGGCCTTCTCTTCACCGATCATTATTCTTTTTATGGGTGGTTTTGCTCTCGCGATTGCGGCTTCCAAATACGAGCTCGACAACAACCTCGCCCGAGTACTATTAAAACCATTCGGCACCCAACCTAAGTTCATCATGCTGGGCTTGATGTTAATTACCGCCGTTTTTTCAATGTTTATGTCCAATACTGCCACGACCGTGATGATGCTAGCCCTGCTTGGCCCCATCGTCGCTTCAGCACCTAAAGGGGATTTAGGCATTAAAGCGCTGGTGCTGTGCATTCCAATTGCCGCGAATACAGGCGGCATTGCGACTCCGATAGGCACGCCACCTAATGCGATAGCGCTTCAATATCTCACTGGAGAAAACGCGATAGACTTCCTATCGTGGATGACAATGGGTCTACCCTTTGTGTTGGTACAACTCACTGTAGCTTGGTTCTTGTTGCAAAAGCTGTTTCCGTCTAGCGAACCAGAAATGAAACTAAAGCTAGATGGTACATTCAAAAGGAGCTGGCGCGCGATCGTCGTCTACATCACTTTTGCACTAACCATTGTGCTTTGGATGACGACAAAAGTGCACGGCATGAACACGTATGTTGTTGCGATTATCCCGCTTGCGGTCTTCACCTTAACGGGCATTATGGGCAAAGAAGAACTCAAGCTGATTAACTGGGATGTTTTATGGCTGGTTGCCGGTGGTATAGCAATTGGTATTGCCTTAGACAAAACGGGCTTAGCCGAAACATTAGCGCACGCCATTGATTACAGCCTGCTATCACCATTTGCCGTTGTTTTAGCCCTATCGGTAGTGTGCTGGTTAATGGCGAACTTTATGTCTAATACCGCAACGGCAAACTTATTGATGCCTATTGCTGCCGCTATTGGTACATCCATGCCAAGCCTTATTGCGGTTGGTGGCCTACAAGGTTTACTGGTTGTCGTCGCCTTCTCCGCATCACTTGGCATGATCTTACCGGTTTCCACACCACCAAACTCTTTGGCTTATTCAACAGGCCTCATCGAGAGCAAAGACATGGCGAAAGTAGGCCTGATTCTCGGTTTGATTGGTCTAATTATCGTGTATGGCGCAGTTTTGGTACTGTTTTAATCGAAGAGCTCCATGAAAAAGCGTGTTGTCATGGAGCTGCTCTCCAGCTACTGCCCTTACAGAGCGGCTTTTACATCCCATAAATTTCGTGCATATTAAGACTCCTCTACTCTACAAGGACGTCGACACATCATGGGTTACGAATGGCTTGCTTTATGCGCCGCTTTTCTGTGGGCAGTTTCTAGCCTAATTTCGGTCATTCCTGCACAACACCTAGGCGCATTTTCTTACAGCCGCTGGCGTATGGGCTGCACAGCCGTGATCTTATCAACAATGGCCTGGATAACTGGCGGCTGGTTAACGGTTTCTTGGGAACATGTAACGCCAATGATGGCCTCAGGACTGATTGGTATTTTTATTGGCGATACCGCTCTATTCGCGTGTTTGAATCGTATGGGGCCAAGACAAGCCGGGTTACTCTTCTCTTGCCACGCCGTGTTCTCTGCCATCTTGGGCTACTTCTTATTTAGCGAAGTCATGACCACAATAGAACTACTGGGCGCATCATTGGTATTTAGCGGCGTGGTGATGGCGATATTCTTTGGCCGAAGAGGTCAAGTGAATAACGTCTTGGAAGACATTAAAGGTAACATCTGGGTAGGTATTGGACTTGGCTTAACCGCAGCAATGTGCCAAGCATTGGGAGGCATTATCGCCAAGCCAGTAATGCAAACCAGTATTGACCCAGTTGCGGCTTCTGCTATTCGAATGATCAGTGCCTTTTTCGCCCACAGCATGTTGTTAGTTCTAGGGGTCAAAGTCGCTCGCTCGACGCAACACATTACTTGGCGCGTATTTGGTATTACTGCCCTTAATGGTTTCTTGGCGATGGCCGTCGGCATGACGCTAATCTTATACGCACTGCAAGAAGGAAATGTAGGTATGGTTGCCCTTCTATCTTCAACCACGCCAATTATGTTGCTACCACTGCTCTGGATTTACACTAAACGCCGACCAAACCGATTTGCATGGTTGGGCGCAGCCCTAGCTGTGATTGGTGCTGGCATTTTGGTTCAGTAACCTTACAGACCAGCCCTTACTGCCAGATACAAAAAAGCCCGAGTTTAAACTCGGGCTTTTGTCATTCGGAGCCGTTAGTTAATTATTTAACTAGTACTTCACCCGTCATTTCTGCTGGGATTTCTAGACCAGCTAGAGAAAGCATGGTTGGTGCAAGGTCAGACAGTTTACCGCCTTCTTTGAATTCAACCGCTTTGTCACCTACATAGATTAGAGGTACTGGTAGGTTAGTATGAGCAGTGTGGATGCCGCCAGTTTCAGGGTCGATCATCATTTCTGCATTACCGTGGTCCGCAGTGATCAATAGTTGACCGCCAACTTCTTTGATTGCTTCAACCACTTTACCCACACTTTCATCTAGAGCTTCGATTGCTTTCTCAGCCGCTTCATAAACGCCAGTGTGACCAACCATATCTGCGTTCGGGTAGTTACAGATGATGGTATCGAACTTACCAGACTTGATAGCCGCAACCATCTTATCTGTTAGTTCTGGAGAGCTCATTTCAGGCTGCATGTCGTACGTTGCAACTTTTGGAGAAGCAACCAACTGACGCTCTTCGCCTTCGAATTCGTTCTCAACACCACCGTTGAAGAAGAAAGTCACGTGTGCGTATTTCTCTGTTTCAGAGATACGTAGCTGAGTTTGACCTTGTTTAGATAGCCACTCACCGTAAGTGTTTTCTAGAGACGCAGGTGGGAATGCGATAGCTAGAGGGATATCAGCCGCGTATTGAGTCAGCATCACAAAGTTGATTGCTGGGAATACTGCACGCTCAAAGCCGTCAAACGCAGGAACGAATGCACGAGTGATTTGACGTGCACGGTCAGCACGGTAGTTCATGAAGATAACCGCATCACCATCTTGCATGATTGCGTCTTCTTGACCTTCCGCTTTGATAGCTGTTGCTTTAACGAATTCGTCGTTTTCTTCACGAGCGTAAGCCGCTTCTAGACCTGCAACTGCCGTTTCTGCTGTGAACTCAGCTTTAGCTTGAGTTAGAAGATCGTAAGCAACTTGGACGCGATCCCAGTTGTTGTCACGGTCCATTGCGTAGTAACGACCTACTAGAGAAGCAACGCGGCCTTTACCTAGTTTCGCAAATAGGTCTTGGAAACGTTGTAGTGAGTTTTCAGCACTACGTGGTGGTGTGTCACGGCCGTCTAGGAAGCAGTGTAGGTAGATTTTCTCTGCGCCACGCGCCGCTGCCATTTCAACTACAGCGTAAATGTGGTCTTCGTGAGAGTGAACACCGCCTGGAGACATCAGGCCCATGATGTGTACTGCTTTTTCAGCTTTCACTGCAGAGTCGATAGCTTCAACTAGCGCAGGCGTTTCTTCGAACTCACCATCCGCAATTGATTTAGTGATACGAGTCAGGTCTTGGTATACAACGCGGCCTGCACCAATGTTAGTGTGACCAACTTCAGAGTTACCCATTTGACCATCAGGAAGGCCAACATCCATGCCTGAAGCAGAGATTAATGTGTGTGGGTTATTCGCAATCAGAGCATCCATTACTGGTGTTTTCGCATTCGCAATTGCGTTACTTGCTGTGTCTTCACGGTAACCGTAACCGTCAAGGATAACTAGAGCCAGTGGCTTCTTAGCTGACATAGTGATGACCTCATCAAATTTAAGTAACTTTTGGCGTAGGGCCTCGCTGCCCTATCTAACCTTGAAACAAAACTAGCGTAATTTTACTACACTTTTTAACCAAAACTGTAGGTTAAGATCAAATAATGTTTGCGATTTATTGTTGCTATCTTACAAGTTAAGCGAACAACGAGTCAGTGCCAACAAACGTGTTCCACAAGCATAGTCATTTCTAATACGCTTTGTACACCCCAGTCTAAGTTCGGTTTTCTTACGCTTCTCATTCTTATTTTTGCACTTGAAACAGTGCTAATTTAAAGCAACATCAAACAAGATGGGTTAATACCTATTGTTCTCTTTTCTCAGTAAAACAGAAGTCACTTAAACCGATAAGTCCAATAGGCCAAAGCAATCAAGCTACCAGAGCGAAATGTACGGATAGTAAGGGCATAACGGGTTTATAGAGATCTCAATTATTCGTTAGAAAATTTTAACCCTCTCGCCTAAGAGCCGTAACCTCGCTATACTCCTGCTTTATTTTTCCGCCAACAGCGTAAGAGCTCAAGACATGCAAGAGTACATTGAATTTTTCCAACAGAACATGATTCTATCTTTGGTTTGGGTAGGTCTTCTTGTCGCCTTTATCATGAACATCGTGAAGTCAGCGACAGCCGCATACAAAGAAATCAACGTAAACCAACTGACTCATCTTATGAACCGTGAAAACGGCGTTGTAGTGGATATCCGTACCAAAGACGAGTTCAAAAAAGGTCATATCACCGACTCACTTCACATTTTACCGTCAGACATCAAAGCGGGTAACTTGGGTAGCCTTGAAAACCACAAATCAGACCCAATCATTGTTGTATGTAAGACAGGACAGACCGCTCAAGAAAGCGCAAACCTACTAGTAAAAGCTGGCTTCGAAAACGTGAGCCTACTAAAAAATGGTTTGATTGCGTGGAACGAAGCGAACCTGCCGTTAGTTCGCGGTAAGAAGTAGGAACGTGGCAAGAACGAAAGTTCGCGTTTAAACGCGCTTTTACCAAGCCTCGCGGACAAAAAACTGAGCAAATTGAAAGCAGTTGGAGCACTAAGTTGTGACGCTTTGCACGTAATACACGCTTCATCTAGTCAAGGTAGATTGGCTCAGTTAGTCTCAGGACATACCAGTTTTCTGAGCTTAGACGTTTCTAGGCTCAACAAATATTGATTTAAGGATTAAAAAATGGCTGAAGCAGCACCTCAAGACGCACAACAAAACTTCGCAATTCAACGCATCTTCCTAAAAGACGTTTCTTTTGAAGCGCCGAACTCTCCAGTAATTTTCCAGAAAGAGTGGAACCCAGACGTTAAACTAGACCTAGACACTCAAAGCCGTGAGCTTGGTGAAGGCGTGTACGAAGTTGTTCTACGTCTAACCGTTACTGTGAAGAACGAAGAAGAGACTGCGTTCCTATGTGAAGTTCAACAAGGTGGTATCTTCACTGCTGAACAAATGGAAGCTGGTCAACTTGCACATTGCCTAGGCGCATTCTGCCCGAACATCCTATTCCCATACGCTCGTGAAACTATCTCAAGCCTAGTCGTTAAAGGTACGTTCCCTCAACTGAACCTAGCGCCAGTAAACTTTGACGCGCTATTCATGAACTACCTACAACAGCAAGCTCAACAAGGCGAAGCTGAAGCGTAATTCACGTTTTATAAGTGACGAATAGCCACAGTGCTGACGTCACCGAATCAAATAAAATGCACAGAGCGTCTACCATCCGATGCAATGTGCATTTTTTATTTCTGACAAAAGTTCCTAGTTCCTAATCGCCAGAAGGCGTAAAATTTGACGATTAGGAACTAGATTCTACTAGTAGCAAGACAATTAGGCGGTAGCATGACACAAGCAAATACAAACAATGCTTACGGTAAAGACATCGCAATGACTGTGATTGGCGCAGGCTCATACGGCACCTCTTTGGCAATCTCACTCGCTCGTAACGGCGCGAACGTTGTCCTTTGGGGACACGAGCCAGAGCACATGGCTCGCCTAGAAGCAGACCGAGCTAACCATGCCTTTTTACCAGGTGTTGATTTCCCTGAAAGCTTGATCATTGAATCGGATTTAGAAAAAGCCGTTCAAGCAAGCCGAGATTTGTTGGTTGTGGTTCCAAGCCATGTCTTTGGCATCGTGCTAAACAGCTGTAAACCATTCTTGCGCGAAGACTCTCGCATCTGTTGGGCAACCAAAGGGCTTGAACCTGAAACGGGGCGCCTACTGAAAGACGTCGCTTATGACATTATCGGTGAAAACTACTCACTAGCAGTATTGTCTGGCCCAACGTTTGCGAAAGAGCTCGCAATGGGTATGCCGACTGCAATCTCTGTTGCGTCTCCAGATTCTGAATTTGTTGCGGATCTACAAGAAAAAATCCACTGTAGCAAAACCTTCCGCGTATATGCCAATAGTGACTTTATTGGTATGCAATTGGGTGGCGCTGTGAAAAACGTTATTGCGATTGGTGCGGGTATGTCTGATGGTATCGGTTTTGGCGCCAATGCCCGTACTGCATTAATTACTCGTGGCTTGGCTGAAATGAGTCGCCTTGGTGCTGCGCTGGGTGCACAGCCAGAAACCTTTATGGGCATGGCGGGTTTAGGCGATCTTGTCCTGACATGTACCGATAACCAATCACGTAACCGACGCTTTGGCTTGGCATTAGGCCAAGGTAAAGACGTTGATACGGCTCAAGAAGAAATTGGTCAAGTGGTTGAAGGTTACCGCAATACAAAAGAAGTATGGCTACTTTCTCAACGTATGGGTGTTGAGATGCCGATAGTTGATCAAATTTATCAAGTATTGTATCAAGGAAAAGATGCGCGCTTAGCAGCGCAAGATTTACTTGCTCGTGACAAAAAAGCCGAAGGAAAGTAGCAATCTACCGCCCTTTGCAGCTCATCTGAGAAAAATTGAAGTTGTCGGGTCACGGAAGAACCACTCTGGATATTGAGAATGAAACACTGCGAAAAACAAAAAGTCTGGAACAAAATTGTCTCAGAAGCCCGTGAAATGTCAGAACAAGAGCCTATGCTGGCAAGCTTCTATCATGCCACCATTATCAAGCATGAAAGTTTGTGTGCCGCTCTGAGTTATATTCTGGCTAACAAATTGAACACCGCTTCCATGCCAGCGATGGCTGTGCGTGAAGTGGTTGAAGAAGCCTTTGCGGCTGATCCAACCATCACTGACGGTGCGGCTTGTGATATTTGTGCCACGGTCAATCGCGACCCTGCTGTTTCAATGTACTCAATGCCATTGCTGTACCTAAAAGGCTATCACGCACTGCAAGGCTACCGAGTAGCAAACTGGCTGTGGAAGCAAGGTCGTCACGCTCTTGCGACTTACCTACAAAATCAGATTTCGGTAGCATGTCAGGTCGATATTCACCCTGCAGCGCGCATTGGTAGTGGTATCATGCTCGACCATGCAACAGGCATCGTGATTGGTGAAACTGCCGTGGTCGAAAACGACGTGTCTATACTGCAAGATGTCACCCTTGGTGGTACTGGTAAAGAATGCGGTGATCGTCACCCGAAAATTCGCGAAGGCGTAATGATCGGCGCTGGTGCAAAGATTCTTGGCAATATCGAAGTCGGTGAAGGAGCGAAAATCGGATCTTGCTCTGTGGTATTGCAAGCCGTGCCTCCTCACACAACGGTGGCTGGCGTGCCTGCAAAAATCGTCGGACGTCCAAAAACGGACAAACCCTCTCTCGATATGGATCAAGGCTTTAACGGCAAGTCGCAAAGCTTTATCCATGGGGATGGTATTTAATCGTCAACAAACCTTTTTGACAACAACGTGGTAGGTAACTCTCAAGTGCGAAAACAAAATCACCCTGTTCTACGCTCGGCTATTTTATTAACTTGTGCTTTATCTGCCACTTATCCCATTACCTCCTCTGCTGTGAGTCAGCAAGAGCTCAAAGGCGTATCCAGTGAGATAAGCCGTCAGCGCAAATCGCTCTCTTCCCAAGAAAAGCAGCTCAATGAGTTACAGAAGTCACTGAAAGATCAAGAGCTTGGTATTTCTAAGCTTGAGCGTGAAATACGACAAACCAAGTCTAACCTCGCACAAGCAGACAAAAACATAGAAAACCTGGAAGAGAAAATTGCCTTGCAAGAAGCACAGCGTCAAGAGCAAGAAGAAGAACTCAAACAGCTGCTGCAAACGTATTACGTAACCGAGCGAGCGAAGGCCAATGGGCACTTGTTAAATCAAGGTGTGGAAGAAGATCGCATGAGCCAATACTTCCAGCATTTAGCTAAAGCACGTGCTGAAGTGATTGATGCGATCACCAAAATAACCCAAGAATTAGCGCACAACAAAAACCAGCTCGAGCTAGAAAAAGAGCAAATCGAGACTCTGCTCAAGCAGCAATCCGAAAAACGTACAGCGCTAGCGAGTACACAATCCAAGCGTAAGCAAACCCTGAATAAAATTCAGAGCAGTATCAAGAATGACAAACGCTACTTAGCCGAGCTGCAACGCAACGAAACCCGTTTAAAAGCAGAGATCGCCAAAGCAGCGAAGCGTAATGCGGTGCCAATGGACGGACTCGGCAAACAGCGCGGTAAGTTGCCTTGGCCACTCAAAGGCAGTGTGTTACACAACTTTGGTACGCGACAAACTGGGCAGGTAAACTGGAAGGGCATGGTGTTGTCTGCCAACTATGGTCAACAAGTGAAAGCCGTTTATCCTGGTACTGTCGTATTTGCTGAGTATCTGCGCGGATACGGTTTAGTGGTACTGCTCGACCACGGAAAAGGTGACATGACCCTCTATGGTTACAACCAAGCGTTGACGAAAAAAGAAGGCGATCGAGTCACCGCAGGCGAAGTGATTGCTCTCGCGGGTGATACTGGCGGGCAAGATCGCGCATCACTCTACTTCGAAATTCGCCGCAACAGTGAAGCGCAAAACCCGAAATCTTGGTTGAAGCGCTGATTATTAGACTGATTACTCGCGGTAAAAACAAAGGAGCCGATTGGCTCCTTTGTTGTATTCAGATTTAGGAAAGTATTATGCGTAGTACGTTTCTACCGCATCAATAAAAGCACTTACATCATCTTTGCTTAAGGCATTGATGCCTGCCGCCGCTTCTCGGCCGCCACCAGTTGGAAACTGCCCACACACGGCAACGGCGCCTTGTTTGTTGTTCAACGGGGCGCGTAGAGAGACCGTGTAAGTGCCATCTGCATTTTCGGTGAGTACTGCATGAGCAGAATCTGGATTTTGATTTGCCAGCCAATTGCCATAAACACCACTGATTCGACGTGATGCGGCCGTGTTTGGTAGTTCGAACAGCTTCAGCTTACCGCTCTCATGCGTGGCAGGCACTGCCAGAGCGGCATCCATATCTTGTTGGTAAGCAGACTGCAGTTGGTAGTAAGGTGAGGTTTTATCTTCAATAGCGTCAAATGGCGACGCGTACTTCAGCAAAGCTTGGTACAAATCCGCTGGATGGAAATGTAAGTCATCCACTTTCGAACCGTAACCGTTGTAATTAATCAAAGTGCCCAGCTCTTTTAGCTGCGCTTTCTGATCGTGTGACAATCCGACCTTGTCAGCCAATTCATCTGCTTTCGCGATCATGTTATCGCCATAAGCCGCCGTAATCGCCCAGTCATGAAAACGCCCATCAAGCAACTTATCGACAATCAACGCCGTGCACATGTTGGCATCGAGATCGATGTGCGCATCCAAATTACCATGCTGAGGAATGTCGCCCGCTTTGTGATGATCGGCGTAAAAGACGTGCGCGCCTTGAGCCAAAGCTTGCTCTAGACCTGCCATGTTCTTTTCCATCGAAATGTCTAACACAGTCAGCTCATCACCCGCTTGCACGTCTACTTTTTCCACCAGTTTGATGTCGCGCTTTACACCGGTTATTAACTGGGCATCGACAGGATCAGCCAAACGCAATTGTAGAAGAGCAATGATGCCATCAGCATCACCATTAAAAATGTCGTAATTCATGGGGCGATAGTTCCTTTATCGAGAATCTTATCCCTGCAAGGGTTTTTAGCGTATGGGACTATTGTGCGTGGCATATTTGACAAGTCAACTCGAGCCACGACTCGAAAATGAGAGTGACTCTCGAAATATTAAGCAGTTTGACGTTTAACTGTGTAGATTGCTAACCGCATCTTCTAATAACAGTAGCTGCTCTAAGCCCTGCTCAGTTGCTAATGGCTTAACGACATTAAGCATCTGCAACATCCCTTGCTTCACCATTTGCTCGGTAATGTTGGTTTTTGAAGCCATCGCGGATTGATACGCCAACCAACTACACGCAATCAAGTGCAATGTACATACCAATGACTTCAACTGTTGTTGATCGACATTCAACAGCTTCATCGTTACGAACTCTTGCATAATAGCAATGAGATTCGCTTGCAGCTTCTCTTGCACATCGATGTACTGCTCGTGTAGCTGTTCATCTCGTGACAAGATTTCTGGTAGGTTTGCGTAGAAAAAGCGGTATTTCCACATCAAGGTAAAAATAGAGTCTAGGTAGCTCTTCAGCATAGTCAGGCTCTCTTGCGAGCCTTGAATAGGGGTAAATCTTTCTAAAAGTTCTGCTGAATAAAGCGCAAAGATCTCACGAACGATTTCTTGCTTATTGCGGAAGTGGTAATACAGATTACCAGGGCTAATTTCGATGTGATCGGCAATGTGATTGGTGGTGATGTTGCGCTCACCATGTTGGTTGAACAACTCCAGTGCCGCGTAGACGATTTTGTCGCGCGTTTTCATTGTTATCGTGTTCCCTCTTCATTAACGAATCGAGTATAGCGACTTCACCAACCTAGGTCGATAGAGGCTCCAAATACGGTAACATAACAGACCAGTTAAGATGCCAGTTGAGTTGGCGACAAGGTCTAACCAAGAAGTTTGTCGCCCTACATACCCTTGCAACCACTCAATAACGGCGCTGAATAGCAAAATACTAATCGCCACCGCCCAACGTTGACGCCAACGCCACACACAAAAACAACCTAAAAACGCAAAGCCGCTATACGCCATAGCGTGCTGCATTTTGTCGAGATACGCGATATTGCCCCAGTCTTGCAGTTCACCTGAACTCAGAGATAAAAAAGCGATCAATATGGCGTAGCTAAAGATGACGAAACGTGCAGCCGTCAGGTTCATTGGACGTCCTTATGCAATTGGAAATGGAAAGGCCGTCACTTGATCAATGTGGTCACAGCCTAGCGCCAGCATGATCAAACGATCGATACCCAACGCGACCCCTGCACAATCTGGCAACCCTGCTTCCAGTGCAGAGATCAGATGATAATCGATCGGCTGTGGTTTTAAACCCATTTCGATACGCTTTGCGTTATCTTGTTCAAAGCGCGCTAATTGCTCTTTCGGGTTATCCAGTTCATGAAATCCGTTCGCCAGCTCTATCCCCTTAAAGTACACTTCAAAACGATCCGCGACGCGATGATCTTGAGGATTGATTTTCGCAAGCGCCGCCTGTGATGCAGGGAAGTTGTACACAAAAGCCGGCACGTCCTGACCAATTTTGTTTTCTACTCCCACGCTAAATAGCAGTTGCAGCAGCGTATCGCGATCTTCTTCTGGCTCAGCAATGTCACTCAAACCCAGCTTGCTTGCCGCCGCTTTCAGCTCAATCATCGAGCCTTCCAGTGGACACACACCCAACACATCAATGAAGGCTTGCTGATACGTCATGCGCTGCGCTGCGCCACACTTCAATACCAGCTGCAACAGGTCATCCATTTCATCCATCAATTTATGATGGTCAAAGCCAACGCGATACCACTCCAACATCGTAAACTCAGGATTGTGGTAGCGACCATTCTCTTCATTACGAAATGCTTTGTTGATTTGATAAATACAACCGCTACCCGCAGCCAAAAGGCGCTTCATATGGAATTCTGGGCTGGTCATAAAAAACAGCTTACTGCCATCGGCATAGCCTGGGCCAACAAACTCGGTTTGGAAAGTATGCAAATGAATGTCAGTCACGGTTGCGTGACTCATGGTTGGCGTATCGACTTCCATCACCTGTCGGTCAGCGAAGAATTGTCGAATCGACGCGATTAACGTCGCACGTTGACGAAGTTGGTCAATGGAAGCAGTAGGTTGCCAGTTGGTTTGCATAACAAGTCTCTCAAACTTTAATTCAGCGAGGAAAGTCTCATTCTACATGCTTTTTACTCTTCAAGAAGAGAGGAATATCCCTTCTTCTTTTTACTAATGTGCTCGCCAATTTGAGGCAAGCATTACTCGTGCCGCAGAACAAAAAACACTCAGTTAAAATCCTATTATCCATGCGGTTAATGTCGCGCAACACAGGTTTAACATCCCTAATGTTAATGCTTGAGGGCCAAAACCTCGATGCCGTGATAGCAGTCACATAACCTATAAATTCTATGCCCTTAAGTGCATTACCGAAGCAAAAACCCAATTACATCAATTTTTCTGCCATGTGGCTCATCTACACTAACCCTACTACTTTTGGGGAGTTCTTTTTAAGGAGCGCCTCGTAATGACAATAACAAGCGGATTTCCGCAATCACACACTGGAGGATAACTGTGCAAATTATCACCACAGATATCGCAGTCATCGGCGCAGGCGGCGCTGGTCTTCGTACTGCTATTGCAGCGGCTGAAGCAAACCCAGACTTAGAAGTCGCTCTGATTTCTAAAGTTTATCCAATGCGCTCCCACACGGTCGCTGCAGAGGGTGGCTCAGCAGCAGTTATCAAGGATGAAGATAGCTTAGACAACCACTTCAACGACACTGTTGGCGGTGGTGACTGGCTATGTGAACAGGATGTTGTTGAATACTTTGTAGAGAACGCGACTCGCGAAATGATCCAAATGGAGCAATGGGGTTGCCCATGGAGTCGTAAAGAGAACGGTGAAGTCAACGTACGCCGCTTTGGTGGTATGAAGGTTGAACGTACTTGGTTCGCTGCAGACAAAACTGGCTTCCACATGCTTCATACGCTATTCCAGACATCAATGAAGTACAGCAACATCAAACGTTTTGATGAGTACTTTGTGGTGGATCTGCTTGTTGATGAAGGCGAAGTTCAAGGTCTGATTGCTATTCACATGTCTGAAGGCGAGCTTGTTACTATCAAAGCAAAATCTGTTGTTCTAGCAACAGGTGGCGCGGGTCGTGTTTACCACTGTAACACCAACGGCGGTATCGTAACGGGCGATGGTATGGCAATGGCTTACCGTCACGGCGTTCCTCTACGTGATATGGAATTCGTTCAATACCACCCAACCGGTCTTCCTGGCACAGGTATCCTGATGACGGAAGGTTGTCGTGGTGAAGGCGGTATCATCGTTAACAAGAATGGCTACCGTTACCTACAAGATTACGGTATGGGCCCTGAAACTCCAGTTGGCCAACCGAAGAACAAATACATGGAACTGGGTCCTCGTGACAAAGTTTCTCAAGCTTTCTGGCACGAACAACAGAAAGGCAACACCATCAAACACCCACTGGGTGACGTGGTGCACCTAGACCTTCGCCACCTTGGTGAAGAGTACCTACAAGAACGTCTACCGTTCATCTGTGAGCTAGCAAAAGCTTATGTAAACGTGGACCCTGCAAAAGAGCCAATTCCAATTCGTCCAACCGTTCACTACACCATGGGTGGTATTGAAACGGACGGCGGTTGTGAAACTCGCATTAAAGGCCTATTCGCGGTGGGTGAATGTGCATCTGTTGGTCTTCACGGTGCAAACCGTCTAGGTTCAAACTCACTGGCTGAGTTCGTGGTATTTGGCCGCGTAGCGGGTGAAAATGCAGTGAAACGCGCAGCAGAATTCAAAGGTTGGAACGACGCGGCAATTGACGCGCAAGTCAAAGCCGTTGAAGAGCGCATCGCGAAACTGATGAACCAAGAAGGCGACGAAAACTGGGCAGAAATCCGCACAGAAATGGGCCACACCATGGAAGCAGGCTGTGGTATCTACCGCCAAGAAGATTTGATGCAAGCGACTATCGACAAAATCACTGAGTTGAAAGAACGCTACAAACGCATCAGCATCAAAGACAAAGGTAAAGTGTTCAACACAGACCTTCTATACGCAATCGAAGTGGGTTACGGCCTAGAAGTCGCAGAAGCGATGGTTCACTCTGCGATTCTACGTAAAGAGTCGCGCGGCGCGCACCAACGTCTAGACGACGGTTGTACAGAACGTGATGACGTGAACTTCCTAAAACACTCACTTGCTTTCTACAAGCCAGAGTCAGCACCAAGTATCGATTACAGCAATGTGACCATCACTAAGTCACAGCCAAAAGCTCGTCTATACGGTGAAGCAGCAGAAAAAGCAGCGGCTGAAGAGAAGAACGCAGAGGAGCAAGCATAATGTCAGCAAATCGCATTCAAAAAGTAGACATCCTGCGTTACGACCCAGAAAAAGATGCAGAACCATACAAGCAAACATTCGAAGTCCCATTCGATGAAACCATGTCTGTACTTGACGCACTTGGTTACATCAAAGACCACCTAGACAAAGATCTGTCTTACCGTTGGTCTTGCCGTATGGCGATCTGTGGCTCTTGCGGCATCATGGTGAACAACGTACCGAAACTTGCTTGTAAGAGCTTCCTACGTGACTACCCAGACGGTGTGACTATCGAGCCTCTAGCGAACTTCCCAATCGAGAAAGACTTGATTGTTGATATGACGCCATTCATCGAGCGCCTAGAAGCAATCAAACCATACATCATTGGTAACGATCGTAAACCAGAAGACGGTACGAACTTGCAAACGCCAGAACAGATGGCGAAATACAAGCAGTTCGCTGGCTGTATCAACTGTGGTCTGTGCTATGCAGCATGTCCTCAGTTTGGTCTTAACCCAGAGTTCATCGGTCCTGCTGCACTAACGCTAGCCCACCGCTACAACCTAGACAACCGTGACAACGGTAAAGATGAGCGCATGAAGCTTATCAACGGTGAAAACGGTGCTTGGGGTTGTACGTTTGTTGGTTACTGTTCTGAAGTTTGTCCGAAGAACGTTGACCCAGCAGCGGCAGTAAACCAAGGCAAAGTGGAGTCTTCTATGGACTTCGTGATTGCTATGTTGAAACCTGATGGTTCACCAAAGAAAGTGGAGGCATAAGGATGAGCAATCGTAAACCTTACGTTCGAGAAGTAAAACGCACTTGGTGGAAGAACCATCCTTTCTACCGCTTCTACATGCTACGTGAAGCGACGGTGCTTCCGTTAATCCTATTCACTCTGTTCCTAACTTTCGGTTTAGGTTGCTTGGTGAAAGGTCCTGAAGCATGGCAAGGTTGGTTAGCGTTCATGGCGAACCCAATCGTAGTCGCAATCAACATCGTTGCACTACTCGGTAGCCTATTCCACGCTCAAACTTTCTTCAGCATGATGCCACAAGTAATGCCAATTCGTTTGAAAGGCAAACCCGTGGACAAGAAGATCATCGTATTGACTCAGTGGGCCGCGGTTGCGTTCATCTCACTGATCGTTCTCATCGTGGTGTAAGGAGCTGAGCAATGAAACCGAATTATAGTGTAAACACATCACCAAAACGTTCTGATGAGCCAATCTGGTGGGGTCTGTTTGGCGCAGGTGGTACTTGGTTCGCGATGATCACGCCAATCACGGTATTGGTGCTGGGCATCTTGGTCCCACTAGGCGTGATTGATGCAGAAGCGATGAGCTACGAGCGTGTCTCTGCCTTCGCAACCAGCATCATCGGTGCGCTATTCATCATTGGCACGCTAGCATTGCCAATGTGGCATGCAATGCACCGTGTACACCATGGCATGCACGACCTTAAATTCCACACTGGTGTGATTGGTAAAATTGCATGCTATGCATTTGCAGGCCTCATCACTGCACTAGCAGTTATCTTTATCTTCATGATTTAAGAGACTGACCAAAAAAGAAAAAGCTGGCTAAATGCCAGCTTTTTTATTGCTTTGGGTTACCCATGATCTTTTTGCTTTTTAAGCTTTTGACCACCCATGATCTTATTGCTGTGCGACCTTCTTTGTCTGGTCCATAAGACCCAGAGCACCAAAGCCAGTAATCACATCTAGGTTTGTTTTCAAGCCCGTTTCGTCACTTCCACCAATGTAATTTTGTGGCATCTGAACTTGGAAGTTTTGCAAATTGTTGTACAGCGAGTTCGCTACGTCTCGATTCAATTCTGCCAAGTAAACTTCACGGTTTGCTCCTAACGCCGCATACTTACCTTTTAGGACTTCAGATTCTGCGCGACCTTTCGCTAATATCGCTTTCGCTTCAAACTCAGCAGAAAGTGCGTTCGCCTTTTGAATCGCTAAGTTAGCCTCTGCGATAGCTAGCTCTTTCTCCTTCTCGACTTCAGCAAGTCGTTTGGTTTTTTCCACTTCAACGATTTCACGCTCTGCAATCTGACGCGCCACTTCCACTTCTTTTTGTTGAGCAATAATTGCGAGTTCTTTACCACGCTGGGCGTCTTGCACCTCACGTGTTCGTTGAATCTCTTTGCGTAACTGCTCGGTCTCTGCCTGTGCTTTCGACGTTTCTTGTTCCTGAATCGCGCGAATACGATCCGCCACTAAACGCTTTTTATCTGCCAATAGCTGATCTAATTGCTTTTCTGGCTGCGGGTCACCAATGGTCACCTGCGTCACTTGAATACCGTATTGTTGTAACGGATTGTCTTGACGAATTGGTTGCCCGGTTTTGTCTACGACTGGCACAGTTTTCCATACCAGTTGATTGGTGCGCTGTAATTGGTTCGGATTAGCTTGATTCACCCCAACAGGCGCAAGATCCAACTCTTCCACTTCAACCTGACGTCGCTCTGTTAGATAAATCCCCTCTCGTAACTGATCGCCAAGTTTCGATTTGAACTGGTTCAAACCACCTTGGAAAAACTCTTCACCCGTGTATTGGGTTGCGGTAATCACCGTTACGTTACGTGCGTTCTTTACAAGCAGCGCATCGATCAAGTTACTGTTATTGCGGAACTCTTTATGCATCTTCTTCACCGCTTCAGGGTCATTACTGAGCTTAAAGCGGAATGTTACGGGGATCTGACCAATATAGGTGTCGGCAAATCGAACCTGAATCGCATCAAGACGTTGATAAAAATCTTCGCCCTTGCTGTTACCGAATGACACGGTGATCACTTGGTCATACTTGGTGATTTTGGACAGAAATGGCATACGAAAATGAATGCCAGGTTCAGTAAACACATCCAACTCACCAGTAATATTATTCTGATGCACGTAGCTGTAACCCGCATCGGTCATCAGCACCGAGCTATTAATCGTTAAGCCTATTGCCAACAGCGGTACGCCAAATACGGCTGCTTTTAATCCTTTATGTAGTAACTGACGTCTTTCTTCCACCTTTAAACCCCTTCCTAAACCTCTGCTTTCCATTTTGTTCTCCTTTTTTGGATTGTTACTGAGTTAAATCGATAAAAATCAGATTGCTATGCAACTCAGCAACAAGTGCTAATGTATCAAAATGTTACATTAAGGAATAATCGACAGATTCATGGAATAAATAAGATTTTTACGAATAATACAAAATCATCAAAAATTTGCGGAGGATATCGATGTTTTACGCAGAGGGATTAAAAGAGAAGAATCACAGGCAATAAAAAAGGCCGCCGAAGCGACCTTTCTAACAATCATATAAAGTGCTTACTTCACACGACCTACGTATTCAGCAGTACGAGTATCTACGCGAATCACTTCACCAATTGAGATGAACAGAGGAACACGAACAACAGCGCCAGTTGATAGCGTCGCTGGTTTACCGCCAGTACCTTGAGTATCACCTTTCAGGCCTGGATCTGTGTCTACAACTTCTAGCTCAACGAAGTTTGGTGGAGTAACAGTAATTGGGTTACCGTTCCAAAGAGTGATCATACAAGTGTTGTTTTCTACCAACCACTTAGCGTTTTCACCTACCGCTTTTGCATCCGCTGCGATCTGTTCAAACGTTTCACTGTTCATAAAGTGGTAGAATTCGCCGTCTGAATATAGATAATCTAGGTCGATATCCATTACGTCTGCCACTTCACAAGTGTCACCAGACTTGAATGTTTTCTCTAGCACTTTACCAGAAAGAAGTTTACGAATTTTAACACGGTTGAACGCTTGGCCTTTACCTGGTTTAACGTATTCGTTTTCCAGAATTACACAAGGCTCGTTATCAAGCATTAACTTAAGACCGCCTTTAAATTCATTGGTGCTAACTGTAGCCATTTTTTCCTCTTACATTCTTAGAGCTAAATTCAATGCCGCACATAATAACCCGAAAAGTCGAATCTGTTGAGCAAAACTGGCTCAAACAGTTGGCGAATGGGATCTCTGATCCTGCAAAATTGCTCGAAATACTGGAAATTGATCCTTCACCGTGGCAAGACGGGTTTGCCGCGCGCAAGCTGTTTGCACAGCGTGTACCGCAAAGTTTTGTCGATAGGATGGAGAAAGGCAACCCTAAAGACCCTCTTTTACGTCAGGTTTTACCACTGAGCGACGAATTTGAGGTGCATCCGGGTTACTCCAATGATCCATTGGAAGAGCAGGACAATGAAGTCCCTGGCCTGCTACACAAGTATCGCAACCGCGCCCTGATGATTGTCAAAGGTGGCTGCGCGGTAAATTGCCGTTACTGCTTTCGTCGTCACTTCCCTTATCAAGAGAACAAAAGCGGGAAACAAGCATGGACCAAGTGCTTAGAGTACATGGCTCAACAACCAGAGTTGAACGAAGTCATCTTCTCAGGTGGTGATCCATTAATGGCAAAAGACGATGAGATTCATTGGCTTTTAGAGCACATTGCTCATATTCCTCACATCAAACGTCTGCGTATTCATAGCCGTTTACCTGTGGTGATTCCAGCTCGAGTCACTGATGAACTATGCCAACTTCTGCAAGCATCAAGGTTACAAATCATCCTCGTCACTCACATCAACCATGCCAACGAAATCAATGACGAATTTGCTGAACAGATGTTCAAGCTCAAAAGAGCGGGCGTTACGCTTCTAAACCAAGGCGTTCTGCTGAAAGGCGTGAATGATTCGGTAGAAGCTCAAGTGGCGTTAAGTGAGGCCTTATTTGACGCGGGTATCTTGCCTTATTACCTCCACGTTCTTGATAAGGTGCAAGGCGCAGCGCACTACTTTATTTCGGACGAAGAAGCGAAAGCTATTATGCGCGGACTCATCACGCGTGTATCGGGTTATCTGGTACCAAAACTCACACGAGAAGTTGGTGGCAGGCCAAGTAAAACGCCGTTGGATTTGCATTTAGAATAAGCTCTGACACTCAATTAAATTTGTCGTCTAGATTGATTATTTTTGTTCGCTTTGCACGGTAAGTCTATGCATACTCCGCACTTTTGGAGGTCAAGATGCATACAGCATTCGAACAAATTTTCGATCTTGGCCCATTCAGTTGGCCTGCCCTACTATGCTGCGCCATTAATGGGCTCATGATCGGTATAGAGCGCCAAACTCGTGGTAAACCGGTTGGCATTCGCACAGCAATATTAATTATTTCAGGCACCTACCTGTTTATGTCGATGGCAGTGTCGTTATCGCCAAATACACTTGATCAAGCACGAGTGCTTGGTCAGATCATTACTGGCGTCGGCTTCTTAGGCGCTGGCGTTATGATGACACTTGATGGAAAAATCCATGGCGTAACATCCGCGGCTGTAATATGGGTGCTAGCAGGTTTAGGTTTGATGATAGGTTTGGGTTATTTAACGCAGTCGGTGGTTATTACTCTCCTGACATTAACCGTGTTGTTAGGTGTGGATAAAGCAGAAAACCACATCAAAGCATTACGCCGCGGTGTTCATCAAAGAATTCAACAACGCAAAACTTCATCACGATTAATTAAATAGTTAACGCTCCGAGAAACTCGCTTCATCTCATCAGCAATTAAAGAGCCCTCGACGAACATCGAGGGCTTTCTGTATATAAAGATTCTGACTTTCTCAGGGATTACTTAGCAAAGTTGATGAGTGGGAAACACTTGAAGAAACCGTTATCCGCACAGTTCAAAAGACCAATTTGCACACCATCGATTTGATCGGTCATGTTGAAGAAACCAAACTGGAAATTAGACTTCTTAGAGATACTCGCTAAGCCCACATCCGCCATGGTGTAGCCTTCAGAATAGTTCACCGCGCTCCAGTTCAAGCCTTTTACGTTGTTCGTAATGTTAACAGCACCCAAGTTAACACCCGTCGTCTGACCTTGGTTCCAGTTAACTAAGCCTAAAGACGCGCCTTTCATTTCTTGATTTACTTTTGCTGCGCCAAAAAACAGACCGAAGTTCACACCTGTCGTACGATCCGTTTCTGACATACCAAGCAGTGAAAAGTCGACACCTTTAACCTCATTTACCTGCCCATGCAACACAGCTAAACGAACGCCACCTACTGAAGAATTAGAGGGTGCGTTTGTGTTATCGATAGTAGAGAACATCACAGGTGTACTGTCGGCAAAAGCAACAGGTGATGCGATAGCGGCTGCAACCGCCAATGACGTCATAAGCTTTTTCATTTTCATCTCCATGATGGGAAGCAACAATTTACAACATAGTGTAATGTTCAGATTTTGCTCTGTCCCCGTTCAAAAAGTGTTAGCAATAGGTCAGATTTAACCATCTGACTCAAAAGAAAAAATATTTCTCTTCGATTTTTTGCTTCTGAAATGGCGCTTTTTACGCTCAAAAATTTCATGATAAGCCACACCAGAACGTCATGTTTCTCAGGTGACACGCATAAAAAAGTCGAGGCATCTGCCTCGACTTTTAAGGGTTTGGTCGGTTATCTTTCCGCTATAAGGTTTCCCTAGAGCGATGAGATAAGCTGGCTTACATCATGCCGCCCATACCGCCCATGCCACCCATGCCGCCCATGTCAGGCATCGCTGGCGCGTCTTTTTGCGGTAGGTCAGTAACCATCGCTTCAGTTGTGATCATCAGACCTGCAACCGATGCTGCGAATTGTAGTGCAGAACGAGTAACTTTAGTTGGATCTAGGATACCCATTTCTAGCATGTCGCCGTATTCGCCTGTTGCCGCGTTGTAACCGTAGCTACCTTCACCCGCTTTCACGTTGTTCGCAACAACTGAGTCTTCCTCACCTGCGTTCTTCGTGATTTGACGGATTGGCGCTTCCATTGCACGTAGTGCAACGCGGATACCAACGTTTTGTTCTTCGTTGTCACCCGTTAGGTGAGCAATCTTAGATGCCGCGCGGATAAGTGCAACACCACCACCAGCAACAACACCTTCTTCAACCGCTGCGCGAGTTGCGGCTAGCGCATCTTCTACACGGTCTTTCTTCTCTTTCATTTCAACTTCAGTCGCAGCACCAACTTTGATTACTGCAACACCGCCAGCCAGTTTAGCTACGCGCTCTTGTAGTTTCTCTTTGTCGTAGTCTGAAGTTGCGTCTTCGATTTGTTGACGAATCTGAGCAACACGGCCAGAGATCATCTCTTCTTCACCGATACCATCGATGATAGTCGTGTTTTCTTTCGTGATAGAAACACGCTTCGCTTGACCTAGATCTTCTAGTGCAACTTTTTCTAGCTCTAGACCGATCTCTTCAGAAATCACAGTACCGCCAGTTAGGATAGCGATGTCTTGTAGCATTGCTTTACGACGGTCACCGAAGCCAGGTGCTTTCACAGCTGCAACTTTTACGATGCCACGCATGTTGTTCACAACCAATGTTGCTAGCGCTTCGCCTTCCACATCTTCTGCAATGATAAGCAGTGGACGAGATGCTTTCGCGACAGCTTCTAGCGTTGGAAGAAGCTCACGAATGTTTGAGATCTTCTTGTCTACTAGAAGAATGAATGGGTTTTCTAGATCAACACTGCCTGATTCTTGGTTGTTGATGAAGTAAGGAGACAGGTAACCGCGGTCGAACTGCATACCTTCTACTACGTCTAACTCGTCTTGTAGCGCCTGACCTTCTTCAACCGTGATAACGCCATCACGACCCACACGCTCCATTGCTTCTGCAATGATATTACCTACGCTTGCGTCTGAGTTTGCAGAGATAGTACCAACCTGCGCGATCGCTTTTGTGTCGTTACATTCAACAGAAAGCTCTTTTAGTTGCTCAACTGCCGCGGCAACAGCTTTGTCGATACCACGCTTAAGATCCATTGGGTTCATGCCCGCTGCGACTGCTTTTAGACCTTCGTTAACGATAGATTGTGCTAGTACCGTTGCTGTTGTTGTACCGTCACCCGCTGCGTCGTTTGCTTTAGACGCAACTTCTTTAACCATTTGTGCGCCCATGTTCTGGAATTTATCTTCCAGCTCGATTTCACGCGCTACTGATACACCATCTTTAGTGATAGTTGGTGCACCAAAAGATTTGTCTAGAACGACATTACGTCCTTTAGGACCCAGTGTTACTTTTACTGCGTCAGCCAGAACGTTTACACCTTCCAGCATTTTAACTCGTGCGTCATTACCAAATTTAACGTCTTTAGCAGCCATCTTTGATTTCCTTTCTAAAATTCTTTGTGTGTAATTTCGTAATTGAATCTGAGCAAAAAATTACTCAATGATTGCTATTATTCAACGATCGCCATGATGTCGTTTTCAGACATGACAAGCACTTCTTTACCGTCGATTTTTTCAGTTTTTGTACCGTAACCTTCAGCGAAGATAACGGTATCACCGACTTTAACGTCTAGTGGCAGTACGGTGCCGTTTTCTAGGATGCGGCCTTTACCCACAGCTAGAACAACACCGCGAGTCGATTTTTCTGCAGCAGAACCAGTCAGAACGATGCCACCAGCAGACTTAGATTCAACTTCTTTACGTTCAACGATAACTCGGTCATGTAATGGACGAATGTTCATCGGTCGTCTCTCCTGAAAATTTCCATGTTTATTTGATAATTGTCCTTAGGGATTGTAGCCCCAGACACGTGATCCCTATATAAGGGGTCGAAGCAGCGATCCCAAGGGGGTGGCACAAAATTTTTGTGACTTAGTTAAAATAACGAACAACTAGGCAACGGTTTGCGTTAGAAATGCTCACTCGCTCGGCATCTCGCTTTCTTGTATCCTTGCAGTTTGCTCACCAGATAGTTGTCACACATGCAGGAAAATAACAAGCTGGAACCCCAAGCGACCGATAAGCATGGTTTGTTGACCGCACCCATTCCTGAAACGCTGCGGAAAATGACCGTACCCATGACCATGGGCATGATCGCAATTTTGATGTTTAACTTGGTGGACACGTTTTTTATCTCGTTGCTTGGCACTCAAGCGCTAGCGGCTATCAGCTATACCTTTCCTGTAACCTTTGCGGTTAACTGCATTACGATGGGGATTGGGATGGGACTATCGACCAATATTGGTCGCTTGCTTGGGCAAGGTCATGCACCACAAGCTGCTCGGTTCACCACCCACGGTTTGTTGTTAGCCGTGTTACTTGTGGCTATCGCGTCTTCTATTGGCTTTACCACCATTGCGCCATTGTTTCGTTTTCTTGGTGCGTCTGATGATCTCATCCCTCTTATTGAGCAATATATGCAGGTCTGGTATCTCACCATTCCTCTGCTAGTTATCCCAATGGCGGGCAACAGTGCTATCCGAGCTACTGGCGACACAAAAACACCAGCAAAAGTCATGATGTTGGCTGGTTTGATTAATGGCATGCTCGATCCATTGTTGATTTTCGGTTATGGCCCTTTTCCGGAACTTGGCATTCAAGGCGCAGCCATAGCAAGTGCCTTTAGCTGGTTAGGTGCTTTGTGTGGCTCATTCTATGTGCTAATTAAACGGGAAAAATTGCTTGCTCAACCCCAATGGGCTTTGCTGAAACAAGACTGGCAACAGACACTAAAAATTGGTACCCCTGCAGCGCTATCAAACGCGATGAATCCGTTGTCCGGTGCCATTCTGATGATGCTGTTATCCAACCACGGTACGGCGGCGGTTGCTGCTTACGGCGCAGCGCAGCGTATTGAGTCCATATTGATTTTAGTATTGATGTCGCTGACCTCTGCCCTCACACCGTTTATGGCACAAAATTTAGGAGCCAAACAACCGCAACGAGCCTTTTCCGGTTTATTTATTAGCATGCGTTTTGCAGTGGTATTCCAAGGGTTTATCTTCTTGATGATGGTACCGCTGAGCATTCCTCTGGCTGCGCTATTTTCTCAGGAAGATGCTGTGAAAAACCTGCTTTGGCATTATTTACTGGTGGTGCCATTTAGTTATGGCTTCCAAGGCATCGTAATGATGTTAGTCAGTGGTTTGAATGCGATGCACAAGCCATTGCGTGCATTCCAGTGGAGCTTTATGCGGCTGTTCATTTTTACCTTGCCATCGGCGTGGATCGGGAGCCAAATCTACAGTATTGAAGGCTTGTTTATCGGTATCGCGGTTGGAAATACGTTAGGTGGGCTACTGGGCTACTTGTTTGCGCTGCGCGAGCGCAAATTAACGCTCATAGAACAGAGCAGCGTGTCTTAACACTCGTCTATCACTAGTTTCTTTTTGTTGATTCTCAAATACAAAAAAACCGCGGAAAGCCGCGGTTTTGTTTATCTATTTCAAGCTTGCTTAGAACAACTCTTCAGCAACTTTGTATAGATCGTTGCGTACTGGACGCTTCATGTTTTCGATTGCGTCGATGATATCGTGGTGAACAAGTTGCTCTTTCACGATACCTACACAACGACCACCATGACCTTCGATCAATAGGTGAACAGCGTAGTTACCCATACGAGATGCTAGTACGCGGTCAAATGCAGTTGGACGACCACCACGTTGGATGTGACCAAGTACTGTTGCACGAGTTTCACGACCTGTCGCGGCTTCGATGTCACGTGCTAGTTCATTAGCATCCATCATTAGCTCAGTAAGCGCGATGATCGCGTGTTTCTTACCTTTAGCGATACCATCTTGGATGTTGCTGATCAGCTTGTCTTTGTCTAGACCAGTTTCCGGAGTGATGATGTATTCACAACCGCCCGCAATTGCAGACATCAGAGTCAAATCACCACAGTGACGGCCCATGATTTCTACAATTGAAATGCGTTGGTGAGATGAAGAAGTATCACGTAGACGGTCGATTGCATCGATAACGGTGTTTAGTGCACTTAGGTAGCCCACAGTGTAATCCGTACCTGCGATATCGTTGTCGATTGTGCCCGGAAGACCGATACATGGGTAACCCATTTCAGTCAGTTTCTTCGCACCCATGTACGAACCATCACCACCGATTACCACTAGTGCATCGATACCATGTTTTTTCAGGTTCTCAATCGCTTTTTCACGAACTTCCACTTGTTTAAATTCAGGGAAACGTGCAGAACCTAGGAACGTACCACCTTTGTTGATCACATCTGAAACGCTAGAACGATCTAGCTTCTCGATGCGGCCTTCGTATAGGCCTAGGTAGCCGTCGTACACACCGAATACTTCCAATCCTTCGGATAGTGCTGTACGTACTACGCCGCGTATCGCAGCGTTCATACCAGGTGCGTCACCGCCACTTGTTAAAACACCGATCTTCTTAATCATGCTCACCCTCGATCTTTGGCAATCAATTATTTAATTTTCTTTTAGGCCCCTTGTTACCAAGCAACCTGCATAATCCAGAACTGTGCGTTATGTTACATTTCCTCTACAGGATTACCAATGAAAACGCACTTTTTTATGTAACTTTTCTACTTATGTAAGAGTATTACAGTTTCTCTATGAAACTTTGTTGATTCATATCAGGATCACGAATCTTAATAAGTATTGATGGAAAGATAGTCAATAAGTACCTGTTTGTCGTCGGGCACTGATGGATTTTTCAAGCCTACCAATGTTGCGCTTTTTGCTCTTTCTCTGGTCCGAAAACGACAGACAATGGATCTTGATGGATCAATACGTCCGCATCAGGAAAAAGAGCCAATAAATTATCTTCCACTTTATCAGCGATGTAATGCGCCTCAATTAATCGTAAGTTATCGTCTAGCTCTAAATGCAACTGTATAAAGCGCGTCGGTCCGGACATTCGCGTGCGTAACTGATGCACACCCAATACCCCTTTTACGCTCAAACAAGCTTGGTTAATTTGCTCAAGTTCTTCATCGGGCAACTTTCTATCAAGTAAGGTTTGAATCGCTTCGCTGACCATTTTGAAAGCGCTATAAAGAATGAAGACACCAATACCAATCGCAAACACAGCATCCGCTTGAGTCACTCCAAAATAACTGAGCCCCAGAGCCACCATGATCGCAGCATTCATATACAAGTCAGTCTGATAATGCAGAGAATCCGCCGCTATTGCTTGGCTCCCCGTCACGCGAACCACATGTTTTTGGAACATCACCAAGCCAAGTGTGACCACAATCGCAAACAGCGATACATACACACCTAACTCCGGTGCGTGTAAAGCATGTGGGCGGAAAAATCGGTCAATCCCGTTAAGAATCAAAAATACTGCCGAGCCCGAAATAAACATTGCTTGGGCTAGGGCCGCTAAGGACTCAGCTTTACCATGTCCAAACGTATGTTCGCGGTCTGCCGGTTGTAAGGCGTAACGAACCACCACAAGATTCACAACCGAAGCCGCGATATCTAACATGGAGTCAATCAATGACGCCAATAAGCTCACTGAGCCGGTTACCCACCACGTGATGACTTTTACTATCAGAAGAAGCGTCGCCACAATGGTTGCAGTCCAAGCGGCGGTCGTAACTAAACGTGCGTATTGCTGTTTCATAATCAAAGAGTTAACTAAAACCATACGTTGAGTATATTGAATGACCATGAAATAACCAGATCAAAAAGAGGCAACCAATGGCTGCCTCTTTATATAACATCAATTCATGACTTAATTATTGCGCGACTTTTCCATGCGCTTGTGCATTCTGTCGCCACACTCTTGCATACGTTCATTTTGTAGCTCAACAAATTTCGCTTTCTGCTCAGGTGTTAATACGCTAAGCATTTGGTGCTTTCTTTCTAGCATTTGCACGCGACGTTCCGTTTGGCGCTCAACCATCTCTTTTGCTAATTCGCTAGCTTGAGCTTCATCAAAGTTATCCGCCAGCAAAAGCGATTGTACTTTTGCGTGATGCGCTTGACGCTCAGCCATACGTGCTTCTTTGCCATCAGCGAATTTTGCTTTCATTTCTGCTTTGTTTGCTTCACGCATTTCTTTTAGCTGATCTTTTTGTGCATCAGTCAGGTCTAGTTGACGCATGACACCTCGGTCCATACCCATGCCGCATTCGTCACGAGGACCTTTATGATGGTTTTTACCACCGTAAGCGAATGCGCTTGCGGCGCCAAGAGTAAGAGGTAGAACAACAGCAGCTAACACAAGTTTTTTTGCAGACTTCATAATACGATTCCTTACACAGGTGAGTGGTTCTTCTGAGCTGTTCTCACAGCGCTTGAGTATAGAATACGACCCGCTAGGTAAAGCGACGTATAGGAAGCGTAAAGAATCGTAAAGAGTGATTTTTCTCCTCTTCGTTGCGCATCATTCCAATGTAATATTAGGCTATCGGTAACTTACTATAGGTGCCCCCATGGCAAACATTCTTTTAATCGATGACGATATCGAGCTAACTAGCTTATTAAAAGAAGTACTCAGTTTCGAAGGGTTTGAGGTCAGCGAAGCAAATGACGGTGAAGCCGGCTTAGCCGCGATCAATGATAAGATTGATTTGATTTTGTTGGATGTCATGATGCCAAAACTCAATGGCATGGAAACGCTGAAACGCTTACGTGAAAATTGGGAAACTCCCGTCTTGATGCTGACCGCTAAAGGGGAAGAAATTGATCGCGTGATCGGCTTGGAACTGGGCGCGGATGATTATTTACCAAAACCTTTTAGTGACCGAGAGCTGTTAGCGCGAATCCGCGCGATTTTACGCCGCACTAGCAGCACACAAAAAAATACCAAAAACAGCGATTGCATTGAGTATCAAGAAATCCGCCTCTATCCCGGTAAGCAAGAAGCGTATTGTGAGCAACAGTTGCTCGATCTCACGGCAACCGAGTTTGCGCTACTCACCCACTTCGTACAAAACCCAGGACAAGTGCTGACCAAAGAGACACTGAGCTTAGATGTGCTTGGTAAACGACTCGCTGCTTTTGATCGCGCTATCGATATGCATGTCTCGAACTTACGTAAAAAATTACCAGATCAAAGCAATGGCAAGCCGCGAATCAAAACCCTGCGTGGTCGTGGCTACATGCTGCTTGAGGAGGATTAATGCACCTATCACGCATCAAACTGCCAAACATCAATAGCCTGTATGGACGCATCTTTGCCATTTTTTGGTTCACCATGTTATTAGTATTGATAGCCGTGCTATCACTGCCACATTTGGACCCACGCAAAGCTCGCGATATTCCAGAAGAACACTACAAACGTATGGTAGAAACGCGTGACTCAATCCAACAAAAATACAGCCAGCAAACTGATTTAGGCCGCATACTTTTTCGTATCGAGGGCAACCGCCACGGCAAGCACGACCCTCGCCCACGAGTGTTTTTTTCTGACTACAGCGGTAATGTTCTTACGACAGAAAAACGCAGCAATTTTCAATTGCGTGCCATGCAAAACTTTGTCACCAGTATCGAAGATTACAATAATCCAAAGCAGAAGCTGTATGGTCGATACATGATTGCGGGCCCAATTCCTATCACTTTGGCAGATTCCGATATCTTGATGTACGTGGGCTTCAAGTGGAATGAGCCACCACCTCTACTCCTGCGTCTGTTTGATCACCCATTCCAGCTCTTGCTTGCGGTCATGCTGGTTAGTACACCATTGCTGTTATGGCTTGCTTGGGCTTTGAGTCAACCAGCACGTCGTCTTGAAGCCGCTGCTCAACGTGTGGCGAAAGGTGAATTTGTCACAGACCCAAATTTAGAAAAAGGCACGGCGGAGTTTCGTCAAGCAGGTAGCAGCTTCAACCAGATGGTCGAAGCGGTTAATCAGATGATTTCAGGACAACAACGTTTGCTATCCGATATCTCTCACGAGCTGCGCTCACCTTTAACTCGTCTGCGCATGGCAAGCGCATTAGCGACGCGTAAACAAGGCGAAAGCCCAGAACTGACTCGTATCGATACCGAAGCGCAGCGCTTGGAACAGATGATCAGCGAACTACTAGAGCTTTCTCGCATGCAGGCGAACAGTCATATGACTCGCGAAACACAGCCATTAGAAAGTTTATGGGAAGAGATCATTAAAGATGCGCAGTTTGAAGCAGAGCAAATGGGCAAACAGCTACACTATTCAGAATTACCTAAGCGCAATATTTCCGGTAACCCTAAACTGCTGATGAGTGCGGTGGAAAATATCGTTCGTAACGCCATTTACTACGGAAAAGATGAGGTACAAATCGACATCAAAGCCGATGACGATACGCTTCGTATCACGGTTGACGATAATGGAGAAGGTGTACCAGAAGAGGAACTGGCCGCGATTTTTCGCCCGTTCTATCGCGTTTCCACGGCACGCGATCGCCACTCTGGCGGCACAGGTCTCGGCCTAACCATTACCGAAAGTGCCATTCGCCAGCACAGTGGCACGATCGCAGCCAGCCGAAGTCCTTTAGGCGGATTGCGTATGAGTATCACCTTACCGATCAATTGTTAGTCTCAATTTGATGAACTAACAATAATTCGCACCATATTTCTAGAGTGAGTGATTAACAGCCCCACCCTCACTTTAGAAATTGGTGAGGCTTCTTAGAATACCCTTACAAAGATCAAAGTTGATAATAATTATCGTTAGCATTAAAGTAAATTTTCCAATTAAGGAGGATTTACTATGTCACATACATTTCCCGCTCTGCCTTACCCGTACGATTCACTAGAGCCGTACATCGACGCGAAAACCATGGAAGTGCATTACAGCAAACACCACAAGACGTACTTTGATAAGTTTGTAAATGCCGTTGAAGGGAGCGAGCTCGAAACTCAGTCATTAGACGAGATCTTTGACAATATCTCTAAGCTCAGTCCAGCAGTACGTAATAATGGTGGCGGCTATTACAACCACATCATTTATTGGAATTGCATGTCACCAAACGGTGGCGGAGAGCCTCAAGGCGCGCTTGCTCAAGCAATTAACGATAAATTTGGTAGCTTTGCGCAATTTAAAGAGGCGTTTGCCCAAGCTGCCATCAATACCTTTGGGTCTGGCTTTGCATGGCTGATCGTAAAAGATGGTGAGATTCACATTACGTCCACCAGTAATCAAGACAACCCTCTGATGGACGTAGTGGATGTGCGCGGTGAACCAATCCTCGCATTAGACGTATGGGAGCACGCGTATTACATCAGTTACCAAAACCGTCGCCCAGAATATATTGATGCGTGGTGGAACGTCGTCAACTGGCGAGCAGTTGAAGAAAATTATGCTCACGCTCTCTTATAAAGAGCATCGATACTTACGGTATTAACATCCGCGCTAATGCCTGCTTTCATACCCAGGTCAATTTTGCTGAATCTCGCATCTCTCGGTGACTTGGGTATATACTGCCCCTCTCTTTGACCAACTCTATTTCAATACCATGTTTGATATCGCTTTATACGAACCAGAAATCGCGCCGAACACCGGCAACATCATTCGACTATGCGCCAACTGCGGTGCAAACCTTCACTTAATTGAACCTCTGGGTTTCGATCTTGAAGAGAAAAAAGTCCGCCGCGCTGGTTTGGATTACCATGATTTAGCTCGCGTAACGCGTCATAAAAACTATCAAGCGTTCTTAGAATATTTAGAGAAAGAGAAGCAAGGTAACTACCGATTGTTTGCCTGCACCACCAAAACCACAGGTCACCACGTTGACGCACAATACCAAACGGGTGATGTTTTGATGTTTGGTCCAGAAACTCGTGGTTTGCCTGCTGAAATCATCGATAGCTTGCCAATGGAGCAGCGTATTCGTATTCCAATGATGCCAGATGCGCGCAGCCTAAACCTTTCGAATGCCGTTGCGATCATTGCTTTTGAAGCATGGCGTCAAATGGGCTTTGAAGGCGCATTGTAAGCAGCACGAATTCCAAATACAGAAAAGGGCGCTTGGTGCGCCCTTTTGTTTTCTTTACTATCTAACTCAATCAGTTGAGCTTGTTGCGATCATCATCGTCTTTACGCTCGTATTCCCCTTCGAAGGTCTTGCCATTATCTGACTGGGAATCAAATGGGTCACGACGGAACGGGTCTTGCTCAAATGGCCCCTGGTTAGAGAAACCACCTTGGAAGCCACCGCCATGCATGGTTTTCACCACCATTTTGCTCATCAAGTATTTAGCTATCGCGGCGCGTGGCGCAGGAAGCAACACCAACATACCAAGGGCATCGGTCATAAAGCCCGGGGTTAACAGTAGCACGCCAGCCACCGCTAGCATTACGCCTTCAAAAATTTGCTGGGCTGGAATTTCACCTTGTTCAAGACGCCCCTGTACTGACATCAGTGTTTGTATACCTTGGCTACGAACCAACGACGCACCAACAAATGCAGTGATTAAGACTAGTGCAATGGTCGGCCATAAACCTAAAAAGCCGCCCACCTGAATAAATAAGCCGATTTCAATGATCGGAACAAAAATAAACGCTAATAATAAGATAGGAAACACACGCCCTCCTTTGTTTAATTCAGTGTAATGGTAAAAGCAGACTAAGCTCAAACGAATCGTTGTAAAAAAGCGTGTTCATACTGGTCTCCTTCTTTTTTAGACAAAGTAGCGGGAGCGCGTTTCATTCAATTGCATACCGATTTTTTCGTGCTTTTAAAGTGCTAATTTCGAACTCTAAAAACTCATGTTTGTCGAGGAAAATCGAGTACCCATAAAGGGTTATTAATAACCCGTTCATACTTTGCAAATTATTGACTCATGAAAAACGAAAAAGGTGATCTAGTTACTATTTTTATGCGCTAGGTGCAGTATCATGTGCCACATAAGTCAGGACGGATTTTCCAGCCAAAAATTCTGATGAATGGATTCTAGATTGCAGAAATGGCTAATAAATAACTTTATTATCAGAATTATCATCTAAGGATCCTGCTATGGCTACCCTATCTGATGCTCCAAAAACAGCAAACCCAGCCACTCGTATTGAAGAAGATCTATTAGGTCAACGTCATGTCCCTGCAGATGCGTACTACGGTATTCATACGCTACGTGCGATCGAGAACTTCAACATCTCTAATATGACCATCTCTGACGTACCAGAATTTGTACGCGGCATGGTAATGACCAAAAAAGCAGCAGCGTTAGCAAACAAAGAACTTGGCGCTATTCCAAAAGACGTTGCAAACTACATCATCGAAGCGTGTGATTTGATCCTAGAAACTGGCAAGTGTATGGATCAGTTCCCATCAGACGTATTCCAAGGCGGTGCAGGCACTTCAGTTAACATGAACACGAACGAAGTGATCGCAAACGTCGCGCTTGAGTTGATGGGTAAAGAGAAAGGCCAATACGAATTTGTTAACCCAAATGACCATGTAAACAAGAGCCAATCAACCAACTGTGCGTACCCAACAGGTTTCCGTATTGCAGTATACAACAGCGTACACAAGCTAATGGAAGCAATTGAGTACCTAAAAGGCGCATTCGAACTTAAAGCCGTTGAGTTTAAAGATGTACTGAAAATGGGCCGTACTCAGCTTCAAGACGCAGTACCAATGACAGTAGGTCAAGAGTTCCATGCGTGGGCGGTAACACTAAACGAAGAGATTCGTGCTCTAGATTACACATCTAAACTCCTCCTAGAAATCAACCTAGGCGCAACCGCAATCGGTACTGGTCTAAATACACCAACTGGCTACCAAGCGCTTGCAGTAAAACACCTAGCGGAAGTAACAGGCCTTGACGTTGTTGCAGCAGAAGACCTTATCGAAGCAACGTCTGACTGTGGTGCATACGTAATGACTCACGGCGCGCTAAAACGCCTAGCAGTGAAACTATCGAAGATCTGTAACGACCTTCGTCTACTTTCTTCTGGTCCTCGTGCGGGTCTAAATGAATTGAACCTACCTGAAATGCAAGCAGGCTCTTCAATCATGCCAGCTAAAGTAAACCCAGTTATCCCAGAAGTAGTAAACCAAGTTTGCTTCAAAGTTCTCGGTAACGACAACACGGTTTCTTTCGCAGCAGAAGGCGGTCAGCTACAGCTAAACGTTATGGAACCTGTGATCGCACAAAGTGTGTTTGAGTCTATCTCTCTACTACACAACGCGTGTGTGAACCTACGTGATAAATGTATCGACGGCATCACTGTGAACAAAGAAGTTTGCGAAAACTACGTTTACAACTCTATCGGTATCGTCACTTACCTAAACCCATACATCGGCCACCACGAAGGTGACATCGTAGGTAAAATTTGTGCAGAAACTGGTAAGAGTGTTCGTGAAGTCGTGCTAGAGCGCGGTCTGCTTACAGCAGAGGAGCTTGATGAAATCTTGTCAGTAGAAAACTTCATGCATCCTACTTACAAAGCAAAACGTTACGAGTAATAACGAATCCGAAGGGGGCCACTCAGGCCCCTTTTTTAGGCTCTCATACGGTTAACCACATTTTTTATATGCTTTTATTGCCGCTAAACCACTAGGTTCTCATTCTCTGAGCATTTACTCCTGTTCCTGAGTGTTCAAAAAATCAGAATCAAATAAAAAACTAAAGAGGTATCAATATGGTCATGGTCGAACTCTTCGTGGTTCTGCTCTTCATCTATTTGGGGGCAAGAATCGGTGGTATCGGCATTGGTTTTGCCGGTGGTGCTGGGGTCATTGCGTTGTCTTTGATCTTGGGCGTACCAACAAGCCAAGCTTACATTCCCGTTGACGTAATTTTGATCATCATGTCTGTAATCACCGCTATCGCAGCAATGCAGGTAGCGGGTGGTTTAGACTGGATGGTGCAAGTTGCTGAAAACTTTTTGCGCAAGCATCCTGAGCGCATCACCTTTTATGCGCCTATCGTAACTTACCTAATGACATTAATGGCGGGTACTGGCCACACGGCATTCTCTACTTTGCCAGTGATTGCAGAAGTAGCGAAAGGCCAAGGCGTACGCCCTTCTCGTCCACTGTCTATCGCGGTCGTAGCATCGCAAATCGCTATCACCGCATCACCAATCTCAGCGGCTGTTGTAGCGTTCGCGGCAATGCTGCACCCATTTGGCGTTGACTACCTAACACTACTAGCAATCTGTATCCCAACGACGTTCATCGCGTGCATGATCGGTGCGTTCGTGGCGAACTTCATGGGCTGTGAGCTAAAAGACGATGCTGAATACCAAGAGCGTCTAGAAAAAGGCTTAATCAAGCTAAATACAGAAGCAAAACGCGAAATCCTACCAACAGCGAAGAAAGCAACATTCATCTTCCTAGGCGCAATCGCATTTGTCGTGTGTTACGCAGCAGCAATTTCTGGCTCTGTTGGCCTTATCGAGAACCCTGCTCTAGGTCGTAACGAAGCTATCATGACGGTAATGCTAGCAGCTGCGGCAGCTATCGTAATGAGCTGTAAAATCGATGCTGGCAAAATCCCAGCAGCAGCAACATTCCGCTCTGGTATGACAGCATGTGTGTGTGTTCTTGGTGTGGCATGGCTAGGTTCTACGTTCGTTAACGCGCACGTTGACGGCATCAAAGAAGTTGCGGGTGCGCTACTAGCAGACTACCCATGGATGCTAGCACTCGTTCTATTCTTCGCTTCAATGCTGCTTTACTCACAAGGTGCAACCACTGTTGCGCTGATGCCAGCAGCACTTGCTATCGGTGTGGCACCACTTACCGCAGTTGCATCTTTCGCAGCAGTAAGTGCGCTATTCGTGCTGCCAACTTACCCAACGCTTCTAGCAGCGGTTGAGATGGACGACACGGGTTCAACTCGTATCGGTAAGTACGTATTCAACCACCCATTCTTTGTACCTGGTGTGGTAACCATCGCTTCTGCGGTAGCACTTGGCTTCGCATTCGGTGGTCTACTGATCTAGTAGAAACAGAGTCTTACTCGGGGAGCTTCGGCTCCCTTTTTTATTGCCCGTTGTCTTGATTTATGCTCAATAAATCTTCTTTTTCATGAAACTTATTGACTCGCCTCCGGGTCTGATTGAGTTACACTAACGGCAATTATCTAAGATGAATTGACTCTTTATGCGCGCATTACTTTCCGTTTTACTCTTAGGGCTCATTACCTTTTCCACTCCGTCTTTAGCTTTATTTGGCAAAGACCAGTTTAACAATAGCCAGAACAACAGTTTTGGTAGCAGCAGCGACAGCTTTGTTCCGGTTGATCAGGCGTTTCCATTTAACTTCTACCAGCAAGATGACAAATTGATGCTCGATTGGCAGGTACGTGACGGGTACTACCTATATCAAGAGCGCTTGTCTGTAGCTGGTGAGAAAGTATCGCTAGGCGAACTGCAAATGGAAGACGGCACACCGCATAAAGATGAATTCTTTGGTGACGTGCATATCTATACTCAACCTCTCTTCGTTAATGTACCAATGCATGATTGGCAAGACGGTGCGCGCGTGGTGGTGCAATACCAAGGTTGTGCGAAAGCAGGCTTCTGTTACCCGCCAGAAACTCGCGTGATTCCTATCAGCGCGTTTACTTCGTCGAACTCAGATTCAACAGCGGCGACGACAATACCAAAAGCAGAACAAGCACCAACAGCAACGCCACCAGCGGCGCAATCATCTACGTCTGATGACACATCATCAGCGCCAGTAACACAGCAAGATAGCCTTGCAGCCAACCTTGCTGATAACTGGTGGACACCACTTCTGTTCTTGGCGCTTGGTGTGGGCTTGGCGTTTACACCTTGTGTGCTGCCGATGTACCCAATTCTGACCAGCATCGTGCTTGGCAGTGGCAAACTGAGTCAGCGCCGTGCGCTAGGCTTGTCGTTTGTCTATGTACAAGGCATGGCGCTGACTTACACCCTACTCGGCCTTGTGGTGGCATCTGCAGGTATGCAGTTCCAAGCAGCAATGCAACACCCTTATGTGCTGATTGGCTTGAGCGTACTGTTCATCGCACTCGCTTTGTCTATGTTTGGTCTGTACTCATTACAGCTACCAAGCAACGTTCAAACATGGTTGAATAACTTAAGTAATAAGCAACAGGGCGGCAGCAGTGCAGGCGTATTCGCCATGGGGGCGATTTCTGGACTGGTGTGCTCACCATGTACCACGGCACCTCTGTCTGGTGCGCTACTTTACGTGGCACAAAGCGGCGATTTGCTTACCGGTGGTATCGCGTTATACGCGCTGGCGATGGGCATGGGTATTCCGCTGATCCTTGTAGCGGTATTTGGCAACAAGTTGCTACCAAAAGCCGGCGGTTGGATGGACCGCGTGAAAACGCTGTTCGGCTTTATTCTGCTTGCCGCACCTATCTTCTTACTAGAACGCATCATGCCAGAAATGTGGTCAACGATTCTGTGGTCAGCACTGGGTATTGCTGCTTTTGGTTGGCTATACCACATCAAAAACAGTCTAGAGTTTGGTGGCTGGAAACAAAGTGCCGTGGGCATAATCGCCGTCTTAGGTTTGCTAGCCGCAGCACAACCTATCTTAAATTACTGGTTTGGCAACAGCACAACACAAACTCAGCAAGCCACTGTTAGCTTTACTCGCATTGCTAACGTGGCGGAGCTTGAAGAACAACTGGCACTTGCGAAAGCGGCAGGTAAACCCGTCATGCTCGATTTCTACGCCGATTGGTGTGTAGCATGTAAAGAGTTTGAAAAGTACACCTTCCATGACCCAAGCGTCGAAGCAAAACTGCAAGACTTCGTTCTTCTGCAAGCGGACGTGACCAAAAACCAAGTGCAAGACATCGAACTACTGAAGCACATGAGTGTGCTTGGTTTACCAACAATTGAGTTTTGGGATGCCAGTGGCGAACACGTTTCAAACGCTCGTTTGACGGGCTTTATGCAAGCCGAGCCTTTCTTAGAGCATATCAAGCAGTTCTGATAACCAGATATTCAAACGCCAGTGATGTCCACTGGCGTTTTTTATTGCTCAGATTTGAATAAGAACATTGCGTTTATATGCAATTTTCCTAATAAAAGTCGATTTGGTTCAGACTTTTAGCGAATAAATATTGTCCACTCTCTCAAAGCTGGACAATAATAAATTTAACGAAATAGTCAAAAGTGTTTAACGTCATGGATTCGACCTACACCATCATTATTGCAGATGATCACCCACTCTTCCGGAATGCCTTGTTTCAATCTATCCACATGGCTATTAGTGGTGCAAATTTGCTGGAAGCGGACTCACTCGACGCACTTCTGGCTTTGTTGGAGCGAGAGGAAGAGCCAGATTTAGTGCTATTGGATCTCAAAATGCCAGGAGCAAATGGTATGTCTGGCTTGATTCATTTGCGAGCAGAGCATCCAGATTTACCTATCGTCGTCGTTTCAGCGAGTGAAGAGCCGGCGATCGTGACGCAGGTGAAAAGCCATGGTGCGTTTGGTTTTATTCCCAAGTCCAGCGACATGCGCGAATTAGTGAACGCGCTCAATCAAGTGCTGAATGGCGACCCATATTTCCCTGAAGGGTTGATCACCAATAACGCGGCATGTAATGACTTAGCGGAAAAGATTGCTGCGCTAACACCGCAGCAATATAAAGTGTTGGGAATGTTGTCCGATGGCTTGCTGAACAAGCAAATCGCTTACGAATTGAATGTTTCAGAAGCCACCATAAAAGCGCACATGACAGCGATTTTCCGTAAGCTCGGTGTAAAGAACCGCACGCAAGCCGTGATTATGCTGACGGAAATGAGCGACTAGATTGACGTCTTATCGTCAGACTTACTTTTTTCGTTTGGCAATCGGATACCGACTTTAGTGACCTGCTGATCAACAACATCAGCGACGATCCAATGTAAACCTTGCCACTCGAAATGGTCTCCCAATACTGGCGTGCTACCTAATTGCTCTTCGACAAGGTTTCTCAAACTTTTATCCAGCGGTTCATCCCCCAGATTCAAACCATACATCACGGCAATATCGGCAAGCTTCACTTCAATATCGAGGAAGAAGTCACCGAAGAATCGCGCTAGCGACGCTTTCTCTGGGGCTTCACTAAACAGTAAGCTCAGTGCATCTAAATCCTTTTCTTGTGCTAATACACACAAGGTATCATCTTCCTCAAGACGCGTACTGCCGGATGGGTGCAATAGCTCTTTACTGCGAAATACAGCGGCGATACGCGTTCCTTCCGGCATCGAAAGACTACGTAATGGCTCACCAATGCACCATTTATCTGCTTTAAGTCTATAGATAAACAGCTCCCACTCACTGGTCGGGTAAATCTCTACACCCGTACGCGAAATTGGCTCAGGCTTAGAAGGTAGCTCGACCTTTGCAAGAGACATCGCCTTAGTCAACGTGCCCCCTTGTACTATCAAAGACACCATTACTACAAAGAATGCCAAATTGAAGTACAGTTGAGCATCTGGCAACCCTGCCATCATTGGAAATACCGCGAGGATGATAGGTACAGCGCCACGCAATCCTACCCAAGAGACAAACCACTTTTCACGTGGCGTGAAACTCTTGAATGGCAGTAAACCAATCCAAACTGAGATTGGTCGGGCAAACAAAATCATCCCGAAAGCAAGCGCAAGACCTGGCAACGCAATAGAGAGTAAATTGGATGGTGTAACCAACAAACCAAGCACCAAGAACATACCAATTTGAGCTAGCCACGTCATACCATCTAAAACATGAAGAATAGAGTGGCGGCTGCGTGTTGGACGGTTACCTAATAAAAGACCAACAAGGTAAATCGACAAAATACCACTGCCACCCAAAGTGTTAGATAAAGCAAAAATAAGCAAGCCACCACTGACCGTTAAAATAGAATACAGCCCATCTGGTAATTGATTGCGATTGATAACTTTCCATAAGATCCAGCCACCAGCGAAGCCAAGTAACGCGCCAATACCAAACTGCTTAAGAAAACTGAACGCCAAAAAGCCCGCACTTAAATCTGCGCCAGGGTTCGCTAAAATAGCAATCAGAGTTACGGTCAGAAACACCGCCATAGGGTCATTGGTGCCGGATTCAATTTCCAGCGTTGAACCAACACGTTCGTTCAGGCTACGACCTTTGAGTAGAGAGAAGACCGCGGCAGCATCGGTGGAACCAACAATCGCACCAACCAATATGCCTTGCAATAAATCTAAGTCGAATAACCACGTTGCCATCAGCCCGGTCAAAATGGTGGTGATCGCAACGCCAAATGTCGCCAAAGAGACCGAGGGCCATAACGCAACCCTAAAGCTGGCGACCCGCGTTCTCATCCCACCATCAAGCAAAATGATGGCTAATGCGAGGTTACTAACCAAATAAGCGATGGAAAAGTTATCGAATAAAATGCCGCCTAAGCCGTCTTCCCCCGCCAGCATTCCAACGGCTAAAAATACCAAAAGAATTGGGATCCCCAACTTAGAAGACACTGGGCTTAAAAGAACGCTAAGTGCGATTAACAACGCACCTATTAGAAAAAAACTGTTAATGGTGTCTGCGTCCATTCTCACCCTCCCTTAATGAAAAACGATAATAATTGTGATGAGCAAGGCTACTTCGTTAATGAGGTAATGCCCTAATCTGCCTCCCCTTTACACCGTCTCAAAATGCGAGGTTGTACGAGAATGACTCAGTTATATTACTTTATTGTGCGTTAAAACGGTGATTTGATGCGAAAACTTTATGTAAATAAATTACTTGAGAGCTTTCTTATCTACGCCTTCTCTCTTTAAGAGCCACAAGATCACCACCAATATTTACACAGCATCTCCAAGTTCAATGAAGAAAAGATTAATGGCCAGTCTTAATCATGCTTGTTTATCCAATCAACCTTTAGACCTTTGGCTAACTTAACAGTTTATTAACATAACATTTTACCCCTTTGTTCGCTGAAAAAGCCCATAATATGGGGATTCTTCATTTTTAACACCCCGACTAAAGTTGAAAAGAGTTATTGCCAACACCTTGCTAATGTACATATTGAAACATTTCATTAACAACAATACCAATCGTAAGGAGACGGCAATGGCATTTGAAAGCGAAGAAAGAGCCAAAGCCTATTGGGACAAAAACGTGAAGCTCATGATCGGCCTAATGGTCATCTGGTTCGTCGTGTCTTTCGGCTGCGGCATCTTATTTGTCGACGTACTAAATCAATTTCAACTAGGCGGCTACAAACTCGGTTTCTGGTTTGCTCAACAAGGCTCCATCTATGCCTTCCTAGGAATTATTTTCTATTACGCATGGAAGATGCGCCAAATTGACCGTGAATTCGGCGTGGACGAATAAGGAGTCACTCAGATGGATTTGAAAACTATTACCTACCTGGTCGTTGGCGCCACGTTCATCCTGTACATCGGGATTGCTATTTGGGCTCGCGCCGGCTCAACCAAAGAGTTTTATGTTGCTGGTGGCGGTGTAAACCCGATTGCAAACGGTATGGCAACCGCAGCCGATTGGATGTCCGCAGCGTCGTTTATCTCAATGGCAGGCTTAATTGCCTTCATGGGCTATGGCGGCTCAGTATTTCTAATGGGTTGGACTGGTGGCTACGTTCTGCTTGCGCTGTTGCTAGCGCCTTACCTACGCAAATTTGGTAAGTTTACGGTGCCAGAGTTTGTTGGTGAACGCTTTTACTCCAACACAGCACGTATCGTAGCGGTTGTTTGTCTTATCATCGCATCAGTGACTTATGTTATCGGTCAGATGAAAGGCGTAGGTGTTGCGTTTGGTCGCTTCTTAGAAGTGGATTACTCCACCGGCCTATTAATTGGTATGTGTATCGTTTTCATGTACGCGGTTCTTGGCGGCATGAAAGGCATCACTTACACGCAGATTGCTCAATATTGCGTACTCATTCTTGCTTACACTATCCCTGCAATCTTTATCTCTCTGCAACTCACTGGTAACCCAATCCCACAAATTGGTCTGGGGAGTACCATGGCTGGTACCGATGTCTATCTACTCGATCGGCTTGACCAAGTGGTGACCGAACTCGGATTCAGTGAATACACGACCCAAGTACGTGGCGACACACTTAATATGTTTGTCTACACCATGTCACTGATGATTGGTACTGCCGGTCTACCACACGTAATTATCCGTTTCTTTACCGTGCCGAAGGTTCGCGACGCACGTACATCAGCAGGCTGGGCTCTGATCTTCATCGCAATCCTTTACACTACTGCACCAGCGGTATCAGCGATGGCTCGCCTCAACCTAATGAATACGGTAAATCCAGCTCCGGGTCAGCACCTAGCGTATGACGAGCGTCCTGCGTGGTTCAAAAACTGGGAAACAACTGGACTACTCGGTTTTGACGATAAAAATGGCGATGGCAATATCCAATACACTTCAGATGCGTCCACCAACGAACTGCGCGTTGATAACGACATCATGGTATTGGCTAACCCTGAGATCGCTAAACTACCAAACTGGGTGATTGCACTTGTGGCAGCAGGTGGTCTTGCAGCTGCACTATCTACCGCAGCAGGTTTACTACTCGCCATTTCTTCAGCTATTTCCCATGACTTAATCAAAGGGGTTATCAATCCGAACATATCCGAGAAAAAAGAGCTACTTGCTAGTCGAATATCAATGGCAGTAGCGATAGCAGCCGCAGGCTATCTCGGTTTAAATCCGCCTGGATTTGCCGCAGGTACGGTAGCACTCGCCTTTGGTCTTGCCGCTTCATCCATCTTCCCTGCATTGATGATGGGCATCTTCAGCAAGAGCATCAACAAAGAAGGCGCAATCGCCGGTATGATTGCGGGTATCAGTATTACGCTGTTCTACGTATTCCAACACAAAGGCATTCTTTTCGTTGCTGATTGGAAATATCTAGAAAGCTGGGGAACAAACTGGTTCCTAGGTATTGAGCCAAACGCGTTTGGTGCTATCGGCGCACTATTTAACTTCATTGTTGCATTCGCTGTATCCAAAGTAACTGCAGAAACGCCACAAGAAGTAAAAGACCTAGTCGAACACGTTCGCGTACCAGTAGGTGCTGGTAGTGCAGTGGATCACTAAAAAACTAATCAAAACCACAAAAGCCCCGTTTGGAACCAGCCGTCCGGGGCTTTTTTATTCTCACTTTTCAGTTACCATATTCGCAGTATGTCGTTGCAAGGAAGCCAAGATGTTCAAAAACAAGCACTTTATTCTCGCTCTACTGATTGCGCCAGTTCTCTCTTTGATCGCTTACTTCGGTACCGATATGGCCCTCAGCGAGAAACCCCACGCGGCGCAAGAAGGGGAAACTTACAAACTCGCGAGTAAGTCTAATTGTCGTTACACCAGTGGTCTGTGTGATATGGAAAATGGCGATTTTAAAGTGAAATTTCGCTCGGAAAAACTCACTAAAAATAACTTAGAATTGTCACTCAACGCCGCTTACCCACTAGAAGGGGTTAAAGTTTCTATTGTGAGTGACAAAGAGAAAAACGCTCAACCGATTGATATGAAGCCCGCCGATCAAGCAGGCCAAAGCTGGTACATCACCTTACCAAAGCCTGCATCTGCAGAAAGCTGGTTAAGAGTCGTCATTCAATCAGGCGGCACACTATATTATGGTGAAACACAAACCGCATTTGTGAAGTACGAAACCTTATTTACTGAATAACGGTGACAAGCTAATTCACCGGTCTTCAAACGACATTGAATTAGTTTCACTTAGCATAAATGAATTCCTACTCAGCCGACGCCTTTGCGTCGGCTTTTGTTTCCGTAAGTCTTTCTTCAACAACCTCTTACTCTAAAAAGGGTTGCCAACCCACAAGTTAATTGATAATAATTATCATTACATTCAATGAGAGGTGGTTATGGACAACAAACGGGACATCTTTAACGCATTTTTTAAAGCCCAAGATAGATTCCTTCTCGCCGCACCACATGGCTTTGAGCCAGACGTGATTCATGACTATATTCATTGGGGAATGGTGTTGTCTTCCTGTTATGAACACGATGCCGATGAAGAAAATCTATTGTTGTGTGAGCTGTTTTTACGTCAGGTTTATTTCTATTTACTAGACGCAATTCAAGACTCAACTCGCAGTCGTATCTTCCGTCGTGTCTGTCTCGATTCTATCCATACGCCATTATTCTGCCTCAAACGCTATTACTACCAGTTTGAACAAGGCGACGTGAAATTTCTCGCACTACAACAACAATTACGCCTGATTCAAATCTCACTCGATTAACCAAAAGGATCCCTACCATGAGCACCGAATTCCGCATAGAAACTGACAGTATGGGCGAAGTAACGGTCCCTGCAGATGCTCTCTACCAAGCCCAGACTCAACGCGCCGTCGATAACTTCTCATTCAGTCAACATAAAATGCCATCTGGTTTTATCAAAGCGTTAGCACACATCAAGCAGACTGCGGCACTCACCAACGCACAGCTAGGGCTGCTTGAAGGAGATATTGCCAACGCGATTGCTGACGCAGCTCAAGCAATTATCGAAGGCAATCATATTGAGCAATTCCCAATTGACGTGTTCCAAACGGGATCAGGCACTAGCTCAAATATGAATGCGAATGAAGTGATTGCAACACTGGCCTCCCAGCATCTAGGCGGCACTGTCAGCCCTAATGATCACGTCAACATGGGGCAAAGCAGCAACGATGTGGTACCGACGGCCATTCAAGTTAGCGCAGCATTAGCCATTGAAAAACAGCTCTTCCCGGCACTGTCACACCTCAGCCAAACACTAGAGTCTAAACAGCAAGCATTGAAAGATGTTGTAAAAACCGGTCGCACCCACTTAATGGACGCGATGCCAATTACCTTTGCTCAAGAACTTGGCGGTTGGCAGTTCCAAATCGAGCACGCAAAACAAGCGATTGAACAAGCACTTCCTGCTGTAAAAGCCTTAGCCCAAGGTGGTACGGCGGTTGGAACGGGGATCAATGCCGATCCACGCTTTGCAGACTTATTCGCTAGCAACCTAACCCAGTCAACTCGTATTCAGTTCACGGCCAGTGATAACTTCTTTTTCAATTTAAGCAGTCAAGATGCGATCGTCGCTCTGTCGGGACAGCTCAAAACAGCAGCAGTTGCGATCATGAAGATCGCAAATGATCTTCGTTGGATGAATTCAGGCCCATTAGCTGGTTTAGGTGAGATTGAATTACAAGGCTTGCAACCGGGTTCTTCCATCATGCCTGGCAAAGTAAATCCTGTGATCCCAGAAGCCGCAGCTATGGCATCAGCGCAAGTCATTGGTAATGACACCACCATTACCGTCGCAGGCCAAACGGGCAACTTCCAGCTTAACGTCATGCTGCCAGTTATTGCTCATAACGTATTGGAGAGCATCGAGTTACTCTCTAACAGCGCAACCGCTTTAGCTGACAAAGCCATTGCGACGTTTGAAGTTCGCCAAGATAACTTGGATGTAGCACTCGCCAAAAACCCTATTTTGGTCACGGCTCTCAACCCTGTCATTGGTTACCTAAAAGCGGCAGAAGTCGCGAAAAAAGCCTACAAACAGGGACGCGCGATTATTGATGTCGCGGAAGAAGAAACTGATTTGGATAGAGCCACACTAGAGCGATTGCTTAATCCAGCCAAACTGACTCAAGGCGGCGTCGCAGAATAAGCGGCAAACTCAGCCTATCAACTAAGATTACAAACATCGAGACCTCCATTCGGAGGTCTCTTTTTATAGCGATTTTTCAAACACTCCAATCCTAAGCGACTCGATTGAGCACCGAACGCAGCTTAAGCGGCTTAACTGGCTTAGCAATAAAGCTGAACCCATTTGCTTTGATGCCATCAAGCATATCATCGGTACGATCTGCACTGATGATGACGCCTTCAAAGCTGTGGCCTAATCTCAGGCGGCATTGCTGTAGCACTTCTAAACCAGTACGACCATCATCAAGTCGGTAATCGGAGAAAATTACATCCGGAATCCAACCATCCTCAAGCGCTTGTAGACTTTCAACTAAATCAATCGCAACTCGTATATCGCAACCCCATCGGGAAAGTAAGTTTTCCATGCCGACTAGAATGTCAGGCTCATTATCGACACAAAGGATTCTCAGATGACCAAGTTCAGATTGCTTACTCATTGCCACGTGAACTGGATGAGGCTGAACATGATCAGCTTTATCTAGGGTGATGGAAAAAACACTGCCTTTTCCAACCCAAGAGCGCATCGAAATTTCATGCCCAAGTACCTGAGCAATTCCTTTCGAAATCGCCAAACCAAGTCCGAGACCTTGGTCGGAACGAACTTGAGTTCCGCGATTAAACTCTTCAAAAATCTCTTGCTGCTTCTCTTCTTCAATACCCACTCCATTATCCCATACATCAATACGCACTCGCCCTTTCACGCGGCGAACACCGAGTGCGACTTTGCCATTCGGGTTATAACGAAACGCATTGGTCAGGAAGTTTTGCACCACACGGCGCAGCAGTTTGGGATCCGACTTAACCATGAGTGAGGACGGAATCATGGTGAACTCTATGCCTTGCTGTTTGGCTAACGCACTAAACTCAGCATTCAAATTCGATAACACATCATTTAACGCAAAGCCATGCACGTTGACTTCCAACTTGCCCGATTCCAAACGCGAGATATCCAGCAAATCTCCAATTAAGTCTTCGGCAGCCTCTAAAGCACTTTCAATGTGTGCTGACAGCTTTTTGGCTTCGCTGTCTTTGGCGACTTCCGATAGTGAAGATGCAAATAGACGCGCCGCGTTGAGCGGTTGCATCAAGTCATGGCTTACTGCCGCCAAGAACCGTGATTTGGACTTCGATTCCAAATCCGAGCGCTGCGTCGCTTCCACCAGCTGCTTGTTAAGTTGTTCTAATTCTCGAGTCCGCAGACGTACCCTTTCTTCCAATGTCTCGTTGGCGTCTTTCAGTGCTTGCTCTGCATCACGGAATACGGTGATGTCGGTAAAGCTCATCACAAAGCCACCACCTGGCATTGGGTTACCTTGCACCTCTATCACGCGACCATCGGGACGAACCCGAGAAGAGGTGTGCCGAGTCCCTTGCTCAAGGTGATAAACACGGCGACGGACGTGGTCATCAGGGTCACCAGGGCCACACAACCCCTGCTCTGCATTGTGCCGAATCACATCCGCAATCGGTCGACCTACTTGAATCAGGCCTGGCGGAAATTCAAAGAGTTCTAAATAGCGTTGGTTCCACGCTACCAAGCGTAGTTGCTTATCGACGACCGCAATACCTTGTCCAATATGCTCAATCGCGCCTTGGAGTAAACCCCGACTAAAATCGTACAGTTCAGAGGCTTCATCGACGATAGTCGCCACCTCTTCAAGCTGCATGTTTCTTCCTTGCAGAGCGGAAGTAAGTACTAACTTAGCAGAAGATGCTCCAAATACCCCTGCTAGCACACGCTCCGTATGCCGAATCAGAGAAGATGGCGCTTGTTGATTCGGCATCAACTCTTCTCGTTGCTGGCTCCAGTAGGCTTGAAACGCCGCTTTAACTCGCGTTCGTCCTACAAATCTAGACGCTAGCATTTCCAGTTCTGCAACCGTAACGCGGCTCTGGTACAGACTCATATTTTCGCTTTCAGGCAGCGGTGTACCAACGAATGATGCCGATTGTAAGCGCTCACTTAGGCTTGGTCGGGTAGCCATAGAAACCACAACAAAACACACTGCATTAGCGACCACACTGAGGATCATCCCCCAATCTGAAATCGCGATATCAAAACTAGCCAATACCTCTGGTGGCGTAATCAACCAGATCAGGAAGTTATTACTGGCGTCTCCGGCAAGCATGTCTGTTTGGCTCATTAACGTAATCAACCAGGTAGCAAAACCCACCGCGAGGCCAACATACACACCTTTCTTATTCCCTTGACGCCAATACATACCGCCAACCAGCGCAGGAGCGAATTGCGTGATAGCCGCGAACGAGAGAAAGCCGATAGCAGACAGTGAATGAATAGTGTCCAACGCTTGATAGAAACACCACGCGCCAATCAACAAAACTAATATCAAACCACGGCGGATCCGCAGTAATAATTCAGAAAAATGGTGATGGTTACGCTGCGTCAGTCGCATGCGACGCAATAGCAATGGCATAACCAAGTCATTCGAGACCATGATCGCTAAGGCAATCGTCGATACGATAACCATGCCACTTGCCGCTGAAGTACCGCCTAGAAACGCAAGTAAGGCGATTTCACTCGCCCCTACCGACATCGGCACACTGATGACATAAGTATCAGGCGAAGCGCCACTCAAGAGACCTTGCCCTACCCACGCAATAGGTAAAACAAAAATCCCCATTAAGATCAGATAAATGGGGAACAACCAACGAGCCACGTGCAAATCTTGAGCACGTTCATTTTCCACAACCATCGTATGGAATTGTCGCGGAAGGCAAACGATCGCCAGCATCGTGAGTACAGTATGAATCAATATAGTCGGGATATTTGGTGACTGATACGTCTGTGCGGCAACATCAATTAAGCTCAAATTCTCGGTGTTCATCGCCAACCAAACAATGAAAACACCAACCACTAAAAAAGCCAGCAGTTTGATAATGGATTCGAAGGCAATTGCCATCATCATCCCACGATGGTGTTCCGTGTTATCAATGTGGCGGGTACCGAATAGCATCGTAAAAATCGCCAATGCGACCACAACAAACCACGACACGCTATCGTTTTGATAACCAAAATCAGTAGCCAGCTCCGGAGCAATGATTTCAAGCCCCATAGTGATACCACGCAGCTGTAAAGCGATGTACGGCAAAATTCCCGCAACCGCTATGAGCGTAACAACCACGGCCAAACCTTGGGATTTACCGTAGCGTGCTCCGATAAAGTCAGCAATCGACGTGATGTGTTCCCGTTTAGCAATCAAAATAAGCCGAGCTAAAACGCGCCATCCGATGGTAAACACTAAAATGGGAGCAATATAGATAGGCAAGAAAGACCAAGGATTACTGCTGGCCTGCCCGACCGTGCCGTAGAAGGTCCACGATGTACAGTACACCGCAATGGAAAGGCTATAAATCCAAGGCCGCCAGCGCGCTAGCCACCTTTTCTGAATGTCGCCGTACCACGCGATGATAAATAAAGCTCCCAAATACGCTAAAGAAACGGGAACCACCAGCCATCCTTGCATCCGATATCCTTTCTTGCCTTTCTTGCTACTTTTAAAGCAAGAGAATAAAAAAACCTCTCCATGAGGGAGAGGTTTCATTTAACACTGCTTTGATAACGGAGACAAAGCTTAGTTTTTAACCTTTGTTACATAAGTCTAATTCTGTGTTTCAAGTGGCTTGTCTGATACATCAACCACCTGATGTGGGTCTTGCGAATCAAGCTTGATGAACAGAGCCAATAACCCCATCGCGGCCATGCCCCAGAACACAAGCGATCCCCAGTGCTCATAACCCCAGCCACTCAATACGGTCATCAACGCGATAAATGCGCCCAACGGAATCGCGTTATACAACGCTTGCAACGCTACGATCTTATTTTCTTCGGAGTTTTGGATATATTGGATCGCGGCAATGTGTGCGGTAGCGAAAGTCACACCATGCAATAGTTGAACAACCACCAAAGCAATAATTGATGTTGTCGACGCCGTAATACCCCAACGCATCATTACACCAACGGCAGCAGCAATAAACAGCGCGCGTATTGACCAACCTACGAATAAGCGCTTACTCAATGCAAACACTGCCACTTCTGCGGCCACTCCTAAGCTCCACAAGTAGCCAATGACATCTTCCGAGTGACCAGCGGCCTTCCAGTGAATCGCACTAAAGCCGTAGTAAGCCGCATGACTGCCCTGAATTAGTGACACCAACACTAAGAATTTTAGTATCGGCTTGTCGGTCAAAAGAGCGGTCAGCTTTGGACGTTCTGCGCTTTGCCCACCGTGCGTTACAGGCATTGGGTTAGTCGGTCGCATAGCAAACAGCAACGAGATAAACACGCCGAACATCGCAGTGTACAAGATCATATCGGAGCCAAATTCAGCCACCAGGTAGCCCACTGCCGTCGAGCCTGCGATAAAGGCGATCGAACCCCATAGCCGCGTGCGGCCATAATCGAGCATTTTCAGGCGAGCGTAGTAATTTGCCATCGCGTCCGACAACGGAATAATCGGTCCACAACAAAGATTGAACAACACTGTCGCTAGTGCCATTAACCAAAAGCTACCACCCGTAAAAAAGTGAAATCCAACAAAAAGGAGGGCAGCGAAACTCAACCAACGTAAAGCAGGCATAAGATGTTCGACTTTGTGTACTCGTGGGGTGATCACGATATTGGCAACACAACGTGTCGCAAGGCCTAACCCGACCAGCAAACCGATATCTGTCGAAGATACGCCCTGATCCTTAAACCAAAGTGACCAAAATGGCAGATACACGCCATACGCAAAGAAGAATCCGAGAAAGTACTGGGAAATCCAGCCATACGGAGAAGGTTTCAACATTACTAATATCCTAAAACGGGAACACCAACGTTCGAGCCGGGAATTATGGATCGCCATGCGTATTACAAAAAGGGAAGAATAAGAAACTTATCGTTTCCTCGATGGAATACTAACTTTGCGACATTTGGCATCTTCAAGCGAAAACATCGTAATTTAGACCAAAGTCGTCTGGCTTCCGGTAAGAAATTTGTCAGACTTAGAGAGTGTTCCTTCCATCATTATTGGGTGTTCTCATGCCTGACAAATTTAACATGCAATCTCCACCGTTCGATCGCTTAACTGAAGCACAACAAACGCGACTGCGATCGTCTCTGGACGTCGCCTACTATCGAGCTCGAGATGTTATTTTATCCTGCGGACAGAAGAACCCCCACTTATATATTCTGATCAAAGGCGCGGTAGAAGAGCGCTCCAACGATCAACAGGAAGTGTTCGCACATTATGCCAACGACGATATGTTCGATGTACGCTCGTTACTTGAAGACAAGGTACGTCATCACTACATCGCGCTTGAGGACACGCTCTCTTACCTACTGCCGAAAGAAATTTTCCTTGCCCTTTACAACGAAAATGGCCAGTTTGCAGCCTATTTCGATAACAATTTATCGAAACGGCAAGAGCTCATCGAAGCGGCCCATCAACAGCAAAACTTAGCGGAGTTTATTCTCACTAAAGTTGACCGCAGCATTTATCACCCACCGATGATCCTTGAACCAAATACACCAATTAACGAGGTAACACGTTCCTTAAAAGAAAATGGGATTGACGCTGCATTGGTTCAACTCCATGGCGATGATCCACGATTGGAAAAATGGCCATCAGCCCACCCGTACGCAATAGTGACTCGTACTAATATGCTGCATTCTGTGATGATAGATGGTTGCGCGCTCGACACACCAGTGGGTGAGATCGCGAGCTTTCCTGTTTATCACGTTGATGATGGTGACTTTCTATTCAACGCCATGATCACAATGACCAGAAACAGAATGAAACGCCTCATGGTATGTGAAGGCAACAGAGCCGTTGGCATGCTGGATATGACCCAAATTCTTAGCGCGTTCTCAACCCACTCTCACGTGTTAACGCTCAGTATTGCTCGAGCAAGCAGCGTGGAAGAGCTCGCTTTGGCCTCAAACCGCCAACGTCAATTGGTCGAGAGCTTATTGAAAAACGGCATCCGCACTCGCTTCATCATGGAGCTGATCTCAGCCGTAAACGAGCAAATTATCGAGAAAGCGTTCGAGTTAGTAATACCACCAGCCTTGCACGACCATTGTTGCTTGATCGTACTCGGCTCTGAAGGCCGAGGAGAGCAAATTCTCAAAACCGATCAAGACAATGCCCTGATTATTCAAAATGGTCTGGAATGGCCTCATTGCGAACAAGTGATGCAATCCTTCACACACACCCTACAACAGCTCGGTTATCCACTTTGCCCTGGTAAAGTGATGGTTAACAACCCGAAATGGGTCAAAACACAGCAAGAATGGATAAGCACCCTAAACCACTGGATAGCTAAAGCCGAACCAGAACAAATCATGGACTTAGCCATTTTCAGTGACGCCCATGCTGTTGCTGGGAATTGCGAGCTGCTGGCCCCAATTGCGGCACATCTTCGTGACACAATGAAAGATCGCATGTTGATATTGTCTGACTTTACTCGCCCTGCCTTGCAGTTTTCGGTGCCCCTAACTCTATTTGGCAACGTAAAAAGTGCTAAAGACGGATTGGACATTAAACGCGGCGGTATTTTCCCAATTGTACACGGCATTCGCGCCTTGTCTTTGGAGTATGCCATTGAAGAGAAGAACACGTTTGAACGCATTGAAGCTCTGAGAAATAAGCGCATCTTAGAATCCGAAACGGCAGATAATCTCAACGAAGCACTGAAATTGTTCTTTAAACTTCGTCTTAATCAGCAACTCAAAAAGCAAGAAGCGTTGAATAACATTGATATTAAACAACTGGATAGAACTGAGCGTGATTTGCTTCGCCACAGCTTACATGTGGTGAAGAAATTTAAGCAATTTTTAGGCTTCCATTATCAAATTCGTGATTAACCCTGATTTTCATAAATCACAGAGGCGTAAGCAATGAACTGGTTACAACGCAAATACTGGCATTACAAATTGAAAGGCTCGCCTTATCAGTCGCTGTTTTGCACGCCAGATAAAACAGAATACGTCTCTCTTGACTGCGAAACCACCAGCCTTGACCCAAATCGCGCCGAGCTGGTGACTATTGCAGCCACCAAGATCATCGACAACCGCATCATCACCAGTCAACCATTTGAAGTCCGCTTACGCGCGCCGCAATCGCTCGACTCTGGCTCGGTCAAGATCCATCGAATTCGCCACCAAGACTTAGTCGATGGCATCAGTGAAAAAGAGGCGCTGCTCGAGCTGCTCGACTTTATCGGCAACCGACCACTTGTGGGCTATCACATTCGTTACGATAAAAAGATCTTAGACCTTGCTTGTCTGAGGCAACTTGGCTTCCCACTTCCTAACCCACTCATCGAGGTCAGTCAGATTTATCACGATAAGTTGGAACGACATTTGCCGAATGCCTATTTCGACTTAAGTCTGGATGCCATTTGTAAACACCTCGAACTTCCTATCCAAGACAAACACGACGCCTTGCAAGACGCGATTTCTGCCGCTTTGGTCTTTGTCCGCTTAACGAAAGGCGATTTACCCAACCTAACCGCACCGTATACATAAAAATCAGTTGACCTAGCTCCCAGAAATACTTTTGTTTCAGCGATTTCCCGGCGCTTCTATCACTCTCATCCTAAAGTCTAATTGTGGAAATACGCGCGGTGACTGACAGTTATAAGCACAACGTCGTCATTACCACGACCAAGTTATTTAGAACCAAAAAACAGCCCTACAAAAATATATTCAAAATCTTATCTAGATTGGTGTAAGGCCGAGAAATAAGGCACAAGGAGAGAAGCCATGAGCGAAGCCCACGTTTATCCGGTAAAAGAAAATATTAAAACTCATACACACGCGGATAATGATACTTACTTAGCCATGTATCAGCAGTCGGTAACCGATCCAGAGGGCTTCTGGAACGAACACGGCAAAATCGTTGATTGGATCAAACCTTTCACCAAAGTAAAAAGCACTTCTTTCGACACTGGCCATGTTGATATTCGCTGGTTTGAAGATGGCACACTGAACGTCTCGGCTAACTGTATTGACCGTCATCTTGCAGAACACGGGGATGACGTCGCCATCATTTGGGAAGGCGATGATCCAGCCGACGACAAAACACTCACTTTCAACGAACTGCACAAAGAAGTGTGTAAATTCTCCAACGCATTGAAAGAGCAAGGCGTACGCAAGGGCGACGTGGTGTGTCTATACATGCCAATGGTGCCAGAAGCTGCAGTGGCTATGCTCGCTTGTACCCGTATTGGTGCGGTTCACACCGTAGTATTTGGCGGTTTCTCACCAGAAGCGCTATCCGGCCGTATCATCGACTCTGACGCTAAAGTCGTGATCACCGCAGACGAAGGCGTACGTGGCGGACGCGCTGTTCCACTGAAAAAGAACGTGGATGAAGCACTAACCAACCCAGACGTAAAAACCATCAATAAAGTCGTCGTGCTTAAACGTACAGGTGGTGATGTTGAATGGCATGAACACCGTGATGTTTGGTGGCACGAAGCAACAGCCAACGTTTCTGACGTTTGCCCACCAGAAGAGATGAAAGCCGAAGACCCGCTGTTCATCCTCTACACATCTGGCTCGACAGGTAAACCTAAAGGCGTACTACATACTACAGGCGGTTACCTTGTCTACGCGGCAATGACCTTTAAATATGTCTTCGATTATCAACCAGGAGAAACCTTCTGGTGTACCGCGGATGTGGGCTGGATTACAGGCCATACTTACCTAATTTATGGTCCACTAGCGAACGGGGCCAAAACCATTCTGTTTGAAGGTGTTCCAAACTACCCAAGCACGGCTCGTATGAGTGAAGTGGTTGATAAGCACCAAGTGAACATTCTCTACACTGCGCCAACCGCTATTCGTGCACTAATGGCAAAAGGTAACGAAGCGGTAGCAGGGACATCTCGTTCAAGCTTACGTGTGATGGGTTCAGTAGGTGAGCCTATCAACCCTGAAGCGTGGGAGTGGTACTACAAAACGATTGGTAACGAGAGCTCGCCTATCGTTGATACTTGGTGGCAAACAGAGACCGGCGGTATCTTAATTGCACCACTACCAGGCGCAACAGATTTAAAACCAGGCTCAGCAACTCGACCATTCTTCGGAGTCCAACCTGCACTGGTTGATAACATGGGCAACATCATTGAAGAAACCGCAGCAGAAGGTAACTTGGTGATCCTTGATTCATGGCCAGGTCAGATGCGTACTGTTTATGGCGACCACGAGCGCTTTGAACAGACCTACTTCTCAACCTTTAAGGGAATGTACTTTACTAGTGATGGGGCTCGTCGTGACGAAGACGGTTACTACTGGATCACGGGCCGTGTTGATGACGTACTAAACGTGTCGGGTCACCGCATGGGTACCGCTGAAATAGAATCGGCTCTTGTCGCACATCATAAAATTGCTGAGGCCGCTATTGTGGGCATTCCGCATGATATCAAAGGCCAAGCTATCTACGCTTACATTACCTTGAACGATGGTGAATTCCCGTCAGCAGAGCTACACAAAGAAGTGAAAGATTGGGTGCGTAAAGAAATTGGTCCAATTGCAACACCAGATGTACTGCACTGGACGGATTCCTTACCGAAGACTCGTTCTGGTAAGATCATGCGTCGAATCCTGCGTAAAATTGCAACGGGTGATACCAGCAACCTCGGAGACACATCAACGCTTGCCGATCCGAGCGTTGTAGATAAACTTATCGCAGAGAAAGCAGAATTGGCATAAATTCAACCAACTGTTTTAAAAGCACTTTAAAAACCGCCATCACTCATGGCGGTTTTTTGCTTTAGTGCACAAATTGGCCACACAAAAAATATGGCAATTATGTTGTTTTTGTTAACTTGGTTACAGAAACGAGAGTGGCTATTAGGAGATTAGACCAGTAAATTGCTGCTAATTGCTATGAATTAGCTATAATCTTGGTCGATTTTTTAAAATTTGCTCGGTTTTAACAAAAAAATCGTGCTGAACTATCGTATATTTGGGAATATAAACGTTCCACTCACGATAAGGGAAGATAGCAACACAATGTCTGCAAAGTCACGGATTCTTGTTCTAAACGGACCAAATCTTAATCTATTGGGTCTGCGCGAACCGACACACTATGGTCACAGTACCTTAGCTCAAGTTGTGGATACTCTTACAGAGCAAGCCCATAACGCTGGGGTAGAACTGGAACACCTACAATCAAATCGTGAGTACGAACTGATTGAAGCCATTCACTCTGCCTATGGCAAGATTGACTTCATCATCATCAATCCAGCGGCTTTCACTCATACTAGTGTGGCGCTGCGAGATGCATTACTTGGCGTCGCCATCCCATTTATTGAGGTGCACTTATCAAATGTGCATGCACGTGAACCATTCCGTCATCACTCTTATCTGTCAGATAAAGCAGAGGGTGTGATTTGCGGTTTAGGCGCACAAGGCTATGAATTTGCTCTGTCTGCAGCGATCAATAAGCTACAGGCAAAGTAACCCTAACACTCTGCAACCCTACGAGGGTTGTCTTAATCACAAGATAAAAGAGAAAGAAAAGATGGATATTCGTAAAATCAAGAAGCTAATTGAGTTAGTTGAAGAGTCTGGCATTGCTGAGCTAGAGATCTCTGAAGGTGAAGAGTCAGTGCGCATCAGCCGTCATGGCACTGCAGCCCCTCAAGCACCAATTCACTACGCAGCAGCTCCAGCAGCGGCACCTGCTCCAGTAGCAGCGGCACCAGTAGCGGAAGCACCAGCAGCAGAAGCTCCAGCAGCAACACCTGTAGGTCACCAAGTTCTTTCTCCAATGGTTGGTACTTTCTACCGCTCTCCAAGCCCAGACTCTAAAGCATTCGTAGAAGTGGGTCAGAAAGTAAATGCTGGCGATACTCTGTGTATTGTTGAAGCAATGAAAATGATGAACCAAATCGAAGCGGACAAATCTGGCGTTGTTACAGCAATCCTAGCTGAAGACGGCCAACCAGTTGAATTCGACCAACCTCTTGTTGTAATCGAATAAGCGGGGCTTGCCTTATGCTAGACAAAGTAGTCATCGCGAACCGAGGTGAAATTGCACTTCGTATTCTTCGCGCTTGTAAAGAATTAGGTATTAAGACCGTCGCTGTTCACTCAACAGCGGACCGCGATCTTAAGCACGTGCTACTCGCAGACGAAACCGTATGTATCGGCCCTGCTCGTGGTATCGACAGCTACCTAAACATTCCACGCATCATTTCTGCAGCAGAAGTGACTGGTGCTGTGGCTATCCACCCAGGTTACGGCTTCCTGTCTGAAAACGCAGACTTCGCAGAGCAAGTTGAGCGCAGTGGTTTCATCTTCGTTGGTCCAAAGGCAGACACTATCCGCCTAATGGGCGATAAAGTATCTGCTATCAATGCAATGAAGAAAGCAGGCGTTCCTTGTGTACCGGGTTCTGACGGCCCTCTAGACAATGACGAAGAGAAAAACAAAGCATTTGCTAAGCGCATTGGTTACCCAGTAATCATCAAAGCATCTGGCGGCGGCGGCGGTCGTGGTATGCGTGTTGTTCGCGCAGAGAAAGACCTTATCCAAGCCATTGCAATGACACGTGCTGAAGCAAAAGCGGCGTTCAACAATGACATGGTTTACATGGAGAAATTCCTAGAAAACCCTCGTCACGTTGAAGTTCAGGTTATTGCTGACGGTCAAGGCGGCGCAATCCACCTTGGTGAGCGTGACTGTTCAATGCAACGTCGTCACCAAAAAGTAGTGGAAGAAGCTCCAGCACCTGGTATCACCGAAGAAATGCGTAAGTACATCGGTGAACGCTGTACTCGTGCATGTATCGAGATCGGTTACCGCGGCGCAGGTACGTTTGAATTCCTATACGAGAACGGTGAGTTCTACTTCATCGAAATGAACACTCGTATTCAGGTAGAGCACCCAGTAACAGAGATGGTTACTGGCATCGACCTAATCAAAGAACAGCTTCGTGTTGCAGCGGGTCAGCCTCTGTCATTCACTCAAGATGATATTAAGATCCGTGGCCATGCGATTGAGTGTCGTATCAACGCAGAAGACCCTGAGCGCTTCCTACCATCTCCGGGTAAGATCGAGCGTTTCCACGCTCCTGGCGGTATGGGTGTACGTTGGGAATCTCATATCTACACAGGCTACACAGTTCCACCTCATTACGATTCAATGATTGGTAAACTGATCACTTACGGTGAGAACCGTGATGTAGCGATTGCACGTATGAAAAACGCACTGGGTGAGATGATCATCGAAGGCATCAAAACTAACGTGCCACTGCAATTCTCCATTATGAATGACGAAAACTTCCAACACGGTGGTGCAAACATCCACTACCTAGAGAAGAAGCTTGGCTTACAATAAGCCTAAGCAAACGTCTTAAAAAATGCCCACTCCCGTGGGCATTTTTGTTTTATATGTACGCGAACGGCTCAACATATAAATCGGCTTATTTGGGTATATACTCAAACAAATCGTAGAGTTCTGGTAAACTCTGCGCCACTTCATTCACTTTAAGAGCAAAAACCAATGCCTTGGATTCAAATCAAACTCAACGCGACCAATGAAAACGCTGAGCAAATCGGCGATATGCTAATGGAAGAGACTGGCGCGCTGTCTGTTACATTCTTAGACGCGCAGGATACACCTGTATTCGAACCTCTACCTGGCGAAACTCGCTTATGGGGCGATACTGATATTCTGGCACTGTATGATGCAGAAGCAGACACTAACTTCATCATCGACCAAATTAAAGCGAGCAATATGCTGGCTGACAATTTTGCTTACAAAGTAGAACAGCTTGAAGATAAAGACTGGGAACGCGAATGGATGGAAAACTTCCACCCAATGAAATTTGGTGAACGCCTATGGATTTGTCCAAGCTGGCGCGACATTCCAGATCCTGACGCTGTTAATGTTATGTTGGATCCAGGCCTTGCATTCGGTACGGGTACTCACCCTACAACAGCACTTTGTCTTGAGTGGCTAGAAAGCATGGACTTAAGCGGTAAGACCGTTATCGACTTCGGTTGTGGCTCAGGTATTCTTGCGATCGCAGCGATCAAACTGGGCGCTGAAAAAGTGATAGGGATCGATATTGATCCTCAAGCCCTGCTTGCTTCAAAAGACAATGCTGAGCGTAATGGCGTTGCAGACAAACTAGAAGTTTACTTACCGCAAAATCAACCTGAAGGTCTCGTCGCTGACGTCGTTGTGGCCAACATCCTTGCAGGACCTTTACGTGAACTTGCACCAATCATTAAAGGCCTAGTTAAACCAAATGGCGACCTTGCAATGTCTGGCGTATTAGACACCCAAGCTGAAGATGTTGCGAACTATTACCGTGACGAGCTTCACATTGACCCGATTGTTGAGCAAAGTGAATGGTGTCGCATCTCTGGTCGTAAGCAAGGCTAGACAAGGTTTTCAGAGCTAATTGTTTGAAATTCATACAATTTACAAAAACAATTTGTAAATGCTCAAATATTAGTCTTTTCACGCAGTGAAAAAATGCGTAAAATGCGCGCCCTTGCTGGTACAGAACTGTGATGACGTTTTGAAAATCGGAAACTATCAACTTAAGAACAATCTAATCGTAGCCCCTATGGCTGGTGTAACGGATAGACCGTTTCGCGAGTTGTGTCTTCGCTATGGTGCGGGAATGGCCGTCAGTGAAATGATGTCTGCTAACCCAAAGCTATGGGGAACGTCAAAGTCGAAACAGCGCATGGTACACGAGGGCGAATCGGGCATTCGCTCTGTACAGATTGCGGGTTCCGATCCACAGCTTATGGCGGATGCAGCTCAATTCAGTGTTGAGAACGGTGCACAAATCATCGACATCAACATGGGCTGCCCGGCAAAAAAAGTGAATAAGAAGCTAGCGGGCTCTGCTCTGCTTCAATACCCAAACATTATCGAAGAGATTTTGAAAGCGGTCGTGAATGCAGTGGACGTTCCTGTAACGTTAAAGACTCGAACTGGCTGGGATACAGACAACAAGAACTGTGTCCAGATCGCTAAATTAGCCGAAAACTGCGGCATACAAGCTCTTGCTCTGCATGGCAGAACGAAAGCATGTATGTACAAAGGTGAGGCCGAATATGACAGCATTAAAGCGGTAAAAGAGGCGATTTCAATTCCGGTTATCGCGAACGGTGATATCGATAGCCCGGAGAAAGCCAAATTTGTACTGGAGTACACCGGTGCGGACGCTTTAATGATTGGACGCCCTGCCCAGGGTCGTCCTTGGATTTTCCAGGAAATCCATCACTATTTGGAAAACGGCACCACAATGGAGGAACTTCCAACTGAGGAAGTGAAAACCATTATGCTTGGTCATGTAAATGCTCTGCATGAATTTTATGGGGAGTTCTTAGGTCCACGTATCGCGCGCAAGCACGTTGGGTGGTACCTGAAAGAGCATGAACAGGCAAGTGAGTTTCGCCGTACCTTCAACGCTATCGACGCAGCTCCGCTGCAAATTGAGGCGTTAGAAGGTTATTTTGATAACGTTGCATCATAATTAAGAGAAGAGCTAGACCGAATATGTTCGAACAAAATCTGACTTCAGAAGCATTAACAGTAACTACAGTAACGTCACAAGACCAGATTACTCAGAAGCCTTTACGTGACTCTGTTAAAGCGTCTCTTAAAAACTACCTTGCTCAACTAAACGGCCAGGAAGTAACAGAACTATACGAATTAGTTCTAGCTGAAGTTGAACAGCCACTACTAGATACTATCATGCAGTACACTCGCGGTAACCAAACTCGCGCAGCAACTATGATGGGTATCAACCGCGGTACTCTTCGCAAGAAACTTAAGAAATACGGCATGAACTAAGACCGTTTTTCAAAAAGTATTTGGAACAAGCCGTTACCTTTTTAGGTAACGGCTTTTCTTTATCTACTAAAACACTACGAATAACGCTCACTTTGTTCAGTATTACCAACTGGCTTTAAGATAACTACTGCTGAGCCAAACAATAGGAAAGCCACGAAAGCGACCCATTCATTGCCTACAGAATACGCGAAGCCCGCCAAGGCAGACCAAATCGCGACACCAAAGTGCATCATACTCATTCCAAAAGACATTAACACACCTCGATATTCATCAGATAAGCTTGCGATATGTGCTTGTAATGCCGGAGAACCAACCCCTCCAGCGAGAGACCAGAGCACTAGAACTGGAAGATAAGCGGTCACCGTACTCATCTCATTTGAGAACACCCATGCACTGCAAGGTATGCACACCATTAAAGCCACTCGCATAACGGCTCGAGAGCTACCAAGCCAACAGCAAGCTCTCCCCACGCACATATTTCCAACCACACTAACGATCCCTAGAGCAGCATAAATAGCGCCCACCCAACCGAGCGCCAACTCGCTGGTATCTCGAATATGGAGGCCTATCAGGTTAAATACACCAATACCTCCCCCTAGGCCTAAACACATCGCTAGAATCGCTCTCAACGCGCCTGGAAGATGAATGACGTCTGCGATAGGTGGCAGAGTATCTGACTTCTTGGACTCATTATGCTTGTTGTTCATGAACACTACGCTCATGGCACTGACAAGAAGAGCCGCAACGCCCAAAATAATAAAAGCGGCACGCCATGATAAAAGCTGGGTCAACAATGCTCCGATCGCCGGGCTAGTTATCATACCTAGCGTTAATCCCGCCTGAACCATCACAATTTGACGCATCGCTCTATTACCCTTCGCGTCTCCCGCTAACGCGAATGCAATTGGTAACATGCCTGCACTTGCAATACCAGTGATCACACGAGTTGCAATAGCAAGTTCAAAATCATGAACTATGCCCGTCGTAATAGGCACAACCCCAAATACAAAGCAAGCAGGCACCATGATACGAATACGCCCAGCTCGGTCTGATAAACGACCCAAGTAAGGAGCGAAAATTGCTATGGCTAAACTATATGCCGTAATAAATAAGGTCACCTGACTCGGTTGAACACTTAAATCATTTCCGATAGGTTCAAGAATAGATCCAAGCATCAACTCATCAGCACCAACAAGAAAAGCAACGAGAAATAGGATCATGGACTGCATCATAGCTCCACCTCCTGTTCTGTTTCCGATTCAGCACAAGTGAGCAACGAAATATCTAAAACTCTATCAGGCCAAGATTGCAAAAATGCCTTCTCATGAGATACCACAATCACGCTACCGGAAAAGCGCTGGAGAGCCTCTTTAAGCGCATTTTTACTGCTGCTATCCAAGTGTGTTGTTGGTTCGTCCAACAGCAAAACATTGCATTTCTGAACCGATAAACAACACAACTTCACCCGAGTTTGCTCACCACCGCTCAATGTATCTAAGTGGCGCTGCGTCTTATCCCCCGTAATCCCAAAGCGAGCTAATAGCTTGCGTGATTCTTTGCTTGAGATTGTTGGCGCACAAGAGCACAGCTCCTGTTCAGGCGTGTTCTGAGGATGGCGCCAAGACAAATCTTGAGAAAAATAACCAATCATTGCACCTTTTGCCAATACCACCTCACCAGAGAGTGGCTCGATCTTCCCCATCAGGGTTTTAAGTAAGGTCGACTTACCCACGCCGTTAAAGCCAGCAACAACCAACTTTTCCCCGCGCGCTAACGTGATATCAAATACTGGAAGCAGAGGCTGCTGATAACCGATCATCAACGCTTTTGCCTCAACCACATTCGGTTGCTCAATGGGCTGGTAAGCAAAGTCAAACGTCGATACTTTCTCTACATGATTCAGTTGAATACGTTCGATTTTATCCAGTCTCTTCTTACGCCCTTTAGCAAGACTGGCGTTAACTCCTGCACCATTTTGGGCAATAAATTTCTCTAACTTTCGAATTTCACTTTGCTGAGCCTTATATTGCTTTTCTAATAAAGCACCGTCGTGCTGCTTTTGCTGCATTGCTTTGACATAAGTACCGCTGTATTTTCGAACCGTTTGATAATCAATATCACAAACACTGGTCGCTACTTGATTAAGGAAATCAATATCATGAGAAACCAGTAAAACGGTGCCAATGTAATCATTGAGAAACGCGACTAGCCATTCAATGTGCGGAGCATCAAGATAGTTTGTCGGCTCATCAAGAATTAACACATCGGGGTTGCGAAGTAACAACTTGCCTAAAAGGACTTTGTGTCTTTGACCACCACTTAGCGAGACAAGCGGTGTATCTAAGCCAAATTGATAAATACCAAGACCTACAGCAACTCGTTCAATTTTGGTATTAATTGCATAGAAGTCTTCATCTTCTAAATATGCCTGTAGCCGAGCGACTTGGCTTAAAAGAGATGTAGAGTGAGACTCGGTCATCGCCTGATACAAAGTCCAAAGCTTCTGCTCGGCAGCGTATAAGTTCTCAAAAGCACTCTTTAAGCATTCATAAACCGTCAGCGCATTATCCATCTTAAAATGTTGCTCTAAATACCCCACCTCAAGGTTTGGTAACCAGTCAATGCAGCCCTTATCTGCAGATAATTCACCAATAAGCAATTTTAATAAGGTGCTTTTTCCAACACCATTCGCTCCGGTGATACCTATTTTCTCTCCCACGTTAATACGAAAGGTTACGTTGTTGTATAACGTCTTATCAGCTATCTGATAAGACAAATTTTTAACTTGTAAAATACTCATGTTTTCAACCAAATAAAAAAGGGCCGGTGATCAATACCGGCCCTTATTTCAATACTGGGTAATGCTTTGTAGCTGCTTAACAGATACAAAAAGGCCGATGATGAAATATCACCGGCCATCTCTTCTCTTTTATCAGGTGTACAAGCTCCTGCGTATAACTTCAGCGAAGCTACCCACACATAAAACACCTGATGAAGATTAATTTAAGACTCCGAGCAACACTTCATCGCGTTTTTTGCATGGAGTTCAGCCTTCTTACAAAGCTTTTAAACAAGAGATATAACATGATTTACTGTCGAAAAAATATTCGATGTGAAGCGTACACCTTTAGAATAAAAAGTACCAGATAATTATTAAAACTATCGTGACTTACACGAAGGTCCACAGAAAGAAGACTTTTCCTCAGTCAATGTGCCAGGTGAACTGCTTACTCAGCAAACACAGCTATGAAAGCACCTATACCGCTCACGTTATACGTACGTAGTGGTGGCTTTGAAGGTTGGAGAGGGTTAGAGGGAAGAAGTAGCGAATATACTTTAAGACACTGGCTTAAATAGGTCGACAAAACAAAATCCATGTTTGGAAAGTTTTAAATGCGCTGAGTTTATATTAATAAGCGCCTATGGCTAAATCAAAACATCTAAAGCAGAGAAATCTCCCCCGAAAATAACATAACCTAGTGAATAAATTTTCCAGGTAATAATAAAGGAAGCTTTGGTAAGTAAGCACAAGGGCTGAGAACTAGCGCTCGATACTAGGACCCGGTTCAGTAGAAACCACACAAAACTGAGTTCCACTTCACTCATATAGGGCTTAGAAAGCATCGCCAGAGGGAAGCCGGCCTCTCGATGCAAGGTTTCAATACGAAAGTGGGTTTAAGGTAAGTCGGGGAACCAAAACGAAAAAAGCCTCAGTCTTTCGACTGAGGCTTAATATAAGTGGCGGAGTGGACGGGACT
>NZ_JAWOTI010000026.1:0-59203 GCF_033338775.1 Vibrio sp. Vb1018
CCATCATCGATCTCATTCGCGATTAGAGAGCCACTAAATAAAATTGCTGACATTGCTAAAGCAAGCCCTGTTTTGTTGAGAGTCATAACAATTACTCCATTTCCTGTCATAGTAGTAGTTCGGATTAAAAATTTTTCAGCTTCCTTCAAATGTTGTGGGAAGCGATGAAATTATAAGAAAGGATCAGTGAAAGCTGTTCTCATGATTGAGAATAATTCAGGCTAGAAAGGAGTATTTAGGTGCGTCTCTTTAGTAGATTAAAGAAAAAAACAGCATAATCATAATGTTATTTTTTGTATTTACTTTAAGTGCTCATCAAGTATGAAATGAAGATAATATAAAGAAGTAATTCGTTCTATTGCATTGTTCAGATCATTCATCCTTTATTGATAAAGGTATCTTATCCAACAATCACCTTTATTATTTAATGTTTAAAATCATTAACTTATAATAATTAAAACTTAAAAGGTATGAGATAAAATATAGCAGGTTCATACTTTTTAAGTCTTTTTCGGTACTAAAATCCAATGTGATATCATTCTGAAGTGCTAAATTTTCTACTTAAAATTAAGATAAATTCTCTTTGCTATCCCTATTTAATTTTCTATGGGGGTAGTGAAACGAGTAAGTTAATGTGGTAGGAACATGGATGATCAGCTCTTTTTATTCGTCATTATTGGTATCGATGACACTGGAAACAAAAAAGCCCCTGGAATTCTGGATCGTCACCAAGAGTCAAAAACAAGTTACAGGACTCATTAAGCACTCAAAAGAACAAGAATTGCTGTTAGCACCCAAGTTCGCCACCGGAGATGGCGAACTTGGCTTCTGAAAAGTCATGGCTAAGTGCGGGCCGCAAGCTACAGTAGCGTAAGTGACAAATATGCTTAGCAAGGTACCCAAAAGCGTGCTACCACGGATGAAGGATGCATTACAAGATATCTTGGATGGCAGAGATCTCTACCTTCCTAAAGCGCCTCTAAGCCAATAGAATCCATGTTCGCCACAGTATGTTTGAGTACGAACAAGACGAAGAACTGTGGGACCAGAAAGACTACGTTGATGATGACCTACAAGTTAATACGCAGTGCAGAAATGAAGTAGTGCCGTCTACAACAGTTGTGTCCTCCTGACGGATGTTGTAAAGGATTTTAGCTTTATTAGTGGAGTGAAAGAAATGGAAACTCATCAACAGGCTACTGTACGCTCTCCATACATTATCTTTGACAATAGTTATTCCTATAATCCACACTTACTGTACCTCCATTTTACAAATTAAAAGGTACTCGTACTGTTAACTGAAAGTCGGGAGTGTCTTCTGTAAGACCAGCTTGAGCACTAACATTGATAGATGAGCGTTCACTAAAGGCATAGTTTATACCAAAAGTTAATGCATCTAATTGAAGCAACTTAGCATCATCTGCCGATCTGCCATTTACTTTGCTTTTTAAAATAGTTTTATGACTAAGCCCTAAAGAGAATGAAAGATCAGGATTCACCGCAAAGCCCATTCCCCCAGAAAGAGAAATAGTGTCCCCAAGATCAACATCAGCTTTTGTATCGCCAACTGTAACAGTATCTTCTAAGTTATAAATGTAACTTAAACTAGCGAACAAAACCGCAGGATCAACAGGGTGAATAAGAGATAAATTAGGCTCAAAACTCCAAAAACCCGAGCCAGTAGGGACATCACTAAATGCGTTGCTTCCATCTTCAATAGAAACATCATAAGGCGATCGTCCTGTATCCGACTTGACTCTAAGGCCACCTACCCAGTATGGCGCAGATTCAAAGTTAAACTGGTGCCTCAATGCGAACTCTACATCACCAAGCCCTCCACCATCCACCGTTGTGTTTACGACTTCACTGTTTGAACCATCTTGAATGGGACGCGTAGAAACTTGGTCATTACGATATACATATGGCACTCTAACTTCTAACTCTGTGGCGTTTGTTAAACCATACCGAGCAGTTAAGCCAACGGTTACTGTAGTCCTATCCGAATCACTCACTTCAATTCGCCCAATAATCAGAGTTGGTAAGACTGTATACCCAACAACAGATACTTTGTTTGAAGAGTTCTGTGTATAGCTTAAAGACGAATCAAATGACCATTTACCTTTAGGTGTGAGAACGCCTGGACGCTCAATAACATCACCAGCAGTTTGGGCGCGTTGAGGAATATCATCTCCTTCAGCGCCATATGCATTTCCCACAATGAATAAACTACAAAGATAGGTACCCAGTAAAGCCTTCCGTAACATCGCATCTTTCCTTTTGCTGATGATCGTACCCAAGTAATCTCAGGCAATAGCTTGAGGTGAAGCCACTAGCTTATAAACAATTAGAATAGATTCTATGTTTTCGCAATATTATTAATAAAATAAATTGCTTACAAACGCGATTCCAACAACGCCCCCATAGTTCTTTGCTGATTTGGTTGCGTATTTCGATAGCTATATGTAACATGTAGCCAAATGGAAAGAGGTTACAGTGTAACAATTTTTTATATTTATAACTAATGCGACAGATTGATAGTCTTTAGGTCATCATAACCGCAACCAAGCACCAGCTTGATTGCCTTTTTTCTGAACCCTTTTTTCATTAATTCTCTTACCTTTGGTTTAAGGTCATTCGGAATTGGGGTTCGGGAAAATTCCTGTTGTCGAAGCTTAAATTCGTTTACTCGTAAGTTCGCGTTCATTAGAGCCTTACACATAATTTCCCCTCCCTTTATTCTGCCTTTGGTTTTAATGAAATGCCTGTTGTGTACTCTTTCGCTTCGTCGTGGAACGTTCTTAAGTAGTGGTCAGTCACGGCAACACTAGAGTGACCAAGCGCGTCCTTAATCACTTTCAAAGAAGCTTTCTTTTCAAGCAGTAGCATGGCGTACATTTTTCGCATCGAGTGTGTTGATAGCTGATATGGCAATCTCAACTCCATTGCTATGCGCTTATACGCTCGGTTGATATACTGGATGCTGATCGCATTGCCCTTTTTGGCCAAGTGGTGATTAGATTGAAACATCAACTCATTATGGCCATTGTGTAAGTAGATACGTTTAATTAGTTCTTCCAGTTCGGCATTAACGTGAATGGTGATTCGAGCGGCCTCTTTAGCGGCTTTTTCGCTCTTACCTCGGGCCATACGGCCTTTAAAACCTTTTGATTGAACAATGTTAAATGAAGACCGGATCACGCCATTTATCATCACATCGCTGAATTTTAGCTTCGAAATGTCGCAATAACGTAAACCTGTACGAACCTCCATTTCAATCATCATAGAGATAAGTGGGTTAATGTCATCCATTAAACGGATTATTTTTTCCAACTCGTCTAAGTCACGCGCAGGGAAAGCAGCCATTAGATCAACTCCACGTGATTAGCATTAACCGTTTTAAACTCGCCACCAACGAACACTTGAATTTGTAGGGTTCGAGATAACAAGCTAAATCCCAAGAATAAGCCTAGTTCGCCATCGACACGCACGAAGTCGTGGTGAACAGGTAAGCGGCCAAAGTGATTGATCATCTTGGTTTGTGCTTGGATGCTTTGAGCTTCTTTAATTGTGTTTATGGCAAAGCGAAGTTGAGAGCGAATCTTTAGCGCATTATTACCTTTTCGAGCCTTGCTGATCGTGCCTTGCACACAAGGGAAACCGTAGAAATTGCGAATGATGGCGGCGGCTTGTTCTTGGCCTCCACATTCATTAATTAGCTCATCCAAAGAGATAAGAATAAGGTCGTGGTGGCGCTCTTGGATGGCACTGCGTTTACTCGCCCACTCATCCGAAAGCGACACCAATTCATTTTTTTTAAACATTTTTGCTGATCCTTTTTTGGCAAAATGCCAGTGTTTGCCCAGAATACAATATATTCCAAAGGAATATCTTTTTCAACTATGTTCGGAATACTTAAATTAAAAGCACGAAGGGTTCCAGAAGTGACCGACTAATCAACTTTTGACAAATAACGCAATAGCGCTCAAAACACCACCAGCAAGAAGTCATTTTTTATCAATATTCCTATGGAATATTTAGGTTCATTCACACAAAATGCCAGGATTAGAAAGCAATCTTAGATATTTGATAAGTTGTTGTTTTTATTGGATTTTATGTCTTTTTGCGTCGATGACCAGCGACAAAACATTGGATAAGTTAGTTTCAGTTCTGTCTAGAACTGAAACTAAAAGAGGTTTTTTGAAACTCGCTACGACAATTACCCGTCTTTGGAAATATAATGACGGTGTTACGTCGTCACGCGAAACGAACAAATATGCATATCCTCAATTATTATGCGGTATAGGTCACGTTCTCAAAACCTAACTGCTAGTAACGATATGTTTGCATTATTTTGCATATCTAGACAATCAAAGATCACAGTCTCATAATACTCCGCGAACATCAGCTCGGCTGGCGAGAATCCCCTAAACTCTTTCCAAATCAGAGCTATATACGTATTGGCTATCCAGTCAATTGGCTTAAGAGATATAGATATGCACTGCACGTTGAATCAATTAATTCCAATCGAAATACTAGACAAATGTGACCTGTCCCTAGATGTATTTAGCAGCTCGTTCCTCGATGACGCGACCGACATTTGCATGATGCATCTTATCCAATCGCATCCGAACGCACTATGCAATTCATCCATTAATCGTGATGACGTATTAAACTTCGTTCGAGATCACTTCTTCGCTTAAAAAGCAACACTTATAACGTTCTTCTGTTCGTTTTTTATTTAATTCCGAACACAAAAACGGTATGCTACGCATTAAGGATAAAGGTAGGGTTTTTCGTTACTCGCATACGCTCAGGGATGGAGTGTAACCTTTATCCTCCAATGTAATTTGGAGCAACCGTTCACCATGATTAATAAAAAAAATACTGAAATTAAAGATTTAAAAGCTATTGATATAGAAACACTTAATCAATTACTTGCAAACAAACAAACGGCAGATGCGCGCCTAAAACGTGCCTTGAAGCACCGCGCGACTTTTTCCGAACAAATAGATGGCAAAGAAGATAGTGGACTATTCAATGATCGCATCGTAGCTGTAGTAAAACGTGGTAATCCAACCACTCGTTTACTTGAGTATATTGAGGCCGCGAAATCAGCCAATAAAGAGCTTTTAGAGCGCGCACCTCAATACTTCAACAGCTCATCTAACTCATTTAAAGAGACGACCGTAATTGAGAACGTCCGTCGCGTTAACATCACAATTAATAAAGCAGCTAGCAGCCAGAAAGTCACTGGCGCACGTCTAGCCAAAAGACTTGAAGCATACCTACGCGACCTCGACCGTAAACTCTCCTACGATCTTCCAGAAGATGAGAAAGAACAGCTCACTAACAATAAAAACACTGCATTGAATGAATTGAAATACTTCAAAGACAATGCAGACGTTGAGTTTAGAAAGCGCGGTCAAGAACACAATGACATTGTAGCTATCATCCATACCTATGATGGCAACAATGGTGGCATTTCTCGCGTAGCTAAAAAGGTTCACGTTAACGCTGGTGGCCTTGTTCTAATTAGGCATCGCTCTTGTAAAGATCACGATGTGCTAATCACGAACAACACCACTGAGGGACGTTCGATATTCGATGAAGCGAATGCTTTTAAGTCGGTACTGTACCCTAACGCTAATATGTATATAGAAAGCGAAGTTGACGCTATTCGTGAAGCCAGAAAAGAGCTTAGAAGCAAGAACGAAAGCAAAGCACGTTCGCAGTTCGATGGATTAGTGAACTAAGGTTTTAAGCTAAATTATTGTTGTTCCGCTTTGATTGGTGATTTGGTGGCGATATTTAACGGTATCGCCACCTTTTCATATTACTTTTATATGTTGGCACCAACGGAATTAAGCATCGTCCGATTCAAGCGCTTCCAGTACCCATTGTTCTACTGAACTGCGAGACTCTAGCATGCTCTCTGTTACTTCCATTTCGTGCGGCACATAATCTACCAATTGAGAAAAACAGTATGTATCCCAACGGTCAGGTGATGGGATGTTCATTTTCTCTTTCATCATCGGTTTTGGCATCATTACCCATTGGCCTGACTCGTTGATTGCACAAGGTATTTTACTGCCTTGTTCTGCCGTCTTGACGTTCTTATCTATCTGCATGCGGCCTTGGTTTATCGCATCCCGAGCCATAACATTGGCATACGCACGCTGGTTAAAGAAACGCTGCTTATCGCTGGTGGAGTGCATCTTCTTACCCCAACGAATGCGCTGTACGCGCCGTCCGTAGCGTTCTAAGCAAGTCGCCGTGTCATAACCTACACCGTCACTATCCACTGCTATCGTGATGTTTGGGTACAAGTCCTCACTACACTCTGCATGGATAATGTCAGCGAACCGAACCGGATCGACCGTGCTTGGTTGTTCAAGCAATTTCACGCTCTTAACGATGCGCTCCATGCGTTGACCCCAAACCTTGCAGATATTGAGTATCGAGCGGTCACGACCATTACCAACGTCCACCAGCGCAGCCCAACCCCAACCATCGGGCATATCGAGGTTGAGCCTTGCGCTTTTGTCCAGCGCATCCCGACTAAGCAGCATGCCAGCAATGGAACTTGGGAACTCCCCACGTACTTTAATCAGGTATTCCGGTGCCTCTCGACCGCCATACTCCAATCGCTTATCGAGGATAAATTCCACGGTTACGAACGGAGATTCCTCGGAGTTAAGCCGGATGGCTCGCCATCGACCACTAGGCTCGGCTAATCGGTGATGCGTATCGTAGAAATAGCCGCTAGGGCGCGTTGGCTGGCTCAATAACAGCATTCGGTTATCTTTCTCGGTCAATGCCCCCGCTAACACACCAAAAGCCTTGTCAGAGACGCCTGACGCCTCATCGACAATAACAAACAAGTGTTTAGCGTGTTCACCCGCTAGCGCTTCCTCGTTACCAATACGGCACGATTTAGCACTGGTTTGCCAGATACCTTTTGCTGAGTTTTCAAAAAAGGCTGTCTCGGTAATGGTGAAGTATTGCTGCAACCAACCATGCTTTTGTAAGAGCGTGTTCCAGTTGGATTTTAGGTACTTCCATACACCGATTTGTACCTGTCTCGCGTTGTTCGCCACCAGCACAACACGCGCATTGGGGAAGCAGAGCATGAAAGCAATGATCATGATACTGGTCATGTCTGACTTGCCTGTACCGTGGCCAGAGCTGACAGTCGTTCGCGCACCAATACGCTGAGCACTATCAATGATTTTGCGCTGCTGCCAGCTCGGCTTCTTACCGACTAGCTCAACAGCGAGGCGTTTCCAGTCATAGCGATACCGCTTAACTAGGGCAGGGTAACGGGGATCTTGTGTTACGCTCTTTATTCTTCTAGCCACCAAGTACCTCGAAGCTGTCTACATCGTCAAACCCCGACACTCCCTCGTTATCGAGGTCATCATAGGCTTGCTCTTTAGCGGCTTCGTTTTGTATTTGGGATGGGGATAGGGTAGGTTCTACGCCGTTCTCTAGGTCTTCGGCTTCTTTGATTCGTCGGTTTACTTCTTCTTTGCGCGCAGGTAGCCAGTTATCTTGCTGCTCAATCTGCTCTAACGTGTAGTCATCAAACAGCTCATCCAGCTCTTGCTCACTGATACCAGTGTCGTCTACTTCTGGCTCTAGGTTCGCTAGTTCTACCTTAGCTTCATGCAATAGCGTTGCTGGTGGACGTGCGCCTAACTTCTCGATTTGCTGACACGTCTCTAAGGCTGTCCAGTTGTTCTTAGTGCGCAGAGAAAGCATTTCTATTACTAGGCTGGTTTCTTCCGCTGGCAGTAAGTGTGGCATCATCAATTCAGCGTATTCCTGTTTACGCAAATCGATGTAGCGCTTGGCCTCTTGTTTGGCCATCGTGGAAATACTCAATTCCAGTTCACGCAATCTGGTGCCATAGCCAAAGATGAGACGGTCACGCATGGCGTTTATGTCTACTGGCTGGTTTTCGTCATCGAGCGGAATGTCTCCGCTTTCTTCCATTTCATCGATCTCTTTAAGGCGTTTAGCTAACGTCTCATTCATTCGGTAATACTGCGAACGGGCAATAATCAGTTCGTTGCAAACCGAAAGCGGATCGGTATCCATGAGAATATCCATGATTTCGCCAGTAATACCCGCACTACGGGCATAACCACCATGCACAACAGGGCGACCCACTTGAGCACTGGAATACTGCGAAAGTCCCTCAACTGATCGCGGCTTGCGCAGTGATCCAATACCCCCTGTTTTCGCGCGATCGCCTTGCGCACTTTGCGCTTGCGCAGTTGCCCCCGCTTCTTTGGACTTTGATTTATCAGCTCTTTTTTTCTTCTTGTCGTTTTTCGCTTCTTGAAATTTCGCTAATTGCTCATCGTAAAGATCAAATAATCGATCAAACTCGGGCAGCGATCGCATGGAATTAAACTGGCGGCGCAATGTCGCACCATTCACCCCTTTATCTTTCGCAAAAGCGGCCATCGTGAGCGTTGGGTTTTGAGCGCCACGCACGAGAAATTCTTTCAAAAGGGAATGCCAGTCATTGCCCTGACTGGTCTTTTTCGCTTTGATTTTTGGCATAACGGACGGTTGGAACTTGCCGCCCGTTTTGGCTGGCCGTTTTATATATCGCTTAGCGGTGCCGTACTTCAATCCGTTGGCTTCGCAATACTCGGCCAGCGTCAAAGTCGGCTGCTTCTCTAACTGCTCCCAAAACTGCTGTTGGTGAGCCTGATAGTCAATCTTGCCGGACACGGTTAAACCCCATTCATTTTATTACGTTCGGAATAATACAGAGTTCAAACAGGTGACAACAACACGAACTAGGCCAGTTAAAAAATAATTTAATTGTCAATAATGTTTTAAAGACAAAATTTGATAACGCGACATTAAATAGTATTTACAGTAACGATTTTCTGCATATAATCATGGCCAGCTAGTGAGTAACGCTACTCATGTACAATTGATTCTGCGGCACGATATAGTAATTGGCTGCGTTATCTCACTAGCCACCTTCCCCCATACCCAAGACAACGCGCTACGTGACGAAAGGAATACCCCCTTGAAAGCACCCGAGCGCATCAAATTCAGACACAAAGCCAAAACCAAAGCACGACAAACCATGTTTAGAACCCGCCAACGGGAAAAGGGATTAACGCTACTTCAAGTGCGAATTTCACGCCTTGCTCACGCAAAAGCATGCGAACAATGCGAACAGAACGGAATTACCCTGACCGAGCTGTATCAGTTGGCCATCAACAACACTGATCCAAACCAACTACCAGAAAAGCACCCCGAAGTAATCGAGGGCGACCTAGTAGGGGCACGCCAAATCAGTCCTTGGATTGACCCCGAAGTTGCAGAGACGTTTGAGAAATTGGCCACCAACTACCGCAATCGAACCATAGCGATGAGTGCCATCGTCTATGCGTATTGCGCTCGATGCGAAGCTGAATGAGCCGAACTGGACACGCTTGGGGCGCACTGTGCTTTGCGCCCGTTCCTCTCGCCTTAATGGCAGACACAACACCACTGCATTCAATCCTGGCATTTCTTGGTTGCTTAAGCGGTTCGAGCGCACCGGACTGGCTTGAATTTGACAGAATCCCGCACCGAACTTACACCCACATCCTTTCGATATGGCTCGCTGTAACGGTTTATGGCTATCATTTAGCGATAGGGGGCACATTAATACCCATTGAGGCGTTAAAAGCCACCAGCACGATTCTAGGTGCGATTCTGTGTGGATTTGGATGCGGTTGTGTGTCGCATTGGCTTGGGGATGTGTTAAACCGCCAACCAGTGCCGATTTTTACCCCATTTGATAGGTACTGTTTGAATCTATTCGCTTCGGGGAGCCACCAGCGAATCACATGCGTATTCATTTTCTCGGTAGCGTGTATTTTAGTTGGTTTTTTACGGCCTTTATAATTCCGAATAGACTTTTTAAAAATGATGTTTTTAACATAAGAAAAGGCCACATTTTACCGTGGCCTTTTGATTTTGAGGAGTTGTCAATAACAGGTAATTCAATAACCAATCAATTGGCCATCTATATTTTGGAGTATCCACGTCCATTTTCTTGCGAGCGAGGTAAATATAGAACACTAAAAATGCCTCTTCAATAGGTTGAAACACGACACATAAAAAGAGCCAGTATTTCTACCAGCTCTTTTGCAAACCTTCTTTGAATCACTCGCCGAAGCTGTACGCTTCACACGAAAACAAGGCAATTATATTGATACTTACCTCGAAAAATCAAGAAAAAAGCGCCAATGGAATAACCAAAGGCGCTTGAGCACAGTTGTCTAAGATTTTTAAAGGAAAACACGGTCGTCACAATGGCAACTATTTAAATCGCGTATACATAAATTTATCCGTTCGGAATGCTAGTTTCAAGTATTTTTTACCTAGCTACTCGCCTAGCTCTTTACTAGAAACACTGGCTAGCTCATCACTATGTGCCGTGTGGGCATTTAAGCCATTCAATAGCTCTGCCTCTGTAAACAATGAGCGTTTCTTTTTGTTCTTAGTCGCCTTGGGAACTGTTTTACCTTTCTTTTGTGCTTGAGTACGCATGCTTCACCTTTTGTAGTGCATCGCTTTGTTAATACTATGCTCTTTACTCCACTCAATCTAGCTGACGCTTTCAGTTTGCTTAAGGTGATTGTTTATTTCGTGAATCATCTTGCGTAAGGAGTTATCCAGCTCTTTGGTGTACAGCTTATCCTTGGCCAGCTCTCGCTTAAGGATGCGGTCGTGTTTGCGATGCCAGAATAGTTCGTGGACTTTTCTCATAGTGCCTGCTCATATAGGCGCTCTTTGGTAGGGGATAGATAGAACAAAGGGCTAACCCTCTTTCGAAGATCAACCCTTTGCCCTCTTTGGGAGCCTGTAGGTTTTACCCTACAACGCTTGCACAACCTTATTAGACAAGCGCACCGTATAGGAAGTCGTATCCGTCACTGTCCTATGGGAATAATACTAAACTCATTCCGAACATATCACAATGTTAGTTTGCATTTCATTTTGTGATTTTTACCCATTTAAAGATTGTTTCTGTCGCTTTTTTCTGGTGGCTTTCTTGAGTGTTTTATAGTAGCCAATCTTTATCAGAAAGAAGTACCACAGCGCGTTAAGAGGCGTAGCCCTCAACCAAGTCCAGCCACCACGTTGTGAGTTCTTCATGTGGTAACAACATCATGCCTTCACGGCCTTTTCTGGCTTGTTCTAGCGCCTTTTCCAGAAACTCAAACTTAAGGTCGAACGGAGGATTGCACCACCAGCCATCTTCCCATTCACCTTGTAGGCCATCGAACCCAACACAAACAGGGTTTAGGAGCTGAGCTGCCTTGTGTTTTGGCTTAAGCTCGGCTGTTCGTTAATCCAGTCAGGAGCCACGTAGAAGCGGTTCGCCTTGGCGGTTTGTGGCTCGGCGGCCACGTCTAAAACAAACTGTTTTCCGGTATCACGTCGAAAGAGGAATTGAGCATCAAAGAAATAGTCCCAACGAGTCGCCCATTTGTTCTTTGCGCCCTCGACGGTCTTACTTTTGACTAGGTGCGCCATTCTCTGACTTCTCCCCACTCTTGGCCGCTACAGTAATGCGCTCTATGCGCTCTGCGTCCAAATCAATCTTCACTCGCTCTATCTTTGGATAGACCACCAATCCATAAAAGCTGTATGTGCCAATACCGACAACAGCCACCAGCGCTAACACAATGGTTATAGCCAGTAGCCGAACGGAGCCGATAAAGACACGTAGCCCAATTGCCTTACTATCATTCATGGACGCGTACCATGTCCTTGTAAGCAGAGAACAATACGCTGTGCTCGGTTTTGACACCTAAGCGCTCTTTCGTCGCCGGATTAATGGTTGTGCGTTCACGCTCTATGTGACGGAAACGGCCAAAGCCTCGAATTTGCACCTCACGGCCTTTCGCAATCTCAACCAGAATGTGATTGATCATTGCATCCAGACAATCGCCCACCAGCTCTGCATCATCACCAGTAAGCTTTAAGCCAAGGCGTTTAGAAATGTTTCTTTCAATGTCAGTTCGGTTTAAGCGTGTACTCATTAATGTGCCCCCTTGATCTCGTTTACCTTGCTTGCCAGCTCATCGCGGAATACATCCGATGCACTAAAAGTCAGCTTGTCTCGCGCAGCTACAATCGCTGGTGCTCCCGTTTTTGGATTACGGCCAGCTCGCGCTTTCTTAAGGCGAGGTGCGAACGTACCGAAACCACTAAGCAATACAGCATTGCCCTCAATCATGGTTTGAGTTGAGATTTCTTCGATAAAGGCATCAAAAACCAGCTCGCATTCTTCACGTAATGCGCCCGTTTCTTTTTTCATTGCTGAGATCAGTTCGTGCTTACCTACGGCTTTTTGTTTAGACACGCTAAGTCCTCTTGAATATCTTTCAGATAAATTCCGTGCTGTTGGCCTAGAAGATTGATGGCGTAAAGAACCAGTTCTTCTCGACTGCTACAGCCAAGTTCTATTTGGAGTCGCCTAATTTGCTCTCGTTGTGTCGCGCTGGCGCGGTAGTATTGACGTTTAATGTCAAACCTAGCCATCTTGGCAAGATGACGATTCCAGCGCTGCTGAGGGGTTAAGGCGTTTTTCTTGGGTTTACGTCCTGCCATTAGACGATTATAACCATTCCGAACACACCGTAAATATTCCGAACACAATTTCTGTTTTTAATACAAAAAAAATACCGCCCATATAGGCGGCATTTGTGGAAAGATGATCAAGGATTGGCGTTAAGCTCGTTTGAACTCCGAAAAGTGGCTGCGCATGCCATCACGAACTTTGAGAGGCGTTTTGCGCAGCTTGGCGCGTGTCGCTGTGTCGTATAAGTATTGTTCCCATTCCCAATAGGACATATCACGTAGTCGGCCTACTGGCTCACCAACACTATTCATGAATATGTAGGTGTTCTTGGCTTGGCCGTTCGGGATTGAGTTGCCATTACCATCCAATATCTCAAAGACACCTCTCGCACCGACAAACGTCACGGTCAGACCATATTGCGCCGCTGTAGCATCAATCATTGCGCTAGTGAGGTAAACATTCTCGCCAAAGATTTTAGTACGGAGGATTTCACGACGATATTTCTTAATGTCTCGAACCCATTCAAAGATAACGCAGCGAGTATGTGGCGTTCGGATGTTGGTTTTTACTTTGATTAGACCAGCATCGAATAGCATTCTAATGACTCGATAGTTGATCTTCTCTCTTGGTGCAATTGTGTCGCCAGTAGCATCGTAGTCACAAATATGACCACCAGTAAGCCAACGATACGCTTGAGCGCTACCAAATTCCCCTGCGGGAGCATAGCTTAGCAACAACTTGTCATAGTAAAGGTAATCGCATAGGAAGTTACGGACTACCTTTGTTGCTTCTAACACGTCTAAATCAACTGGCTTTTGGCCAATGCTGTGGTATTCACTCGCTAACATGAGATAACTAAGCCCTTTTTATATACTTATGCGGCTAGTCTAGTTTTGTTATCAAATGTTGGCAATTGGAGATAGCTATTAATTTGACAAATGCACTCATCAAACCCCTTGGCCACAACCACGTAATATCCTAGATTTTGGAACATTTTTATCTTTTCCTGCTGTTCCTTACTTGGGCGACCTTCTTCCGTTTTCACCTCCAAAAAGAACCCGTGATACACCCCTCTCGGGATAGGAAAAAATATATCTGGCACACCTTTCTTTTGTCCCTCATAGCTCATCATCGAAGCCGCTTTAGGTGTTCGGTAGCCACCATTAGGGATTGAGAAAACCAGCGGGTAAATGTCCTTGTACTGCGTCTCTAACGTGTAGAACAAACGCACCTGTAACCAGTGTTCGGCCAGCTTCGTGTCGTTAAACTCTTTCGGGCGCTTAATCCCTTGTGCAAGGCGCGTTTTGTGTGGTGAATCCAGTTCCACTTTCTTCTGTGTCGCAGCGCGCGCAACGTCAATGTCTTTCTCAAGAATACGGATAAGCCAGGCTGGTAGCTCTGACTTGTCCACCAGCGCAGTATTTGGGACGTTTATCGATACCGGATTGATGATGTGATTAACAGAACGGTTAATCTCGTTAAGTGCTGCATCGATATTGAAGTCGCCGCCGTGGCCAGCTTTCACGCCTTTGCTTTTCCACTTCTTGCGCTTAGCAACTTGGTTTGCGAGAAAAGAGTGATCGAATCGTGGTGCTCTGGCCATAACTAGATAAGCCCTTGTACAACTAAAATCTCTTGCTCCTTACGGCGGTTGAAGTAGGCAAACACCTCGTCCTTGGTGAATTGCTTAGATACCACCTTGCGGCGGCCTCCTTGAGAGAAAACACGCTTAGCAATGTCCTCAGATAGCGTCCAACAAAGTGCAGTTTCGATTTCGGATTCGTCATTGATAGCGCGGTAGGCAGTGATCACCTTGGGTAGCTTGGCGAACGCCTTGCGCTCTGACGACTTCATAACCTTGTGCTTGTTGCGTCTCGGGCACGTAAACAGGGACGACCACACACCTTGATGTTGGTGCGAGCCTTGCGCTTTCCATAACGTTCCAAGCACGTCCCAATAGGTTGAGTCATCTTGGATAGCTGGCACACCAAGGAAGCTCTACAGTAAAAACATCGCTCATCGGGCAATTTCTCTACTACTCAAAAATTGGGATAAGGGAATAGGGTTAAAGTGTTTTATTCTTGGTTAGCAAAGCGCTCTAGGCGTTCTTCTAAGTCATCCAGCCAAACCAGTATTTCGCTACCTTTGTGAACGTAGTCGAGGTAGCTGTCTTGGATTAGTTCGGCCACATGACCCGAACACCCGTTTACTTCTGCCGCGATTGCACGGTTACTGAAATAAAAAGCACTTGGTGTGTCCGTAAAATCCGTTTCGCCTGTCGCCTCGCGCATTTCCATAAGCGCTTTAGTGGTCATTCGACGCAATGCAATCAGTAAGTCGTCTTGAGTTGCTAACGCTAAATTTTGCTTACTCACCGTTCAAGCCGCCACGTAACTCAGCATCTTGTAATGACGAAACTCGTTCTGGAACGGTATTTCATCGTCAAAATCCATTGGTGGCTCGCCGTATTGCTGTTGAGATTGATCCCAACCGCCTTGTTGTTGCTGGCCACCAGCTCGGCTATTGCCAAGCATTTGCATCACGCCATTAAAGCCTTGAACTACTACCTCTGTGCTGTAACGGTCTTGGCCTTGCTTGTCTTTCCATTTGCGAGTCTGCAATTGACCCTCGATGTAAACTTGTGACCCTTTGCGTAGGAACTCCCCCGCTACTTCGGCCAACTTGCCGAACAACACCACTCGATGCCACTCGTTTTTTTCTCGGTTCTCCCCTGTCGCTTTATCGCGCCAAGTTTCGGATGTAGCGATCGTGATATTCGCTACTGCGCCGCCATTTGGCAGGTATCGGATTTCGGGATCTGACCCCAAGTTACCAACCAGAATGACCTTGTTAATGCCTCTTGAAGCCATTCGTTATTCTCCGGTATCTCTCTTTACCGCTTCGTCTCTGTTAGAAATCGCATCACCAAAGAACAAATTGCCCACGTCTGTACTTGTGTAGACAGCTATCAGTTCTAGGTTTTGCACCCTTGGGTTCACTTCGCCATTCTCGATTTTTCGATAAGTGTCTGGTGATAACCCGATTAACCTGCTCATTTCGAGTATGGTTAAATCTGCATGCCGTCTCGCTCGCTTGATTCGCGCTGCACGTTGCTGTCTATACTCAAGCGATTGGATTCGAGCGGCCTGTTTAGTCTTTGCGTCTCGCATTTTCATAGAAGCTCTCCACTTCACTTGCTAGTCGTTCTTCCTCGGTTGTAGTCCCCTTAATCAATGCAACGCGATATTCATATAACCGATTCTTTGACCAATCGAGGCAGAGCTTTTGCCACTTGATAACGGCAACCGGATCGGAAAGGTCGTAACCAGTCCCAAAACAGCTACAGCACTCCCACTTGCTAAATAACGACTTGGTGTAACCTGTGCCATTGCAAGTCGGGCAGCGATCCGGTTTGTCGTCCAATGTCACATCGGCATCTTGTAACCGGTTCGCCAGAGCTTCGCGTTCGTCCGTAGGCTCTATGCCCTCGAATGTATCCAGGATTGATGGTGAGCTTTTGTCTCGCTCTCTTTGCCGTTGTTCCAGTTGAGATCGCTTAATTTCAGAAATTATTTCACCCATCAATAATTCCGAACAAGTAAATTTTTAATTCAGTATAAACCGGATTAAGAAACAATTCAAAAATCACCAATACAAAAACCGAAATGATGTATTTTTATATCAGAAACAGGAAAACGGAATAATATAATGAATCAGAAAGTATCAGAGAACAGCAGCAAAAAAGTTCACAACCAAATCCAAGAAGACGTTAAGGAGTACATGACCAACACCTCTAACAGCGTCTTAGGCTTCGCTTTGGCCAATGCAATTAAGAGCGGTCAGAACAACCTAAATGAATTGTGTAAAATGTGGAAAATCCCAGTAGACAAGCTACTTAGCAAGTTAAACACTTCTCTTTTCAAAGTGGATGATGATGAAGTCCACCTCGCATAGACGGATACGTTTAGCTATCGGGATAAGAGTAATGGAAAGCTTCGGGGAAACTAGAAGCTTTTTTTATCCAATATCTAATCCGAATACTCCAAAATTTAATGTATATATAAAGTTACAAATCATAGATAAATAATTTCCCATTCGGAATGACAGAAAACACAAAATAGCAACAAAAATAAACAATACCAACCAAACAAAACAATAATACTGTCGCGTTACAAATATAGATGAAGGATTGAAAAAGCATCAATCGCGAAAGCTAGTTTGAATTGGTTCATCAAGAAACCTCGTCCGTTAGGTTCCGTAATCATTAAATAACGGTATAGTAAAAAACAGATGCCTTACGTGACCATGACTCCAGATCGTTTAGCATCTTATCGACGTCAAATAGTTGAGTTTAATACTGCCAACACTTAGGCTAATTAGAAATTAGTGGGCAAAAACTAGCCAAAATGATAGGAAGCTTAACCACTTAAGTTGTACGGGGAAGCATTTTTGTTTTTAACAGGATAAGATGAGTTAACAGCAATATATTGAATGCGCTAACCCATCTGCTGGAAGCGGCAACTTTCTTTTGAGGTTAGCATCAAGCAGAAAGGGAAAATGAACATGAATTATTGGATAAAAATCTTGCTCATATCCCGATTCATGTAGAGAAATGAATATTTTTCAAAGCGTTTCTTTATGAAAGGGGAATTATCTGATCACAATGGGACATAAGGACTTGGGAGTTTTCATACGCCTTAACCTGAAAGAGATAACCAACTCGTTTGGGCGTTTGCAAAATTAGCAAAAAGTCTGGAATACTCGGCACTGCAAGACTTGGAACAAAACGTTCCCTAATAACCTTGATTGTGTGAAGAATATAAAAAAAGGCTGGATTCGAAGAACCCAACCTTTAATTAATTAGGAGGTAATTATGTAATCACCAACCAAGCTCGAAGCAGCTAGAAAGCTTCACTTCGTGTATGCGGGTAAACGATGGCGGCCACCATCAAAAACCCTTGTGCGTTGTCTTTCACCATGAGCCTTATCAGGGGAACAAATGGTAAATTTAATTGAACTGATTATAGCGATAATCAATCTCGTCGCCGTTATAGTGCAAGCACTATTCGGTTAACCAACGCTGCTGCTCTAGAAGTACATTGTTGCTTCTAGAGCACACTTACAACTATCCAATAATTAATATTTCCTGTCAATTCGTGTTTTTGTCAAGAACTCACACAAATGCGGCCGCTATTCGTTGTAGCATGCCGTTGTCTATAGCTAGGATCATTAACTCATCTAAACAACAAAAACTTGTTGTGTATGTGGGAAACTGTGTAAATCTTTGATTTTCCAGTTATCCACATACGCTATAAAGATCTATATTTAACTATATCAATCTATGGAAACTATAGAACTATAAGATCTATAGGAATCGTAACGTATTGATTTTAATGCGGTTTAACTCGCTTAAAGATCTTTTTTTAGGTCTTTAAGTAACAAGATCTAGGTTTAATTGATCATTTATTAGGTGTTTGTGATCTTCTTATAGGCTTTAGTGCTACATAATCTAGGTGAAAGTGATCATATATCAGGTGATTGGATAACAGGTTTTAGGTGTTTCTGTTCTTAAATGACATATTTTAGGTGTGTGAGATGGTTGTATAGGAGTCTTGTCCGGTTTTTTCTACTTTCGAGTCAATGATCACGTCGAATTCCCTCCCATATACCTAAAATGTGTCACATAGCTCATTTCAACCTAGAAAATGTCATCTATCGAGCCCATGACCTAAAACTTGTTAGCTATCAGTAATCGTGTGTATCGGTTAGTTCTGAAAGGGTATCTATCTTTTCCATTAACGACTCTAATTCATGCATTCCATCATCATGATTTTGTTGCTCTTTTTCTGAGTGTCGCTTTGACAAGCTAGCTTCAACTTTAAGAGCGTGGTCTTCTTTACCCACATAGCGGTACGCGATGGCAAGTGATTCTAGTTCAGACTCGGTGAGTCTGACTTGGTTTTGAAGCCTTTTCAATTCAAGTTGTCGAATTGTCTTAAGAGCATCGTGTTGATTTAGTTCATCAATTGAACCTAGTTTAACCCACCGGAAGAGAAACTTGATTCCAGTAATGGTTCTACCTTTCTTTACAACCTCAAAACCCTTATCACCTTGGCTGCTTTCTAAAAATAGAAGCTCTTTGCTAATCTGAGGGTGTTCAGAAAGTTCTTTAATGCTTTCCCTGATACAACGTTTCATAAATACGCTGTTGTTTTTGAAGGAACTTTTATCTTTTTTCAGCTTCCCTGATTCGTCCAAAAGCCCAAATATTCCTTTCAGTTCACTAAGCTTTTGCGCATGCATTTCAAAGCCCTTGTCTTTGAAGCGACTAAGCAGTTCGTACAAGCGCTTAGAATACTCCTTCTTTACCTCAAAGAAATTGCGAGTATTAATCAGAGCAAATCCTTGATTATATTCAATATACTCTGATTTGAGCATATCGTTAGGAACCATCGTAAGTATGCCGTGTTTATAAGCTATATGTTTAAAAAGAGGTCTATAGTCGAATTCAATATCACCTTTCGGGGTTTCCACCTTTATCCCGATTTTTCGACTAGCTAGGCGGTTCGCTACTGGACTTAAGTTGCTACCGATATGTTTAGACTCAACACCTAACCACTCTGATAATTGATGTGAAGTAAACTCATAGTGTGGTGTTTTCTGCTCCCAATCACTTGGTTTCATATGTGCAATCATCAACGCAAACATATCTGCTTCCCTAGCGGATAGATCTTGACGACTAAAGACCAGTTGATGGCCTTTTTTGATATGTTTCGGGAGGTTATCGCTTACCGCAGGGTAGAAATATTCTTCATCACTCATGCAAATGCACATCCATAAATAACAAGATTTAGGTAATTATGACACATTTTAGGTCACGCATGTATAGAAATACTCACATCAAGCAGTGATTACAGATACCTGACTTGTACTCGCCCGACTGCGTCACGATAGTATTCAACTAAGCCTTGAGACTCTTTCTCGGAAATGGTGTTCATGTACTCTGCTAACATGGTGGCTGTATCACGAACCTTGTTCACGCTAGCTTTCACGGCGCTTGCAGCCTTGTTGTGCCAGCTAGCAATCACAAACTTAAGGTATGACACGAACTTAGGCGCTAAAGGCTGTTGGTGCTTGTTGTACAGCTTGATAACACGACGAGCTCCACTAGCTGATAGGCGGCCTTGCTTAGCTGCTAGTTGAAGTTGTTTTACTTCGTCAGCGTCACGTTTGAAGATCTTCAAAAACCAAGAATCAGACGGGATACCGTTATTAATTTTATTTTTACTCTCTGTAGAGAGATCTTTTGTATTTATAGTGCCATTTTTGTTTTTGTCTGATTGCTCGCAAGCCTTGTCAGCACTGGCCTCAAGAGTTTTTTCCACAGAAGCCCCCCCTGAGTGCCGTTTCTGTCTATTAAAACGCTTTTGTGCAGCTTGTAGCGCGTATTTGTATGCGCCAGCGAACATTTCTTGGATGGCGTCTACGCATAGAGTGATGTGACGTAGATTCTGACCTGTTGCATTGTTTGGCTTCTGTTCTCGGACAATTAAGTTCAAGTCTTCTGCTGTTTTCAGTTGTTTTTTGAGAGTGTCAAAAGTGGTTGGACGACAACCATAGCGATCGCAGTTCTCGTTGTAGACCTGTACCAATCGAGTAGTTGATGCAAAGCAGGTATGGCCATGCTTAAGAATATGGCTTGAGATAGTTTCTAGTAGGCAAGCAAGTTTACGTTGTGCCGACGGTTTATTGGCTTTGATATTGGAGGCTTGGGTTCTGAATCCTGACTTCCAGTAGCAAGGATGCAGTAAAAGCGGTGTGTTTTGCATAAAATTTGCTCAAAAAAAAGGCGTAAAAATTTGCCACCGATCTCTTTGAACGTTATACTTACACCTGCTTTAGTGTGGTGTAATTTGTGTTAACATTCGCTGAGATTGATGCTCAATCTAAACTGTTAAACTAATTACTAACCATTTGAGGCATTAGTCGCCAACTAAATGTCTCGCCTGATTAGGCTTCGGTCTAATTCATTACGGCATAATGACTTTCCTTAAGTTCGTTTGTCGTGACGCTTTAAGTTAGCCGCTTAAAGCTCGATTTCAGTAAGAAAGCCCGCTCGCCAAAGCGGGCTTTTTTATTTTCTGTTGCCCGAAATCGAATCACTTTCTCTCTATCACGGTATCGCCATGATCTAATTACAGAAAAACTCCCCTATTATTGATCGTAAATGGTTGATCAAACAAGTCTCTGTATCAAAGCGATTCCGAACAAGGTGCGTTACCATCTGGCGCTAGAGTTTACCAAAAATTTTATCTATTTAAACTCCTTTTGGACGTGTTAATATTCCGAACACATCGAATTTTGTGGATAACTCTGTGATGAAATTTACTCCTCCACCAAGTGCTGAACAGCAATTAGAAACTCAAGTTAACCAATTAAAACAACAATTTAAGCGCCGACAGTTCCCGAAAAAGAACGCCCCAGCGCTACCGTTGGATTTGTTAGTAACAATCTCAGGTTGCACCTTTGGTTTGCATAGCCAAAAAGACGGTAGACTCGTTCTAAAGGCCGATAAGGCGATTAACTTTGATAAGGGTGTCAATGTGTTGCGCTCAGTGTCGTATATTACTGGCGCGCGAGATAGCGTATCTATCGCTGGTTGGGACTGGCGACCAACGCACTTCAAGAAAGATAAACTCTATTTTCGTCCTGTCGCGCCTAGTGATTTATAAAATTCCGAATTGGCCACCAGTATTTTCGATTTTATTGAGTGTTTTTTGTACTTAATTACTAATCGCTGGTGGCGCTTTTTAATTGATCAACTTATTGGAATTTTCGTGCCGAAGATCCGAAGTTGACGAACTGCTGTTTAATTTGAGGCGCAACACTCACTTTTTGCTCTACTGGAACGTAGCTATTTGTCGGTAAAGTCGCCATTTTTCGGGAACCTAGCGACTCAAACATAGCTCGCACCACTTGATGATCTTCCTTGCTGGCCATGTTGGCGATCGCTTTGCGCTGCGCATCGGTCACATAGATAGGTAAAGAGTCCACAACATCAAGCAGCATCGAGGTTGCCTTAGCGTTTTGCTCTACCTTTTCACGCAACTCTGCGTTCACGCTTTCTAGGTACATAAGCTGGTTAGTAAGATCACCGACAAGCTCAACATTAGTCTGTTGAGTCATGTTCGCGTAGATATTACGCGCGGATTCCTCATCAAAACCTTGTTCCTGTAGCGATTCGAGGATCATTTGCTCGCTGTTCGCACTTTCCATCATCATGGCCGGATGGTCTAGGCTGATATAGTTCGGCTGCAATACGTAGTCCATACCGTGATATGAAGTCGTGATCGATGCCTCGCGTGTATCTTGGCCACCAGTCGCCCAGCTCCAACCACCAGCACGGCTATTGTGCAAACCTAAAGCAATACGGCCTGTGTCGGTATCTAAAAACTCTTGAGTGTGTTCAACAATACCGTCATCTGAACAGGTGATAGAGATTGTGCGGTTAGATGGCACGTTTTCTACCACAACCGGACGACCATTAATCATGATCACCTCAGTCTCACCGATTGAGAGCTTATTCGCTCGCTGGCGGGATTGATGGCCATAGTAACCATACGCTTCACCGAGTCGTAATAGCTCTTGAGTTCGTGGGCTGTTGAGCATCGCTTGAACGGCTTTGATGATGTAATTGCGCTTGTTGGCGCTAAGCTTGCGACCGTCATTGAATAGGCTGAAACGGTCGGATACTTGTTTAAGTGCTTTTGCTGTCACTTTCTTTTCTCCATTAATGGCTTTGGATTTCGGTTAGTAGGTCGAGAACTACGTCTCTAACGAATCGTTCCGCTTCGCTTTGGTCAGTCATGCCAATGGATTCCATCATTTTGTCGTTTTTAGAGACTTGAGCGGCCAGCTCGGAAATGACTTCCTTGGCCAGCTCGGAATCGAGGCCAATAACAGACGTGTAAAGGTGATTTTTGAGTTTTTCGGATTTGCCGATTGGGGATTGCTCGATAAGGTCAAGCACGGTGGCCAGCATGGTTGCGTAGTTCGCTTGAGATTCCATTGCATCGGCTTTCTCTTGCTCAATAGCGGTATTGAGAGAGTTAAAGCGGATCTCGAATGGCATATCGTTATCGTTCCACACCTTGCCGTCTCGGTAGATGGTGTGAATATCGATAGCGCGCTTAACGAACGCCACCACGGCTGCGCGGATTTGGTTGGCGCGTAGTGCAGATTGAATCGATGTGCGGAAGAAGCCGCCCTCGCCTAGTCCACCAGAAAGAAGATCACCAAACCCAAGCATGGATGGGTCTACGCCAAGCGTTCCGGCTAAGCGTTTAAGGTGAAACATAATGTCTTCGATGTGGGAGATATTCGGGTCAGTGGTAAAGGTATCGATCTGCAAGCCACCTTTAGCGCCGCCCATAAAGGGCAATAGCGTGTTGATGACGGTTGGAATGAAACCTAGCTTGCGGGAACGGTCTACCACCTCTTGACGGTCTTGCTTCATCTGGTCAGCGACCATGTTGATGTATTCCGCAGCTCCGGCCGCATCTAAGCCGTCAGTGTTTACCGCTACCATGCGATCGATAAGTGAAGCATTCACACGACTTGCGCCGAGCGCTGCAATGGACTGGCGAAGCATCGACCAAGCCTCAAAACAGGTAAGAAGAATGGATGTGCCGTAGTTCTGCGTCTCGATTGGCATGCGTGAATACGCATCGTCATAAAGTGAGTAGCGCTGGCCAGTGTAGTTAACTGGCGGTATATCCATATCTGGCCGCCAGATTGGCATTTTTAGTGGGATAAGCGCCCAAGGTTCGGCAAGGCGTACCTGTTCGCCGTTCGCTCGGGTTTGTAGATATTCCGCAGTAAATCCCGCTAGCTCGCCCGAACGTTCGTACTCACGAATTTGGTTTGGCAACGTGTAGTAGTTGGCCTCAAAGTGAGTAATACCCACGCCCTCTTTCGTGTATGGGCGAACATAGTTAACCCCATAAACCAGCGTTGAATACGTCCAGTTCATTAGGTTTTCGTTGATTGGAGTTAGCAGCTCTCGGTTAAGACGGCCTACGTACTCGGCGTACTTCTCATCGGTTGGATGAAGATACACAGCCATGCCATTGTCGTTTGATACCGAAAGAGCGTGACCAAGGTGCAGATTGAGCGCGGCATCAATCGTGCTGTCCTCGGCCATTTCCTTGAGTATCGGATATAGCATGAAGCGATCTTTCGGCAGCTTGTGCAGAAAAAAGCGGTCTGAGCTTTTTCGACCGTCATTGGTCAGAGCGCCGTTGCTTTCATCTAATTGGTGTTCGCGATCGTGGAATGGCGATCCCGTGTATCCAGCGCCAGATTCAAAACTTATCCCACTCTCTTTATCGTCATTCTCGTTAAAGAAAGGGAACGCTTGTTTTAAAGCTGCCGCTAGCCCAATTGATGCCTTATTTTGCGACATGTGCGACCTCGGTAATTTGAGGCGCTTTTTACAGGGATGGGGATGATCTTGGATGATAGCGCATCGCGTCAATGTGACCAATACGCTAATAAATCATTGATTTTCTATGCGTTAATTTTTTTTAGTCAAAGTTCAATTGCTTGCCTTTGAATCTTGGTTACTCACCAAAAACACTAATTTTTATTCTTGATGATAATGGCCGTGTTCGGAATAATTCTTTTGTCCCTAAAAATCTACTTCCTTAGATATTTTAGATTATTCATTAACTTAAATTGATATTGATAGTGGCGTTTTTTTGGGATGGGGAATAGGAAAGGAAAAAGTCGGGCGAAAGCTCGACTTTTTTTTTGGCTTTTATCCAAAGAATAAAAGGCACGTTCAATGAACACTGATTTAACCCGCAGTATTGAACAGGCGACAACAATCGATGAACTGGTACGCCAGTTTGAAGCCTTGCTCGCTGTCGATATTAGCGACACTCCAAAAGGCCACCAGCGCCTTAAGGCTAACCAACTAGCCAAAGATATTCTCGCCAAGTACAACGGCGACTACTCTAACGTTTCACCCGAAGATAAAGCAGCTCTGCGCGACTACACAGGTTTTGGCGGCATCGGTGGCTCCACCAACGAATACTACACGCCTAAATGGCTGGCGAGCGCGACTTGGGATGCAGTTCGTTCCTATGGCTTTACTGGCGGTAGCGTACTTGAACCAAGTTCGGGCGTGGGCGTATTTAGCGAAACCAAACCTAAAGGCACCCTGACTACATCCGTAGAAATGGATCAGACCTCAGCGGCCATCAACCAAATTCTTCACCCCGAAGACCATGTAATCCAATCGGCATTCGAAGCGGTAGCAACTAATCCTGGCATTGGCGACTTTGACCTAGTAATCGGCAACCCGCCTTATGGTGTTCGAGACGCTAGCGCGATGAAAGACAAAGCGTACAAAGACATTAAGTACGCTGATCAGTATTTCGTTTCTCGTTCTATCGATAAGGCGAAAGCTGGTGGCTTGATTGCCCTAGTGCTGCCAACTCGTATTTGTGATGCGAAAAACCTTGAGAAGTGGCGTACACAACTCGCGCTTAAAGCGGAGTTTTTGGGCGCGCACCGACTACCAACGGGCACGTTCTCTGATACGGGCGTAGTGACTGACCTTGTTATCTGGCGAAAACACAGCGACCAAGCGAAAGCACTGATTGATAGCGCCGACCGCGACACGCTGATTGAATCTAACGTACTTTGGGACACTTGGCTCAAAGGTAAGTGGTTCGAGCGCGAGGGTAAGAAATTCATCAACGGCGAACAGACTGTTGAGGGCGTAGGTAAGTTTGCGCGCAAAGTCGTGAAGCGTGGCAACCGTTCTAACGATGATATTAAAGAGTCGTTAATGCGCCGCTTTGACAGTCGCATTGATTGGATGTTACTCGATGAAGCGGTTAGCGAGCCAGTGAGCGCGAAATACTCCGATGGAGACACGATTTTCCGCAATGGCCAGCAGTACGAAATGATTGATGGCGAATGGGAGCTATCTGAAAGCAATGCGAAAACAGGCGTTATCAGTAAGGCGACCTATGGCGTAGATAACACCGATGAGATCGGTTCTATCACCTACTCTACTGAATCGATGCTTAAGCTATCGGCCAGCCAAGCGCTCAAGCTTTTCGAAGATTACGGTTACCTGTGTCATGACGACTTTAAAGCCCTAATGCGCGAGATTGCCAAGCTGCCAAAAGCAAGCCAAGAACACGCTTACAAAGGCATTCTACTTGGCATGAAAGTTCAAACGCTTGCAACGTTGGTTGCTGGTAGCCGAACGACATCCAATAGCGACTTGGCCAACATGGCAATGGGCGCGGAGGACTTCCAGACCGAACAATATCGCGTGAAGTTAAGCGGCGAAGTGTTAGAGCTGAACGCGTTAATGGGCGGTTCTAAGGTATCGAAGAAAGCGCTAAGCAACTTAAGCGAGAAGTACGTCTCTGCATGGAATTACTACCACTCATCGATCGATTCTAAGGGCAAACTGTCTGACCTACTCAAAGGCGACCTTAAGCGTGAGCTGACCGTTCAATACAGTTCGTCTCGCATTTGTGACGTGTTCCATCTATGTGACCGTGAACTAGGCATAACCACACTGACACTGAATGACGTTCGCACGTATTACACCGCAAGCGGTATCGATGCGATGAGCGATGAGCAGTTGCTTGATTACCTAGCGAACATGGATGAGGTAGCGGTAAACCCTGACGGCACGGTGACGGCATTCCATAAAGCGACGACTGGCCTAGTCGGTAAGCGCATGGATCAGCTGACCACACAATTAGTATCGACCACCAGCGATACCGTGAAAGCTAACATCATGCGCCAAATTAAAGCCATCGAATCTAAGCGAAACAAGATCTCGATTGCCGATGTGAAGATGAAGCTTACCGATAAGTGGATTCCTAAAAACATCATGCTTGAGTTCCTGCATGACCGTGGCTACACGGAATTTATCTTGGGCGACTTTACCGAGGATAAGGACGGCTTTGAGGATTTCGTACAAAGCGAATCCGGCCAATACCTTACTGGCTACCGTTGGCGTGATGGCGAATGGATTGATGGCCTAACTCGTAATGGCGTGAAAGGTAAAGCAGCGAACAGCGATGAGCGATTTGAGCGTCAAATTGAATCGTACATCAACTATGGTGCGGTTCGTGGCGGTAGTAAGAACGAAGATAAATCACTTATCCGTGAACAAATGCGCCGCCTCGATGATGAGTTTTCTACATGGATTGCATCATCTGACCATTCAGAATACTTGGAACAGGTTTACAACAATACGTTTAACGGTTGGATTAAGCCGGAGTTTGATGACTCACCACTAACGCTAAATGGCGTATCTGGTGCGATTGAGTTCCTACCTTACCAAAACTCAACGATTCGCCGTCACAGTGCAGACGGTAACGGCATTATTGCCTTTGGTACTGGCTTGGGTAAAACGCTCACTGGCCTTGGCCTCGTGCAGCACAACCTAGAAACCAAACGCGCCAACCGTGTGGCCATCGTTGTTCCTAAATCCGTGTTAGAGAACTGGTTCTATGAGTCCGACCTGTTCTTTGGTGAAAGCAATCTATCTGACAAGGTATTTATCGGCCTTGAAGTTCACAAAGACGATGACGGAAAAATCATTCGGGAACCGGTATTAGATGAAACGGGCGAACCGAAGTTAGACAAGAAAGGCGATCCTATCTTGCGCGCCAAACTGACCGTAGACACAAACGGCAAGCGCGTAGCAGAACAGCTCCACCAGCTTACACAGTCAACCGCTCGCATCGTGGTAATGACAAAAGACGTGTACAACCGCATTCCATTGAAGCCGGACACGATTTCGGCCAACGTGCTTGAAATGCGCGATGCTGGTTTGATTGCTGGTTCAAGCAAGCTAGTTAAGGAAGCGGAAAGCCACACAGATCAAGCGAAGAACGCGCGCTTTGAAGCGAAATATGCTGACGATGGTACGGCCAAAAACGAAGAACTACCGTACTTTGAGGACTTGCTATTCGATTCGGTGATGGTCGATGAGGCGCATGATTTCCGCAACTCGTACAAGGGCGGCTCATACCGAAACAATCTGGCATTCTTGCCTAGCCAAGCGCAAGCCGATCGCGCTATCGATATGCAGCTTAAGAACAACGTCATTAAGGCTCGCAATGACGGTCGAGGCGTTTACTTCCTAACAGCTACGCCAACCGTAAACAGCCCTGTTGATATGTTCAATATGCTGTCCCACATCATTCCGGCAGACACGTTTGCCAAGATGGGGATCTTTGACAGCGACGACTTTATCCGCATGTTTGGTAAGACTGGCGAAGCGCTGGTTACTAAGATTTCGGGCGAAGTTGAACAGCGTGAAGCCCTACTCGGATTCCAAAACCTAGACGCACTTCGAAACATCGTTAACCGCTACATGACGATCGAGGATGCTAAATCCGTTGGTGCCAACGTTCACATTCCTGACCTGATTAGCCAGCAAAGCGTTGTCCAAATGAATAGCGAACAGGAAGCGCTATATGAGGAACTACGCCAGCGCGCTGACGCAATCAGTAATCCAGACAAAGACGAAAACCAAGAGATTGTCGAGCAATACCCTAACGACACGGTTTTCGGCCTAATCCGTAAAATGGACAAGGTAAGTACAGACCTTGATTTGTACTATGAGCGTGTTACCTACCGATTCGCCAAGGACAACAAAAAAGAGGTTGAGGCGGCAGTAGCTAAGCTACCAAATACCGTCACGGTCGCTTTTGAGGATGTGGCACCAGACGGCACGGTTAAGCTAAGCAAAATCCAAGTTAAGGTTGATAAGAGCGTTAAGGTCGAGGGCGATCACTGCGTGGTTCAGCTCCACCAGCAACTTGATGACCGATTCACAAACATTTGTGACAAGGCCAAGTTGAAATTTACGCACCCTGTCTCCCCTAAGTACGCCAAGTTCCTTGAGAACGCGCGCGAGATTTATCTGGCTGGCGGTAAGCAGCTTGTCTTCACCGAAGAAAAAACACAGCACAAGAAAGTCGCGCGAATCATTGCGGATTTTGTTGGTTGTAAGCTGTCTGAAATCGGTATTTTGAACAGCGATACCGTTGCGGGTAAGAAAGGCTCTAAAGCGACTGAGGACGATGAGGAAGCGGGTTTGGAAGCAATGGCCAATGCTTACAACACCTCGAAATACAAATTCATGATCCTCAATAAAAAAGGCGAAGTCGGCATCAACTTGCATCATGGCACAACCGATATTCACCACTTAACGCTACCTTGGACTCCAATGAGTATCACACAGCGTAATGGCCGTGGCGCGCGTGTTGGCTCTAAACAAAACAGCGTGAACGTTCACTACTACACGTCGAAAGGCTCATTCGATGATTTCCGCTTGGCCACAATCCAACGCAAAGCCACTTGGATTGAGACAATGTTCAAAGGTGATGAAAAGTACATTGCGAACGCCGATGCAGACGCAGCCGACGAAACTGCAATCATGCTGGCAGCAAATCCAGAAGAAGCGAAAGCCCGTATCGAAGCGGCTAAGCGTCAAGCTGAGCGCAAGCGCAAATTAGAGGAACGCCGACTAGCAAGTATTAACGTCAGCAAGTACATCAAAGCCACCCAAATGCTTGCTTTGGATGTGAGTGCGGTTGAGGGCGAGCTGGCCGAACTACGCGAGAAGTTAGAGCCACTACGCAAAGAGGTGGAAGAAGATCGCCTACGTGCAGAGGGCGAGAAGCGCGGAAGTTGGCAGCACAAAAACTACCAACGCACCAAAGGCAGACTGTTTGCGCTAGAAAGCCAAATCAAAACCTATGAGGCAGCGATCAAAAACCGCGACAAAGCGAGCGATACCATCAAGAAATTGAAACCAGCAATGGAGCTGGCCATCAATGACGGTGTGTTAAAGGATTACCCTGACTTCCTAACTCATCCAGAGTTGTACATTGTTCGCAACGGTGTGATTGTGCGTAATGGCTACACCTACAAAGCCGAAGTTAAGAGCCGTTCTTGGAGCGCCGAGTACGATTCAAAAGCAACAATCATGATCACCAACTTCGACCGTAAATCTGGCACGGTGGACGGCTTTATTACTGAAATGGACGGCGAACCAGCGTCACGCAACTATGTCGATCTACCTGTTGAGCGCATTATTGAAATTGCGCCAGTGAATCAGGATAGAGCTGCGCTAGAAGCAAAAGCGCTCCAAGGTGTACCACTAAGTGAAGTCGCTCATACGTTTGACCGTGAGACGTTCTTTGAACTGGTCGCAGAAAAGAAAATGAAAGCCTACGGTAACAGCCGCCGTTGTTTGGTGCGCAATGCTGACGGCTCATTCTCTACGCCGTGGGGGTTGGATGTTGAACCAGACCAAACGCTGATTTATCCAGATGCGAGCGATAAAGCGATCGTGAAAGCCCTACTCGACCAAGTAACCAAGCAATTGGAAGATAAAGGTCGCGTGATGTTGGAACACGACATTCTAAGTTTCTTTATCGGTAGCGATTGGGACAAACAGGCGATGGAAAACGGCAACCAAGTGAGCGAACAGGAAGTTGTTGAACTGGTGACACTTGAGATCAAAGCATTCGAGGAAAAATACCCTGAGCTTTATCAAGAAGCGCTACTGAAAGCAGAGACGACTTACAAAACGTCTATCACTTTCCTTAAAGAGCTAGATAACCATCTAAGCAATTTGAAATGGACAGGTTACACCAACGCACACGAAGCGCGCCGCCTATCGGCTCGTGAGTTCACTCGTTACACCGATATTCTGACCGAACGCTCTAGCGAATACCGCACAGAGCTGGAAGATAAGCTATTCGCTGACTTCACTAAGCTGGTGGCTAACGACCCTGACCGTGCGAAACGTCTATCACAGATCGCGTACTGGATGACGCAATACAAACCAACGACCGATACTCACCTACTGAAAAAGGTCGATGCGATTTACGGCGAAAACTCACAAGAAACCATGCTTAAGGTATGTGCTGACCTACACGCTATTGGCGAACGTGAGTTCCTATCCGGTGATGGCCTAATCTTCTCGGATGACTGGTCATTGAATCGCATGAAAGGTGCGTATGGTTCGCTATTCACTTATCGCAGCGCACAGCGTGAGGAATTTATCGAGAAGTACCTAAATGCGGATAAGCCGGAAAAGGCCGAGGTTAAAGTGACCGAAACGCAGAAAGTGAAAATCGATAATATCTCTGCCATTAACGTAGAGAGCATCGAGAAGTTTAGCGAACTAATGTCAGGCATTGGCATCGACGTTAAAATGGTGACTTCACCAATTAGCTGGAAGCCTAAGCGCGGTCGCAACCGAAAAGAGATTGTTGTAGAGCCATACGAGCGCATTGGTTTGATGGACAACAATGGCCTTAAAGGTTCGCTTAAAGTGATGTTCGCTGGTGACAAGGAAGCTAAGGCCGAGTACGGCGCTGACTTCGCATCAAACGCAAGCAGTGAATTTAATGGCGGCTGGTGGTTTATCTCTGCGAAAGCGGATTTGGAATTGCTAGCGAAATCGCTATTAACCATTCATAACACAATGGCCGAAGCTGCCTAACTCAAATTTTCGCATGCGAAAACTTTTTGGAGACAACAATGATTACTCAAGTGAAATTGCCTACCGTTGAAGATCTACAGCCCTTACTCGATGAGGCGCTAGAAACAGCGCAAAGCAAAGAAGCATTTATCCAAGCTCAAGTAGATGGCATTTACAAAACACTTAAAGCCAATCCGCTCATGTACCGTCACTATGGCGCTTATTGGTGGGCGGTTAAATCGCTCATGGCCAAGCATGGTTATGACCTTGGCAGCGATTCAGAAGTGATCACAGAGCAACACTTCAATTTCGAAGACCCTGCGATTTTGTTGTGTGCTGCGTGGGCGTACCAGCAAGAGCAAGTTGATAAAGGCTACTGGCAAGCAAACCTACATACCTACTACGTCGATGATGAAGAATTTGAATATTCTATCGAGGACGTAAATCTCGAAGCGTGGAGTGTTAACAGCAAATCGATGCGTTAAGTTTTCGCATGCGAAAACTTTTGAGATAGAAAAAATAAACCCCGCCACTGAACAAATGGCGGGGATTGCACGTTGAACAGATAAGCTTTGATGCAATCAATCCTACCCCTAATAGTTTTGTTGCCGCCTATCTGTAATTTAATTTATATGAAATAATTTTCACATTCAACAGGTTTTTCAATATTTTTTATTAAAAACAATGAATTATGCAACTAGGTGCTTTTTCCTTCTTATGCCTGTTGACGCTGCTCTTTGTAACCTAGTTAAGTAATAGAATTGTCAAAAAGTTTTCGCATGCGAAAACACATGGAATCAATCTCACAATTTATTTAATGTTCTCGCATGCGAAAACTTGTGCAATCGGTTCTGTTTGTTACTTTTTTTTCTTGTGCTGTTGCTACTGGCAACGTATAGTGTGTGCCTGTTGCCAGTGACAACAATCGAGAGGCATTGATATGGCATCCAAGGAACGATGCGAAAGATTAAATCAATTAGTCCAAAAGGCAGGAAGTACCAGAAAAGCCAAGCAGCTCATTGATGGCGTTAAGGGTGTAAGCCCTTGCCACACTGCTATTTACAAAGCAATGCACGGCGGCGGTACAACTGATTACGTAGTTCAGTGCTATATCGAGGATCTTGAGGTAGCACTGAGCAAACCAAAACAGCAAACAAATTCCACCAGCAAAGGAAATTAATTAATGAGCATTATCATGGCGATTGCCAACCAAAAAGGCGGCGTTGGTAAAACAACTTGTACTTACAACTTTGGCATTAGCATCGCTAGCCAAGGCAACAAATGTCTATTCCTGGACTTTGACCCACAAAACAACTTAGGCGGTTCAATCGCACCGGAAATGGTCGAGAATCCAGAGTACACATCTGCGAGCTGCCTACACAACGCTTACAACCTTTTCGAAAATCCAGTAAAGGCTAAACCTTTCGAAGTCAGCGAAAACGTACACGTTATTGGCGGCGATAAGCGCATGGGCAACATTACTCAATCACAAATCTTAAACGTGGCTGAGTCTATCGACCTTATCAAAGACGACTACGACTATATCTTTATCGACTGTCCACCAGCGGCGAACGCGCTACAGCATGCAGCGCTACTTGTGGCCAGCAAGCTACTTATCATTAGCCAAGCACAAAAAATGTCGATCAAAGGCGTTAATGAGCTGGTTAAGACCTCGCGCCAAATCCGTCGAATGAACCCTGACTTGGAAGTGTTAGGCATTGTCCTAAACCTTATTGAAGCCAACATTACAAACGACCAGCGCGAACAGGAAGCGGAACTTCGTAAAGAGTACGGCAACCTAGTTTTTGAAAACAAACTGATTAAAACAACGCGCGTAAGTGAAGCTCTAAACCAAGGCAAAGCACTGATTGAAACCAACCCTAAAGCGGCTGATAAATTCGGCTTTACAGCGGTTTGTGATGAGCTTTGCAAGCGCATGGTAGAGGTGACAGCATGACCAAAAGCTTAAGAGATCGAATCAAGCTTAGCGACCTAGATAATCTCTTGGATGAATCAGCGGTAGAAATCCGCGATGCAGCGAAAGTGCTGGCTATCCCTAAAGACTCTTTGTATTCAGTTGAGCAAGTTCGTGAAGAATTTAACGATGAATCACTACTTGAGTTATGCGAAAGCCTAGAAGAAAACGGCCAAATTCAACCTGTCGTTGTTTACCCGTTCGATGGCAAGGGATACAAAATCCAAGAGGGTGAACGACGTTGGCGCGCCGCTATGTTGAGCGACAAGCTGACTCACGTTGAATGTATTGTCCGTGAAAAGGGCGATATTTTTGGCCAGCTTATTGAAAACATCCAACGTGAAGATTTAACGGCAATCGAGTTGGGTAAGGCGTTTGACCAAGCTAAGAAAAAGCACAATCTTGATAACCGTGGCTTAGCTAAGCGCCTTGGCAAATCAGACGGCTACATTTCGAAATACCTAAATGTGCTTAAAGCCCCTGACTTTGTTTTGGAAGCATTCAAAAAAGGGATTATTGGTGATGTTGAGTCCATCAACGAACTACGCAAAGCCAGCATCGATAACTCTGAGCGCGTTCGTGAAGCACTGGAAAGCGGCGAGAAGCTAACGCGCCAAGATTGTGTAAAACTGCGTACTGGCGAGCTAGATAGCGAGGTGGAAGTTACCCCTAAACCTAGCGAACTCGAGAAAGCAGAAAAGACCGATAAGACACCAGTAAGCAAAAAGCCTACAGCAAACCAAAAGCCTACCAGTATTTGTGTCATGGTTAATGGTCGTCATGGTTTGGTGTTCGCATCTGGTAAGCATAGCGACAAGCTAACGGTACTGTTTGATGATGGCGAACTTGAGCAAGTGCCAGTTGGGGAAGCTCAATTAGTCGGTTATCGCGTGTAAAGTTCTCGCATGCGAAAACTTTTTTAGAGCGGGTGGCTAATTAGCTGCCCGTTTTTCGTTAGAACGTAATACCCGCCGTCACGGTAGACACCAACCACATAGTGATCGAGTGGCACGTCTTGCCAGCCAAATAGCCCTAGTTCGTCATCGCAATAAGCGACGATATTCACCAGCTTTACCTTTTGGACATGCAGCAGATAGATATTATCTAGCGCCCCTTTAAATGGTCTGTAGATATACTCGCCATCTTTCCTTAAAGCGGGGATCTCATTCCCTGCGACTGAATGTCCATCGGCAACGCCGTCTTCGTTTATGTCGATTAGCCCGTAGTGATAACGATGCCTGATAGTAAACATCCCCTACCCCCAAATGCAAAAACGCCAGATTTGACAATTAAATCTGGCGTTTTTGTGTGTCTATAAAGGTTGTATAGGCAGTATATACCAAGAACTATTTTATAGCATGCCTCGAAGCGTTTGCAAGTTCGTCCAGTTGCACACTGGACTCGAACATAAAGCCTGTTTGTACCCCCTCGTTTTCCAGCTCTTGATTTACACGCCCAAGAATATCAATAAGCGATGCACCACCACCGCCAAACATATCCCCGAGCGCTTGGCCTTGGTGAAGCAATTCACTATTGATTGCCTCGGCCATTGCCTTAAATGCCAGTGTCATGCGTTTTGCGCTTCGGTTGTTAGCAGCAATGAATCTCGCCAGCGCTTCGGCCTCGGGATCGTTGTCGCCAAACAAACCGGACTGAGCCAATAGCTCATCGATGTGCTGACCGGAATCTTTGGCCTGTCTTACTAACTCGGTTGCTTGCACCAGTGAGTCAAGTGCTGACTTAGCGAGGTCAGGTTGTGAGGCGTTAATTTCCACGGCTTCTGCCAGCGTTCCAGACGTGTTTTTATGCACCTCCCCGCTAAGGTATTGCATCTCAACAAACGCGCTTGCTGCGCCGTTTAGCGCGCTCAAAATGTTGCGAATTTCGGGATCGGCTTCCTCGGCTACCAGCTTCACCAACTTCTCGTTTTTGTACGCCTTGGCAAACACGGCATTTTGCATGCGCTCAATCAGTTGCTTGGTTGGTCGGCCATCTTCGGTAAGTAGTCCGGCGGTTGAGTTATCCCCAATTTCAGTTAAGAAACTGTTTATAAATCCTTGGTTAGACTTGGCCAAAAGGTTGCCTGTTTCGCTCGGTTGGAAAAGGGCAATCATGCGGTCATCGATGCGCTCTGCGTCAACCCAAGCCGTCTCGGCGGCGCTCATTTGTTGCAAGTCAGAGAGGTTGGAGTCTCGGGTAAACTTAGCACGGTTAACTTTGGTGACACGTTCTCGAACCAACACTGGCTCGCGCATGCTCTCAACTTTCTCTGGCGATAGGTCGAAGCGCTCCGCATTGTCGATTAGGAACTGGCGGTACTTATCAGCCTTGCCCTCTCGATACGCCTTGATGATAGCGATGGTTCGACCGTTCCCCGACTCCACCACATTGTCCGAGCCAACAATCGGTGCGCCGTGGCTAGATAGTCCAGAATCGGTCAATTGTTGTGGGCGCAAATCGTTGGCTATTTTTGAGATCTGCAATTTTGAGGACACGCGAGTACGGTCGCGCGGTTGCAGCTCTTGTGGGAAATTCGGATTGATTCTACCGTCCAAATCGTTCGATGGAATAAGGTCGCTGGCTTCCACGACTTTAAAGCCTGTTTCTACTTCGTCGCCTTTTGCTGTCACAACGTAGCTGGTTCGACCTAGCTTGGGTTTTGGATTGTCTGTTGCGTACAGTTGAACAATCTCGGCTAGGTCATTGATGTTTTTCGCCTCTTTGATTTCGACGTTAATTGATGTGAGTTGATTCAATTTGACCGCTCCGGTTGGGAGTGGCGAGTTCTCGCATGCGAAAACTTTTGGGACAGGGAAAAGGATTAATGGCTCTTAAGCAATGCGAAAAGCGCCTTGGAGTAGTTATGACGCTCACTGGCTGCCAGTGCAAGGTTTAGAGATTGCTTGTAGTAATAGTCTGCTCGGATTTTAGTGAAAACATTCATTTTTTTTCTCAAGTTCTCTGAAAAGTTTTCGCATGCGAAAAGTATATAGAATGTCATGTTTTAAAGTTCTCGCATGCGAAAACTTAAGCGGCCAGTTTGTCAGGATTGTGCTCGAACCATTCAATCGCTTTTTGCTTGATGCTATCTAGCTCCAAGCCCTCTGAGTGAACGTCTCGCATTACATCAACAAACAACGATGGCTTGGCTGTATTAAACTCTCCTGCAAGGAATCTCGCAACCAGTTCGCTTTGTTCAACTGGACGTTCGCCATTGTCGCGCTCATTCTGCTCAATGTGCTTAGTGATGGTCTTGATAGCCTTGCTACGGTCAGCGCGCGACCAGCTACCAAAACCACCATTTTTCTTGGCTGAACCCGCATCGTTTTTCCAGTAGTCCAAACCTCGCGCAATATGCCCTTTGTAGCCAAACTGGAAGTTTTCGCCATCCTTGTACACAACGTAGTTATCGCCCTTTTCAACCATTTGGTAGTTAGGGAAAAACGCCATTTCGTATTCGTACCAGTTAGGCAGAAGTAGCACTTCATTGAGCTTTTCAATCTTATCGGAGCGGCCTAACTTGGAAAATTCTTCTACCGATATTGGCTCATCCGAACTTGATACCGGCTCCTGCTCAACCTTTTGGTTAGCGCCAGTCAGTTTATTAAGAATTTCCACCAGCTCACGGTTCTTTTTGATGCGTTCACCAATCGATAGCTGGCCACTCTTAAGCTCTTTCAACAAACCCGCAGCATCGCGGTTGAGCGTCATTTTTTCTCTTAAGCTTAACACTTGATTGTCTCCGGTTTAGGCCGCCGAAGTGGCGGCCTTGGTTGTGATTAAATTTGCGCTTGGATCATGCTTGTGATGTTGCTTAGAGCGGCATCCATCAACGCTTCGTTCTCTGCTATTTGGTCGTTAGCTTCGAAGTGGGCGTAAGCCTGTTCTAGTGCGGTTTGGAACTCATCAACCAATTCCGGCGTAGGTTCACCAGTGAAATCTCGGATTTCCTTTAGTTTCTCTACATGTTCCATTTCTTCGTTATTGCCCTCTGTTTCAGATTGAGGCGCTTCACTACTTAGATTGAACGCTTTCACTAATAGCGCTTCCATTTCCGCTGTATCGTCAAATTCACCGATCAAGTCGTTGCCTTGGTATAGCGCGAACTTGTACTCGCCATCTTTAGCGATCGGATAAATGTCAGCGTGGCTTTCATTTAACCATGAACGGGCGATTAGCGGAGCGTACACGTTCGCTGGCACTGAGCCATTTACTGAGTGGATACCTGCCGCAACACTTGGTTGTACCAATGTGCCTTTTTCGTTGTAGTAGGTATCCGAAGATTGCCAGTCCTTAATCGTCTCAAGTTGAGCTTTCGCTTTTTCGCTTAAGTCGGTCGCTAGAATGTCGAATAGAACGTCTAGGCTGTAAGTTAGTCCATCCTCATCTTTCGCATTAATCGACTTCACTCGGCCTGTTGGGAAAGTCACTTCCTGCTTACCAAGTTTTAGCTCTAGGTTGGTAAAGGCTTCTAGCTGCTCAAGCGCTTTCGCTTCTTCTTCATCTAGGCTTTCACGGAATGAGGTAACGTCTAATGCGTCATCCTCTGCCTGTTCGCCTTGCTGGTGCATTTCAGTTAGAGACGCGAGCTCTACCACTTTGCGCTCTTTACCAAAATCAAAGTCCACGGTTAGGTGGCCACCAAAGAAATTGCGATCGTGGTAATCGGTCATCGTGTCGCTGTTGTTGTAGTCGTATTGGCCTACATAAGCGTTAACGAACTCGATCAGCTGATCTACTGCTTCGGTATAACGGCTCATACCGTGTGGCGCTGGCGAGTTAGGGTTATCAATCTCGAACTGTAGGTAAGCTGGATTGCAGAGCATGACGTTTCTTGGCAAGTCAGTCAGAGTTAGGTCTAGTGTGCCGTAGCGAGGCTTGCGTACTGAGATTTTAACGTCATTACTTATCTTGCCAGCTTTCTTAAGCTGAGCGATAAAGGCGCGGGTTCGCTTAGCGATTTCACCCGTATCTCGAATGCCCTCGCTCTCATAGATTGAGCCAAATGAATATTGAGTTGGGTCTAGTGCGAGAAGTTGTTTTTCTTCCTCGGATGCACCCTTGCTCACTTCATCTGCTGTGTCAGATTCTACGGCGTTCTTAGCACCCAATAGCTCAAGCAGTTTGTTAGCACCGTCAACCGTTAGGTAGCTGCGAGAATTGGTGTTAGCGATAAAGCGTAGCTCTTTACCCTTGTTCGACTTCGCAGAGAAGAAACTGTAGCCAAATGTATTTTCCATTTGGTTCTCTTGTTCTTCGGTTAGCGCAATATCGTTAATCTTGCCGTCAGCGTCCACCTTAGCCAGTAGCTTGTCGGCGTTCTCGCGTAGTGTTGGGCGCGAGTGAAGCGAACCCGAGCCGTTAATGGCTAACGTTGAATACAATGATTCAAAGCCGTTGATTGTGGTGAACATGGCCGGACTGACAGGCTCTAGTGGTGCGCTGTATTCCGTCTCTGCAATTTGCTCAAGCGTTTTGCCGTCCTTAAGCATGTTAAAGATTGCAATAGTGCTTTCTTTCACTGCTTGGTCGTTTAGTTGAGTCGCTTTTTGCTGCGCTGCTGCGCCCTCTAGGCCAGTTTCTAGCACCTTGCCTGTGTACGTATCGATAACGCTAAAATCAGATTGGCCAATAGTGCCAACTGGTGCGTAGCGTTTCTCGCGTGTCGCCTTGAATTGACCTTTATGGTTCAAGTCAGGCAACGCAGCAAGGCTAGGGAATCCACGGCTTTCGTATTCCGCTTCGATAGCTTTTGTGTACCACAATGGCATGACCGAGTTATGGATAGCGCGAGCCATCTGTTCATTGTCGATCTGCTCATCGTTATCCAAGTATCTAAAACCATGAATTGCCAGGATTTCTTGGTTGGTAACACTTGCCATTGCATAGTGCTGAGCAAAGAGCTCATCTGAACTTAGTTCGGATAGGTCAGGGTAGATACCGTCATCAATCGCCTTAATGAAGCGCTCAACTTTTTGGTAGTCCTCGCCTTGGTCTGCCATTGCTGGAATGACGGTTTCACCTTTTGCCTTGGTGTAAGCTACGTCTCCCTCATGGTAAACCGTAGTCGCGCTAAACGCTTTTTCTACGTCATCCAGTGCTAACGCTTCGCCGTTCTCAAACTTCTCGTATAGGTCGCCACGTAGCGCGCGTAGGTCGAACATTTTCGCCGTTGCACTAAAGAATCCGTCACGGTAGTTCAAGATAGCTTGCAGTAGGTCAGCGCGTTTCGCACGGCGGTTAAATGGAATGCGATGAGCCGTTAGGAAATCAGTGATCTCTTTGCGGTTCTTAAATTGCGCTTCCAGTGACGCTAGGGTTTCACCTTGTAGTGATTCCACTAGGTGCGCTTGTTCTGAAATACGCTTAGCTTGGTCATCCACTTTCTCGCCACGTTTTAGTGTTTTACCAGTACCTAGCGTTAGGTCAGCTAGCATAACAAGACGTTTGCGATCGCTTGGGTTTACTGACTGCATATCCTTAAGTTGGGATAGAGCTGCTTCTTGGAAGCGCATGCGGCCTTGCGTGTGTTCTGCTTGGCGCTGTAATTCAGCATCGCTTTGAACCAGCATTAGGTCTTCGGCAATCTCTTGAATCATGTCCGGCGTCACAAGGTTAATCGATGCGCTCCATAGCTTGTACGCGTTTGGATTTTCCTTGCGGTTCTTCATTTCTGGTTGCTGGCGTAGCTGCTTAGCGAACGCTGCTTTGAAGCCCACTTGTTTTAGGGTATCGAGCGTAGACTGAGGAATTTCATCAACGCCTTTGTCCTCAACCCATTGGCCTAGCGCTTCGGTTGTGATGCGCTCAGCTTCTTCTAGGTCGCCCTCAACCATGCCAAATAGCGGCTCTAGGTCAAAGTTGCTTACTAGTTCTGGTGGCAGTTTTTGGTCATAAGCGATCGCACCGTGGCGAATGCCATTACCAGCGTCAGCGAATTGCTCTTTAGCCGATTCTGGATCGAGGTACTTAGCCACTTGATGTTGTGGCGGCGTTGTACCCAAGCCATAAGGGCGTAGACGTAGGCCATACCAGAATAGGTTATCCGTGGTTTCGTCTTTGTCTTGATCGTTCGCGTTTGGCTCGTCGTTCTCAATTGGTTGTGGTTCTTCGTTGTTGTCATCGGTATCTTGAAGCAACTTAGATTCGCGATCGTAGTCAGCCAGAATAAGTGATTTAGCAGCTTCCCAACCTTGTAGATCGTCACCACCAGCAAGCGGTGAACCCTCGCCGTAAGTGACAGCCAAGGTTTGGTTATCGCGCGCGTGGATCATGTACTGGCCAAAGCTATCATCGTCGTTCGCGTCAGGCGATTCGAAGTAGACAAACGGCTCGCTATCTTCGCCTTTATCCATCTTCCAGCCCTTAGCAATGGTCTTGCGACCAATAAGAGCCAATAGCCATTCTTTGCGCTCGATATTTGCTTTTCGTTCCCGTTCTTCGTCTGACAACTGAGGAAAATCGTTTTCAATTGAATCACGGATGTATTCTTTAGCCTCGGCAAGCTCTGATACCGTCATAGCACCTTTATCGAGGTCATAAATCACATCATTGATGTACGACTCTGAATAAGTGCTAGGAACGTTTTGATTTGCTGCACCTGCAAACTCTAATGAGTCTTTAAACTCTTGGCTTAGCTGCTTAACAAAGGCATCAAGATCGCCATTGAAAGCACGGTTAATGATGAAGTCGCGCTTCTCTTGCTTAGTCCATGAAGCGTCCCATTGCTCGATCACTTGAGACGAACTGCCACCAGCGTTTACATTTTTCGTTGCTGTATTTGCTGCTGGCTTGATAGCAGCAAGCTGTTTGCGTAGTTCTTCTTGGATTTCGTTCTGCGTAGCGATCTGAGTTTCCAAGCGCTTCTCTTTCTTGGCCAGCTCATCGAGCTTTTGTTCCAATTCGGTAGCTTCTTCGCCTAGTTGCGCAGCTTGTTCATCAAGTTCTTGTGCCTTTTGTTGCGCTTCTTCCAATGCTTTCTTGTCAGCGTCTTTCTTGGCCTTAGCAGCGACAAATTTCTCACTGTTGTTTTCAAGCAACTGCGCTAGCTTGTTGGTCACTTCCTTAAGGGATAAATCCATGTTGCCCTTTGGCGCGACTACGTGAGTAATATCGCGCGAGTTCATTAGAAAGCGGAACGCGATTAACGTGTCATCTGGATTGATTTTTAGCGGATCGTTATCCGGCGCATGGAACGCAATAGAAATGCTCTGGCCATCTGAAAACGGGATTTTCACCATTTGGACAGCAACCGCACCAGACTTGCGCGGTTTGCCTACTTCAACGGCCTCTACCGATAGAGTAGGGGTTTTACGTTCCAAGTGCTTACCGAATTGCTGAGCACGAAATTGAAGCCTTGAGGCTTTCGATTTGAACGCCTCTAACATCATTTGTGGCACAGGCCTGCACTGATACAAGTAGGTGTTCTCCAAATCCTCAAGTGACAATGCTTCTAGGATTTGATCGGCGTTTTTACCTTGCAGCACCGCTTCAATCTGCTCCGGCGTGAGTTTCTTGGCCAGATGGTCGATGCGATCCACAATCTTGATTTGATTTTGACTGGTAAACATCATGACTTTGCCGCCTCTAATTGTGCTTCAAGTTCTTTGGTTTCTTGCTTCTCTTGCTCTAATGCAGTTTCGAGATCTGCTATGCGGCGTTGTTCTTCTTCCAACTTAGTGCGAACGCTATCCCGAGCGGCTAGGGCATTGGTGTAATTGGACTGAGCGACTTGTTCAGCCGCTTTGGCTTCTTCAAGTCGCTTAGCAACAGAACGTGTAGCTGGTTGAATGTCTGAGGTGTCTTTAACGGCTTTAGCCGCTTTACGTGCAACTTGCTTGTCAAACTTGCTTTGGTTGCGCTTCATTAGGCGAACCATTTCACGCGCAAGCTCACGCTCGTTTTTCACGCTAGGGATAGGCTGTTTAGTGCTGTTGAGTGTCATTTGGAAAATATCACCCTCATCACCAATAAACAGCGTCATTGACTGGCCATTATCAAAGAATAACTTGGCGCGTTTAACTGTCTCGCGGTCTCGTCTCGTTCTCTTGTTTGAGGCTTCTACGTCTGTAACAGTCGCACCAGCTTGTTTTAACGCAGTGATCAGACTCTTAAGGCCGCGTTCGGTCACGTTGTCAAAATCGACCACCACATAGTTATGTGACTGGTCTAGTGCAAACTTACTGTTGTTACGCAATTTCAAATTCCTCTGAATATGTCGTACAGGTAGGAAAGATTTTGTATAGCGGATTGATTAGGGAACAGGAGCGCTCAATCTTAACGTCCAGAATCCACTCGCCATGCAGCTTTTCCCCCGCTTCGAGTTCGAGTAACTTGCGATCGAACGTCAGGTATTCGCTGTTATGTCCGGCGTGTGAAAAGTCGAGCTTACGTGTGCGAGTAATGACGGCTTTTGGTCGTTTTTTACTGCGCAACGAATAGGTTAAAGTCCCACTCGTTATGGCTCGCTGAGATTGATAACCAAGAACGAATCGAATCACATCGGGATCGTCCATCTGGTTTGCATGCAGTATTTTTACTGCGTTTCGTTTAAGCAAAAATCGGTCAGCAATGGCTAGGCCAATTACTGCAAATTCCATCATTTGCCTTGCCCTCCGGTATTAAAAAATCTCGCTAACATTTGGCTAGCCAGCTTGCGGATAAAGTTGATCGAGTCTGCTCCGTTGTTCGACGCAATGAGGACAAGCGCGCTGGTATAACCAGCCTCCACACCCTCGCTTTCACACAAGTAAGCGACTATCAAACCGACCACCAACGCCAGCGTTAGCTCGGTTAAAAAATCAAGGAATCCACCAGCTAGACGTTGCTCGCGTATGCCTTGGAGATATGACCCAACACCACTGAGGACAGATAGAGCCAGTACGCTAATCGCAAAGCTCTCACCAACAACTGACACTGGCATTAAATCCCCCTTTTGTATATCACCTAGCGAGTGTATTCGGAATGGTGGATTTTACTCAATAGACGGGCGTTACTTACTTTTGAATGGGCATTAAATAGGGCTATTTTGCGGAAAAAAGTTAGATTTCAAGAGCCTATATAAAAAAAGAAGCCTTTCACCCAAAAGGCTGGTGAGAGGCTAATCCAAGCGTTTTGTTGCGCGGCAACGCATACAAAACTTCCAACGAGGATAGTCGAGTCGAATCGATATTTGACGAGGAAGATTATATAAATATTGGTTTTCGCATCAATATGCGCCCATGTTTTCGCATGCGAAAACTTTAGGGGATGCCATGTTTTAAAGTTCTCGCATGCGAAAACTTTGCAAAAAAGGGACAGCATCGTGTCCCTTTGGTTGATGGTTATGGCTTGATGTAGCGGATCGAGAAATGCGAACCCTGAATAGGCGTGGATGCACCTCTGTCTAAGAATTGAATAAGCTCACCGTAGTATAATTTTCCTACCCATCGACAAGTCGTTGGCACGGCATCGAAGTCGTTAGAGTAACTTTGAGCCTCCGCTATAATTTTATTGCTTTTGGCGATGGCAGAGTACACCACCGATGAGTTTGAAGCATTACGGCGTCGTATCGCAGTCCATTCAATTTCGTAATAACCCTCAACACGAACATCAAAACCAGCAACCGGAGCGTTGTAGTTAATCAAATCAAACGGATCGAGGAAACATCCTATCCAATTCTTGAACTCCCATGTAATGCCATCTATCGTAAGGTTGCCCTCTCTTAGCCCCGCATTACAGCCCAAGGCAACCTCTCCAGCGCGTGATGAAACACCCGCTAACTTACTATCAACGTAGTCTTTACGTGCGAGAGAGTTACCAGCCGAGCTCTGAGGCGAACCTGCATATACATTGCCGTCCTTAATGTCTACATACTTACTGCGGCGGTTAGTGTAGAAGCGCATCCGACCCTCTGAGTTAGATAGGATCTGGATGCCAGAACGGATATTGGTGCCATCATAGTACGAGGCTAACGCCCAATGCGCACTTGAACTATCTTTACAGTTGATACTGAATCCAGCACGGCCATTCGTCGCCCATGATGAATCCATAAAACTATTATCCATACGAACGGCATCATTCGAACCACTCCAAGAACCCGCAGTAAACTCACCATCAGTACGAACCAGTGAGCTACCGAAATAGATACCAGAAGTAAACTTGGCTAAGTCATTGATGCGAAGCCAGTTGCCGTCTGTGTTACGAAATGCAGCTCGCCCACCTAATGAAATGCTCTGATTGAGCATTACATCCATCCCTTTAGCAAAGGTGAACGCGGAGTAAGAGTAAAAGCCGCTTGTGGCCTCAGTCTCCATGTGGCACCAAGATGAATTACGAGAACCAATCCAAGTTTTCTTTGCCGAGTAATCAAGCTCTAAACCCTTTCCATCAACAGAGTTAATTGCCCCTAAGTCTTTATTGTAAGACGTATAGCTAGTGACCATTCGCCCTTTGACAATACCCGCTGGCTGGCTTGCCCCCTTATTGCTAACGTATGGCGTAATGGTGTGACTACACATGTATCGAATAAGAATGTTCGTACTGTAGGCACTACGTGTTTTTACATAGATGGCGTAATTGTCACCGCTAGTATTTACCCAACCAAACTCACTAAATGGCAAGCCGCTAGGATGATCTGTAATAACCTGACCATTTAGACCTTTAGGGTTTCCGTTACTGGCTCTCAGAATCATTTGATGTCGTGACGCCTGATAGTGCAAGTCAGTGTTAAAGCCAGCACCACCAAAGAACTCAATAACCGCAGTAGAGCTTGATTGAGGCATCGTTACGTTAGCAACCAGACACCAAGAGTTGTCACTACCTAAAGAGGTGCGCACAACCTCAGTACGGTTAAACGCCTCTGTAACTACTTTATTCCCTTGCACTTCGATAGGGACACTGGAACTAAGCTTTGACCGAGTCAGGTCTAACTTGGCGTCCCCTCCATTATGAGCACCACCCACCGCGATTTGAACGTAAGCATCCGACGAATTAGAACCGTTCGTTAAGTAAACCGCCCGACGATTACCAATCAACCCGTACCCGTCCAGCTTAACTTGCTCGCTCGATGGAACGTTATTGCCAGCGCGAGTGCCTTGCACCTCAACACTACGATTCGAAGATACCGACTCTGTAGCGTTTAGGGAGCCGTATAGTGTTGATTCACCACCTTTGCGGATCTTTAATCGACTTGAAACGTCACTTTCTACAACCTCAAAGGTGCCATCGGTTTTCGTTTCAACATGAAAGCGCTTACCTGCATGACCTATGTGCAATTGAGAAACATTGGAACTGCCCTCATCAATGAGTAGGCCACCAGTCAATGTACCGCCTGACAGTTTTAGGTAGCGGCCATCGGCTTGCGCTTGAGTCATCTTTGAGGCTGCAAGGTCATACGCTTTCTTAACGGCACCTGCCGCCGCAAATTTCACATCGCTAGCATCATTAACCGCTGCTGTGAATGCGTAGTTCGGCACGTTTGATAGACCAACTTGAGCTTTCGTAACCTTGTGTGGGTTCGAGTTGTCTGATTTGTGTTGAGCAATGTTGGTTGTAATGGCCGCTACCGCATCTTCTTGATCCATGAGCGCGTCACCAAGCTCTTTGATTGTATCGAGCGCTTCTGCTGGCGCACCACCAATCAAAGCACTAATGCGGTTGTCAGTGTGGGCATTTGCGTTCGTCTCTGCTTGTTCTGCGCGGTCATAAGCTGCGTTACCGCGATTTAAACCCTCGATGCCTTTGTCGTATGCCTGTTTAACAGCACCAGCGGTCGCAAGTTTGCTGTTGGACGCATCTGTTACCGAGCTGGTGGCCGGATAGTTTGGTACGTTACCTAAGCCTACTTGTGCCTTTGTGACTCCGTGCGGGTTCGTTTTATTGCTAGCGTGTTCATCCACTTTTGTTGTGATTTCTTCACGCAATTTTCGAGCTGGACTACCACCAACTTGAGTCAATTTTTTTAATGCCATTCAGAAATATGCCTTTCTCAATTCAATGACCAGCAACTCCGACAAAGCGCCGGAGCACATCGTTAATGGGGAAGTAGGAAAGGAAAGGTCATGTTTACTTGAAGCCGATAACCGTCACGATGTCGCCAGCTTGTAGCTGTTCACCGAACGTGATTGTGTTACCAGATAGACTCCATACACCTGCGTTCTGCATTACGCCGCACACGCTTAGAACAAGGATTGCTGAGACTGTACCTGCTGGCAGAGCCACCGTAGTTGATGCAGATTCGACAGTAATATCCACCGTTCGGATCGCGTCTTTGATTGAGGCGCCTAGACTATCCTTGGTGGCATACTTACCGTCAGATTCCGCTTTGGTGTATGACGCGCCGCTAGCTGCTAGACCGCTACGCGCTTGTGAAATGATTTGCGATTTAGTGGTGTTCTCAAGCTTCGCTGCGTTAACGGCAGTTGCGCCAGCGTCTAGTGCGCCCACGTCTTCTGCGGTTAGCTCGACGTTTGCGCTTAGCGCGTGACCGTTGATGGTGCGAGTCTTTGGCACTGCATTCACAACGCGAGAGTCGTTACCCTGCATAACAGTGCCAGCGCTAGTGCCGAAGTTTTTGTTAAATGCTGTGTTTTTGCTAAATGCTGGTTCAGCGCCAACGTCTGTAGCCTCAAGCACTACGTTACCGCGCTGACCATTAACCGATGAAACGGCGTCAGTCGGTGTTAATAGTTCTTGCCAGTTCGCTAGTGTGCTCGCTGGTTGGCGCATAAGAACGAACGATTTACGCAGATCTGAGCGGATTGCCATATCGCCCTCTTGCGCTGTAAGAGCAAGCATTTCCGCTTCTGATTTAACAGGGAACGTTTCTTTGATAGCGATAGCTGGTAATTGACCTTGTGGGATTTTGCCTGTGCTATCTAGCGTAGCCACACCGTCTGCAACGCCTTTCTTGTTGTTAGGGATGTAGTCGTGCGTGTGGCTTGCTGGCGCTGCGCCCACATCTGAGTGAGTCAGAGTCACATCGCCCGTTAGCGGTTTGTTATTGATAGTGCGAGAAGTTGGGACAAGATTCGAGCGCGCTTCACTGACAACTTGTGCCTTGGTTTTCCCCTCTAGTTTTGATGAGTCTGTTGCGCGAGAGCCCGCTGGTAATGCACCAACGTCTTGCGCTGAAAGATCAGAAACAAGACGGTTAATGCGAGTTAATTTGTTTTGTGTAGCCATAAAAAATCCAATTTCGTTGTTAGTAAAAAGGGCATTTATGGGGAATAGGGCTAGGGGAATTTGAAAACTGATTAGCCGACCAAGGTGATCTCCGTTCCTGCCGAAATCGGGTCAACAAACTGGATAACATCACCGTCCGGTGAGATGGTGTAAGCAATATCTTTTGATTGCTGCACACCTTGTAGGAACACCAGCTTAATCGCGCATTCTTCAAAGACTGGTGGAACAGTGAAAGTATTCGACGTGCTAGCGAAGTGGCTATGGAATACTTCCATAGGCGCGCCAGCGATACCGCTGTTTATGATGGCTTCAAGGTTATCGATATGTTCTTGAAGCTCGGCAATGATGGAGCTTGAGCTTAGTGATGGAACACCAAGAGTAATCACCACTTCATCACCCGTTTCAAGTGGTTCGGCTACTTCAACCTCATTAGTGTCTTTCAAGAATTGCCAAGCACTGTCTTTGGTCTGCACGATACCTTGGATAGACAATGAATCTACTTCCGGCACTTCGTAAGGCAATGCTATTTTTGTTTCGCCACCAGACGCAATGTACGGCCAATGTTCAACCGACTTATTGTATGCAGCAGCAGCTTTGTCGTGAACCAACTTGATGGCTCTCGCAGTGGCATAAAGCTGATCGTTGTCTACGTTTATCTGACTGGTTGCGTCCCAGTTGTTTACCAAGCTAAGGCCAACTTGCGCTTTGGTTACATGGTGCGGGTTTTCACGATCTGCGTAGTGCGCATTGGCTTCGGCGCGCATCGCATATTGCTTATGTGGATCGGGATGTGAAACGTGGCCTTGTAGGTCATAACCGCCTTGTTCACGATCATCAAAGTTAAGGTGTTCACTTTTGAGTTGGGTAACGCCATCTGGCACGGTAGCGCGACACAATATCAAATGATGTTCTTCAACCGCTTCCTGCGGAAGCACCTTAATTTCGGACGCTTCAATGTCTGACGCTAAATCGACTTGTTTTGTCTTTACGCCAAACTTATAGAACGCTTCGAGCACCACATAAGAAGTGGCACCAGCCGGAATCTCCACATCAACATCGTGTTGTTGTCGAACGGTTAACACATAGTCGTCGCGCTCAACTAACGCCACGCCAAATTGTTCACCACTGCTCACACGCAGTTTCATTCCACCAGCCGGAGCACATTCAAAACCACGGAAAATACCAGCGCGAACGATGCCGTAAAACTTACGGTTTAGGCTGTTACTGGCCAGTGGTTCTAGGTACTGCGTATCGGTGATAAGCGGTAGCGCTTGCCAGTCCGTTAGCAGTGGCGGGATGATGATCGTTTCTTCGAAGTTTGGGCGACTCATTAGGCACCTACCTGCGCCAATTGAGCGCTATCCGTGCGAGCCGTGTTAATCACGATTTCTATCGATAGACCACGGTCAGAGTAGATCCAAACTGGTTGAGTGACAGCCACTAGAATCAGACCGCCGCTCGCATCTTTCACGCCGACGCAAGAGAACTGGTATTGTTCATCTTCTGCTAGCGTACCCGCTGGCAAGTTTGCCGTTATTACGATATTGCCGTTCACATAGGCGTAGTTCGCCTTAGAACGGTAAAACACGTTTTCAACGGTTGTCTTATCCAGTGGGATAGGCATGCAGCTAGGCTTGCCCTCAATTTCTTGGATAAGGTCAAAGCCCCATTCAAGATCGCCAAATTGGAAATAAGGCTCAGTACCATTGGTAGGCAACGACGACAAGGCGCGTTCGTCGTAATAACGGTTAAGCAGTTCACACTGCGATAGGACTACTTTTTGTGTAAGCACCTTTACGACCTCGTATAAGTCGTGGCGCTTTAATGGGACGGGGAGTAGGAATAGGGTTAATAGTACCGTCTATCAATGGAGATCGCATCTAAGGGGATCGCATCCATTCTAGGTGTACCATACATAGGGCTAACAGGGCGTTCTTCCTGTGTCGTCGTTCCAGTCTGAACGAAATCCTGTTTATAGCTCGGTGTTGATTCTATATCGGTCGTGGTCTGTTTTCCAACCGTAACATGGTCAGAATAGTTAGGTATTTCCACCATATCCATGACTTCAAACTCAATAGAATACAATTGGCCATCTAAAACAATTCGTAATGGGATAAGAGGATGCACCACTCGCTTAATCTTCGCTTCGAATGCTCGAATGGCTTCCTCGGTAATGCCGTCCTCACCTGCAATGTCGTTCAAAGGGATGCGAATAGCACCGCGACTGGTCAGGAAAAAGTCGCTCGGGTTTAGTCCGTTTTGCAGCTCCAACTCTGACTCGGGAACTAAGAACGTACCGTATGGAAATTGCTCTTGGTCTACTACTGGCGCGTAGATTCGTTCCCACTTAACACGTAACCCTTTAAATTCACGCGCGAGCGTTGAGATAAGTGGATAAATGGTCTTTTTAAAGTGAATTTCGTCCTTACGCTGCATCACAACGTGTGGCAAGTCCTCATCGGCCACTTCGCCTAGCGGGAAGATTTTTCGCAGCTCTTTAATGTCTTCTAGCAGCGATTCTTTGTCCATTTCGTACAGTGAAGAACGCGCTTTAAGCTTTTCAATGTATGACTCTACGTGAGTTTCAATTGACTCTGCGATCGCGCTTGCTAAATCTACCCAAGCGGTTTCCTTTTGACGCGCCTTGGTTAGCTGGCCAGATAGCCATTTTCTGAAGTCTCCAAATGCCATGTTTTTCGCCTTATTGGTGTAAAAGTTTTCGCATGCGAAAACTATACGGGATGATGTTTCTTAAAGTTCTCGCATGCGAAAACATCCGTGTCTTTCTTGCTCCGTGCGAAAACTTCTATGAGTAATCGAAGTTCAGTTGAATGGTTGACGCATTCACATCTAAATAGTGGTAAGTATCAACCGGGATGCGGTCAAGAATCCCAATAACTTCGACCTCAAACTCTTTAATGCCCAAAGTCACGTTGAGCTCTTGGATGACATCCCAAATTTGGTTTTTGGTAATGCGCTCATTGCGACTTGTCTGTTTGCCAAATTTCTCATCTAACGCATCGGCCAGTACCTTTGTCGCCCATTCTGGATTTGAACTTGGGTAAAGCTTACCTTTGACCGTCACGGTAAATGGCACGTCCTTACGCTCCACCAGCTTATAGCGCTCGTTATAGCCCTCTCGGCCAGCGAATAGAACTTGGATTTCCTGATTCAAAATCTCGTCGGTTTTATCGGCAGAGTAAGCACAAATAAAGATCGTATTGATGTTGCGAACGTCCGGCGTTCCTGTGAGTTTTTCCTGCTCCGCTTCACCCCAAATCGACAACCAAGTAACACCAGAAATATTGCGCTTAACAAAGGTCATGTAATCCGAGTCCCACGCTATCTGCTCGTCATAGATTGGCGAGTAAAGGGCGTTGTTTCGGATTGATTCAATTTCTTCCGGCTCTGCACCGCCGATGATGCTGGTGGACGTTTTGATTGAGAGTTGGTCTTTATAGGCGCTTTGAATCCCCATATCGATAAGCTCTAAAGGCTGCGCATCGAGTAGGGTAGTCACACCATTAGTCAGCCATAGCTCAAACTCAATTACATCACCTGTCGCTGGCGCGCGACCGTTATTGTTGTTACCAAAACGAACGCCTAGCTGGTCGGTTGGCTTGTAATACTCCATGTAGGCGTTGGATTTGCCGTCCGTATTACGAAACTTAAAGACGTGCGTCCATTCTTCTCCGTTCACGCGCACGATGATGTTATGAATACGCTTAGTCAGCTCTTGAGGGAACGCCACGGCCAACCAGTTTTTTCCTTCATCGACCGTGTAGGTCATCTTGGACACTTCGAACTGTTGCACCTCTACTGCGGCGCTTTCTTGCGGCATAAGATCAATGGCTTCCATTAGCGTATAGCGCAATTGATTGTCAGCCACGCATTGGCTGTATTTCGGCAAGGTAACGCGCTTTGTTCCGGTATTGGTCACTAGCGCACGGCCTTTCGATGGCGCTGCTTTTCGCCCTACATAGCCCTCAGTTTCAGCACCCGCCAAAATGGAGGTGCGTTTAGTGGCTAGCGTTAGGTAGGATTCTTGCAATGCACGGCTACTGATTGCTGCCATGCGTTCAACAATCTTGGCCACAAATAAGCAAAGGTAGTCAACGAACTGCGAACCAATATGACGCGACCACCAGCTTGAACCAGCAATCGCCTCGTTAAAGGTCTTTTTGACTTCTTCTAACTTGCTCAAAACGTAATACCTCTCTCCAACGTTTGACCGTTCACAACGATCGTCAATTTGTAGGCATCGATACCGTTCACGCTTGGCTCTACGGCAATGCCTTGAACCACCGCGTCTTTCACGTCAATTGGGAGGGTTAATAGGATTGAGTTTTCGATAGCTGCTGCTGTGGTTTCGTTTATTGGTTCATGCTTGTATGCCCCTAATCTGTTGCCCCATTTTGGAGCGCCCCAAACTTGGCCTTGAGGTGTATCGAGCCATTCAGAGACGCGCGCAACGATCGCGTGTTTCTCATCGGCCACCTTCACACCGTCAATATCGACCCGTAGTAAGTAATCAATTTCTTGGCTCATCTATTACTCCATATCAGCGCTTTGACGCTGTAACGAACGGTCATCAAAGTTGAGAGGAATAGAGCCGCTAGCCTTAGTGGCTGACGCTGGCTTGTCTTTGCTTGAGCTGCCGCTAGGCGCTGCAAAGATAGTGGTCGGTTTGTTGTTATCACTGCCGCTAACCGCGCGCCCAATGGCATCCAGTGAATGTTTGCTAAGTTCCACGGTTTGAGGCTTGCCGCTCTCTTTGAGGTCTTTCATTGCTGCCTGTACTTGCAGCTCGCTAACTCGCTCATTGCGTTGAATGGATGATTGAGTCGCAACCGTCTTATTCGAGGTGTTTTCGGTGTCCACTTTCACCACGGATTGAGTGTCCGTTTTCTGGTTACTTAGCTCGGTATTGATGGATGATTCATGGCTGGCTGTGGTCACGCTGTTGGTTTGCGTGTTGTTTGCAGCCTTGGTTAGTGCGGCTACGGCCTCAGCCTCTTTACGGCGTTTGATCTCCGCATCGACGGCGGCCACTTGTTCAGCTTTCTTATCTGGCGAGTAAACTTGGCCAAGCTCGGGATGCTCGACCATGCCGGACATATCCATGCCTGTTTCATTAGCCACTTGCACACGTTTGTCCTGGCTAATACGTTTTTCTCTTTCTACAGCTAAGTAAGCTTCTTTGTAGCTAATCCCTTGCTCGCTGGCCTTTTGCGATGCCTCTTGAGAGGTCACTTGAATTGAGTTTTTCGCATCAAGTTCGCGCATGGCTTGGCTATCATTGGATGTTTTAGCCGTGTGGTAGGCTTCGGCGTTCTTAAGGTGTTCTTCTTTCTCCGGTTGAGCTTTCTCAGCCTTAGAATCCTTAGCCTCTTTGTCGTCCTCAATCTCACCACCAAATAGCTTGTAAATGCCTTTGGCCATATCGCCAGAATCAAAGGTCAACGCTTCCTTAGCGCCATCCAAACCGAACGCCCCAAGCGCCGAACCAAGCAAACCAGCACCGCCACTGACTAGGCCACCCAAATCGAGCACGTTCGCCAATGCCATTGAGCTTTTCTGGCCAGTTGTCGCCTCTTGGCCATCTTTGAGGTTGAACGTCTCTTTCTGCTTGTCTTGGTCTGTAAATCCGCTAAACGCATCGTAGGCCATTAAGGCCGGAGCAAGGAAAGGGATCGCCTTGCCAGCAACAGAGCCGATTTTAGACATACCTTTAAAGGCAGCTCCCGCCATCGATACGCCCTTGCTGGCCACGTTTGAGGCTTTGCTGCCAATGCCTGACATAACCGATTTAACTCGGCCACGCTTACCGCCAACTTTACGACCATTGCGGCGTTCAAACATATCGCCAGCCAAGTCAAATAAACCACCTTGGCCATCGTTCCCCGCTGCTTTGGTTGCCGAAATCAGATCATCGAGCTTGTCTAGCACATCATCAAACTGGCGTTCACGATCAGCACTCGACTCATGGAGCACTTCAAGCATGTTTGCTCGGTAGCTCTGATCTTTGGTGCTCGTTAGCTCACTGGCCTTGCTTATCCGGCTAGAATCGCCCCTAGCAAGATTGACAGGATCGTTACCCCTAGCACCATCACGGTTAGGTCGATCACTAGGCGTAATTTGCGTTGAATGGCTTGTCTCGAACGAATCTTTTGTCGCTGATAGTTGTTCATGGCTAACTGTCTCTATGGCTGTGACGGCCTGACTGTCTGCCTCTGGCGCTTGTTTGCCTCGGGTAAAGAGTCGGCCTAGTTTCGATTCTTTTAGCTTGTCCTTGGTTGAGGTGGCTTTTTCAGTCACATCATCCAATGCTTCTTTAGCGTCTTGCCCCAAGTGATAAAGCTCTTTAGCGGAGTAGAAGAACGAACCACCAGCCGCAGCGCCAGCCGCATCGGTCGCGTCGTTTTCTTCCTGTAGGAACTCTTTCACGTTATTGATGGCCAGTTGCTTAAGGCTGGTGGCCACCTTGGCAAAAACGTTCTGGCTTTCCTTTTCCGTGTCGGTTTGCTTTTCAATTTGGCGCTCTAATGCGGTTTGCTGTGCGTTCTTGTAAGCCGATTGCTCTTGCTTACTCGCATAGCGACCATCGGAGCGTCGAAGCTTGCCGTTAGCGTCTTCCCAATAGCCCTCAAACTCTGCCAGTGCGTCAGAGACAGCCTTTTCTAACTTCTCTGGCACATCATCAAGGATTGAAGTATCCAAACGTTCAGAATTGAATTCTGGCGCTTCTACACTCACGACAACGGGCGCTTGTTTTACTTGCTCGCGCGCGTCCTCGCTTTTCAGCGTGTCAGCAATCGACTTTACGCCACTTACAGAGCTGCTTTGCTCGATCGCTTTGGCGTCCGGCTTAGCTTGTGTTTCTGCTGGCTGACTAGGCGCAAATGACAACTCAATTTCACCTGTACGCTTGGTCTTGGTTGCACTTGGTTTAGGTGTGCCGCTTGATTGTTGTGTTAATCCTTTTTGTGGATTAATGCTCGGAATGGTAGAGACGTTAAGAGAGGCATTGGAAACGCCCTTAGTTACCGCCTTTTCGATGCCCTTTGTATCCACTGCAAGGACGGCCTTTTGTTGGCTCGTTGGTAGAGTCTTGCCATCGAGTTTGCGACTAATCTCAGATAGCACGGTCAGCTCTTTGTCACTGGCTCGTTTCACTGCATCAACAACCAGTGAAAGATCAACCTCTGTTTGGTTTCTGTCCATTTTTCACCTTGTCTTGGAGCGCTTTATCTAGGCTTATGGCCATCGTTTGAGGTGTTTTGAATACCGCATCGATAGGCTGGCCACCGTAGATCGTTAAGTTCTCAATCAGTACGTTCCAACCAACGTAATCAAAACGTTGTAATGAAGTCGTTATGCCGAAAGGGTAAGAGCAACGTTCGAGTTGCTTCACCTCCTTGCTCGATAACTTTCTGACACTGCGGAATGGTGGCGACTAGGTAGTAACGCCCCTCGTCGTACTTGGTGAGCAATCCGTGACGCGCATTGCGTAGGCACTTTTCAACCTTGGCAAAGGCCACACGAAATTCCGTGTTGAGGTACATCGATTTCAATAGGTCGATTTTCCACACTAGGGCATCGTCTTGGTCTTTGGGTTGATCTTCGAACGTTAGGCAGTAGGCCAGCTCAGTGAGCGCCATGTGATTCGCTTGCTGCTTCCATTCAGCGCTGTCCGGTTCGTACTGGTCGCGCTCATTGCGAATGTTCTCAAGTTGCTCCGCTTCGTAACCGGTTAGTGGTTTCACGTTCGCTAGGTATGACTTGCCTTTCACGCTTAAGGTGATCTCTTGTTTTGGCAATCCATTGAGCGCTTTGGCCGATTCCATTAGCTCGCCCATATTGAGGTCGAGATAGTGAGTTTTTTTGCAGTGCTCGCACTCATAGCTAAAGGGAATAGTGCCTAGCTCGCTGGTGGACATAAAAATCCACCACAATGCTGCGCGGCGATCTTCACCAGTCCATAGGCCGCTATCACTCATAGGGCGCTTACTGGTGTCTTGCATGTGGTTCAGATAGCGAGTTGTGTTGGCTTCCTCTTGGTACTCGTTGAGGTCGCAGAACAATAGAGCGTCTTCCACGGTTGGGACTCGAAACTCAATCACTTCTGAAATGTTACTTGGTAGTGGAAATGATGGAATGCGCATTACAGTACCTTGTTACCTACAGACATAAATTTTTGGAGAATGAGCGGGAATGACTGGATCTGGTTGCCGTTTTCGCGTGAAAACATCACGTTGCCAATCTTGGTAGGAAAGACTTGATAGCTCTTATAGAGTGACTTTTTGCCGTCCTCATTGAGCGTGAATATGTTGATTTTGAACACGTACTCTTTGGGGATGTTGAGTGTGCCGTCTTGGTTTCTGACTTTCTTGATTCGGCTTTCAAACCATTTAGAAACAGTCAGGTTTTGGTCATCACGAACCGTTAGCGTGATTTCGCCAACGCTGCTGTATGTAGGCAGCGCAATCGAGCCAGAACCGACTTGGAATGAATCCGCATCGATAGAGCCAGCACCAAAATCAATATCCTTTACGTAAATATCAAAGTCCGTTGGCGCGTCCGGCGAGTCGATTTCTACCGCCCATTGCCAGCCTTGCAGCCACGGCTTATTCATAAAGTTATTGGTCGCGCGTTTGGCGAGCTGCATGTATGGATTCATGGCCGCCTCGCTTAGAGCAACGATACTGGTGGAACAATGGCACGGTTCGCGCGCATTGAGTTTTCAATCTCGGCTTTACGTGCGGCTAAGTCAGGTTCGGCAGCAATATCGGTCACATCCAACTTGCCAGCTATGGCAATACGGCGTTGACGCTCTGCGTTCGGGATAGTGATCAGCAATTCCAGATAGTCGCCAAGCAAGCTAATGCACGGCGTTGGAAGCTGGAACGAATCAAACGGCTCATTGAGTACGTTTTGCATGTACATCAATGTCAGTGGGAATGTTTCTGCGCCTGTTAATTTCAGTTCAAGAACGTTGCCCCAAACCTCGCTACGCACATAACGGCCACGGTCATCTTTGACCACCAGCCTTGCAGCAAAGTCGGACGGTAATTCAAACTGATTGCTATCGGCTAAGTCGCTTTGTTGGATGCGGATTTTAGTGGTAAATCCGGCAATCTCTTGGTACTTGGCCAGCGCTTTACGCAGTAGGCTTAACAGCGCCTTTTCGTCGTCGTGGAGCAAGATAGGGAATCTCGCTTTCACGTCTTCGAGTAGTTCAATCGGTGTCATGGCCGCTCCGGTAGTGGCGGCGCATTTTGAGATAGGGGATAGGCTTGGTGAATCTTAACTCAAACCAATAGTGCTCGCGATTTAAACTTTGTTATTGTCGATGGACAACAAAGACCGAAACTCATTTTTGGACAAAAACCATTTACGGAAAATCGAACATTAGCAATCAATGAATAAGTTCAGGTATTGCAAGCCGCTTAACTTGCCGTCCAATCTTGTTCAAGCAGATCACATCATTATTGACTTTGATTGTTAACAACGGGAAGTCCACATAAGCTGTCTTGCTGCCTCAACTACTCGCCTTTCTCTGCTAGCTTCAAATTAAATTCAGGTGAATAGATAATGCGTTTCTTATTGCTTGTCATGGTGCACCTTGCTCGTTAATGATTGTATTAACTTAACTTGGTGTCCAGAACTAGTGGTGCAGAGCATAGATTGCTCAAAAGAAATTATGGACAATTTTATCCATAATGATTGGCCAAAATGGCTCTGTTTCTGTTACCTCGTTATAAGTAATATGCACCGCATCGGTAACGCAATAAGGAATTATAAATGTCACATCCAATCATCCAAGATTTGAATCGTCGCTACACAGCGAAAAAATACGACGCAAGTAAGCGCATTTCGCCACAAGATATGGATGTAATCAAAGAAGCGATCCGTTTGTCAGCATCTTCGATCAACTCACAGCCATGGAAGTTCATCGTGATTGAGAGCGATGAAGCGAAGCAACGTTTTCACGATACTTTCGCGAACATGCACCAGTTTAATCAACCACACGCGAAAGAAGCGTCACACATCATTTTGTTTGCGCACAACCCGAAGTTTACCAAAAATGATTACCGCAAAGTCGTCGATGTGGAAGTCTCTTCAGGTCACTTACCAGCAGAGATGTATGACAACATGCTCAACGGAGCATTCCGATTTGCTGAGGCACAAACCAATGAACTTGGCTTTAATGGCCACTGGACTAAAGCGCAAACCTACATTGCTCTAGGTAATACTCTGCATGTGTTGGCACGCCTTGGCATTGCTTCAACTCCAATGGAGGGCGTCGATCCTGAAATGATCGGCAAAATCTTCGAGAAAGAGCTTGATGGCTACGTATGTGAGTTTGCACTAGCGATGGGTTACCACCTTGAAGGCCAAGACTACAACTACGGTTTACCTAAATCTCGCCTTGCAGCAGAAGATGTTCTAGTTACCCTGTAATTAATAAAACAAGGTAGAATCACTAAGCCACCCGAGTCATTCAGCTTGGGTGGTTTTTTAATCTTCATTTAGAGGAGTTTTGTCCTCGATATACTCAAGCCAGCGTGGTGGGTTGCCTATGTATGCCTCTACTGCGATTATAAACGCTTGAACCAGCCGAGTTTGTTTACGGTGCGGATAGAGGGCGTAAATAGCCTTATCCTGCGTGACAATGTTGTGCTTGGGAAGCAGTTGTACCAATCCAAGCTCAGAGAGCGGTTGCGACAGGTTTGAGGCATCAAGACGCGCATAACCGATGCCATCTCTGACCGCTTCAATCAGGGTGCGCACATCATTAACCCGATAGCGTCCTTGCATCTTATACTCTTGATAATCCTCGCCATTGGCAGTTTCACTGATAGTAAAAGTATCCAAAGTGACATCATTATTGCTGTAGATCACCGCAGGCAGAGCGTTAAGTTCCTTCGGCGAGGCTGGCAAACCATACTCTTTAACAAAGCGGTTTGAAGCCACTAGGATAAAGTGAGATTTGGCGATAGTTTTAGCGATCAAGCTTGAGTCGGACAATTTGCTCAAGCGAAAGGCGAGATCGTAATGATCAGAGATAATGTCAGATTTTCTGTCGTCCAACGAATGGTGTATCTGCACATCGGGGTGGGAGCGCATAAACTCGGTGATCACTGGCCGTAAATATTGATGACCAAAATAACTGGGTGACGTGATACGCAAGACCCCTTTGGGTTTTTCCTGATAGGCATCTGCGGAGAGTTGGATCTCTTGCAAGGTATTGCGCAGAGTTTGTCCGTAACGGAATATCTCCTCACCTGCTGAGGTCATTGAAAATGAGCGCGTAGACCGATTCAGTAGCTGCACGCCCAGATCGCTCTCAAGACGCTTGATCTGTTTGGAGAGCGAGGAGTTATCCATCTCGTGCAGCGCTGCCGCTTTAGAAAACGAGCCTTGCTGTACGACATCGACAAACAGCAGAATTTGGTTGGAGTTGACCATGATTTTCCTATCAAATAAGGGGGAGTGAAAGCTAGAAAATAATAGTTAATTAGAACCAGATCATAGCTCGTACAAAAAGCTGTAGTAATTAAGCTTTCTTGCTTTGGAGCTCTATTGAAAGTGATGTCCTTATCACAACTATTCATTTACCACAGTTGATTCAAGCTCTTCAAGCCGCACTTATTATGACCGGAGTCGTTTGACAACTAACGTAAATTTGCAATCAAACGTGCTAGCCGCGATCGTGCTGGCACGCCTCTGGACAAAAGTTTGCCAGTGACTTTTCTAAATTAGCGATTCATGAATAACTACAGGTATGGAAAGTCGCTTAATTCGGTGCCCAGTTTTAATGGTACAGATCAAATCGCGATACAACCATAAAGTGTGAAACGAAATTGCACTGATTTCATGTGACCTACCACTCACGAATGCCAAAGGA